>NZ_JBFREY010000013.1:0-175340 GCF_052114545.1 Pseudomonas sp. KB_12 | reverse complement strand
TGGGCCATGGATGGCCCTTCGCGGCGGGCCCACGGAGCAATGCCGGAGTGAGGGCATGCCGAGCCTAGGCGAGGCACCGAGTGGTGGGGCAGAAGCGCTTTGGTTACTTTCGACTGGGCCGGCTTCCGGGCTTTTCGAAAGTGACCCGCTGTAAGAGCGGAACCATAATCAGCCGTTACCTAAATAACGGATATTCACACAAAGAAACCTACTGCTGATAAGCCTCCAACCCATCCTCGGACAAGATATGAATCTGACGCCGCTCCATGGCAATCAACCCCCCATCCACCAACCGATGCAGAATCCGCGAAAACGTCTCCGGCTGAATCCCCAACTTGGAAGCCACCAGCCGCTTCGACACCTGCAAAACCACCTGACCATCCCGCGGATCGCGTTCCTGCAGCAGGAAATTGATCACCCGCCGGCTGGCGCTGGCCAAGGTCAGGTTGTCGATGTCCTTGAGGCGTTGGTGCAGATGGATGCTCATGCTCGCGAGGATCGCCAGGCAGACCTTGGGCTGGTCCTCCAGGGCCTTGCGGTAATGGGTGCCCTCGATACTCACCAGCACGCTGTCCTTGATCGCCGACGCACTGACCGGATAGCAACGGGCCTGGCTGAACAGCAGGGCCTCGGCGAAGGTCTGGCCGGGCTGGATGATTTCCACCAGGTTCTCCTGGCCCTCACCGGTCACCCGGAACAGCTTGATCTGACCACTGACCAGCAAGAAAAACCGCTTGGCCGGATCGCCCTGGTGCATGAGCGTGCTGTTGCATTCCAGGCGTTTGAGGACAGCCAGGCTGCAGACATCCTCAAAGACCCGCTCCGGCAGTTGGCTGAACAGGTGATGACGACGCAACAGTAAAACGATGGAAGGGTGGGTCAGCATGGCGTACCTCCGCGTGCCGTCATGGTAGAGCCCAAATCGCCGCCGGCCTATGCCTCGGCAGGCCTACCTCGGAAGAGGGATGAGGAGCGGCCATGCCAGTCAAATCAATGCCTGCAGAACACAGATCCTGTGGCGAGGGAGCTTGCTCCCGCTGGGCTGCGCAGCAGCCCCCAAAAAAACAGGGCCGCTGCGCGCCCCAGCGGGAGCAAGCTCCCTCGCCACAGGTTGTGTGTTTATTCATGGCCCCCAACCAGGGCTAGCCAGCCCCGCGCAAATGCTCCATCGCCCACACCGCGGCTTCGACCCGTGAGCGCAAGCCGAGCTTGTGCAGCAGGTTCTTCACATGCACCTTGACCGTGCCTTCGGTGATGCCCAGCTTGTGCCCGATGACTTTGTTGCTGTAGCCGCCGGCGATGGTCTTGAGGACCTGGCGTTCGCGTTCGGTCAGTTCCACATCGGCCTGGCGCGGTGGCGAGCGCAGCGCCTGGGCCATGACGCGGGTCAGGCCCGGGCTGATCACCAGGGCGCCGTTGAGGGCATCGCGGATGTACTGGATCAGCAGCTCCGGCTCCATGTCCTTGAGCAGGTAACCGTTGGCGTCCAGGCGCAGGGCATCGCGGATGTCGTCCTCGGCATCGGACACGGTGAACAGCAGCACCTTGCCGGTGTAGTGCATGGCGCGCAGCCGGCGCAGGGTCTCGATGCCGTTCATCTGCGGCATGTTGTTGTCCAGCAGCACCAGGTCGGGGTTGAGCGGTTCGATCAGGGTCAGGGCTTCTTCGCCGTGGCTGGCTTCGCCAACGATCTGCAAATCGTCTTCGAGTTCAAGCATCTGGCGGATCCCGCGACGCATCATCGGATGATCGTCGACCAGTAGCAGGGTGTGGCGCAGGGGGGCATTCATGTTGCGAGGCCTTCGGTGTGTTGGCCCAGGAATTCCGGTTGGAAATGCACCTGGATGCGGGTGCCCTGGGGTGTACGGGAGTGAATCTGCAGTTGGCCGCGCAGGCTGCGGGCCCGTTCGTTCATGATGTTCAGGCCATGGTGTTCGCGCTGGTCCACCTCGCCACTGAAGCCGCGGCCATCGTCTTCGATCGACAGCTGCACGGTCTCGCCTTCCTGGCGCAGTTCGAGCCAGGCGTTTTCGGCATGGGCGTGGCGCAGGCAGTTGGACAGGGCCTCGCGGGTGATCTGCAGGATGTGGATCTGCTCGCTGGCCGACAGCTCGAAGGCCAGGGTGTCGACGAACAGATGCACCTTGAAGTCCCCTCGGTTGGAGAACTCCTCGGCGGTGTCCTTGAGCTCTTCGACCAGGCCGTCATCGTGGATCTGCAAGCGGAAGGTGGTCAGCAACTCGCGCAACTGGCGATAAGCATTGTTGAGCCCTTCACGCAGTTCACCGGTGACGGTCTCCAGGGTCTGCACCGGTTCGCCCCGACGCATCAGGGTCTGCATGCGGCTGACTTGCAGCTTCATGTACGACAAGGCCTGGGCCAGGGAATCGTGGAGCTCGCGGGCAATGATCGTGCGTTCATCGAGCAGCAGCAGACGATGGTCCTGTTCGCGCTGGCGCTTGAGCGACAGCGACGTACCAATCAGGTTGGCCAGGGCCTGGATCAATGCGGTTTCCCAGGGCTGCGCGGCGTGGCCGTCGACAAAATGGGCCTTGAGCTCACCCAGTTCGTTGCCCTGGTTGCTGATGCTGAAGGCTTGCGGGCGTGCAGCGTTGCGTTTATGGCAGCTGGCGCAATCGCTGCTGGCGCAGACCTGGCGGCTGTCGGCGCCATGCAACGCCAGCAAATGCCTGGCCGGTGACTGCAATTGCCCTTGCAGGCACAGCGTCAGGCGCAGGCCCGGCAGGCGTTGCTGGAAGCGCCGGATCAGTTCGTCCAGCCCTTCGGCATTGGCCTGGCGCGTCGCCAGGCTGCGACTGCTCTGGTACAGCAGCTCCAGGGCGGCGTTGGCCTGTTGCAGGTTCAGGGTCTTTTGCCGGACCTGGTTTTCCAGGGTGCGGTGCGATTGCTCGATGGTCTCGGCCATGGTGTTGAAACTGGTCGCCAACTGGCCCAGTTCATCTTCGGACTGGTGATTGACTCGCACCTGGAATTCGCCACGGCGAAAGCGCTGGGTGGCGTCCACCAACTCCTGCAAGGGCGTGACCACGCCGTACTGCAATTCATACAGGCCGATCAGCAGGATGATCATGGTGCTGAACAGCGCCGCGCCCTGGATCACCTGCTGCCAGCCTTGCTTGTGCTCGCTCTGGCGTTGCAGCAGGGTGACGAACCGGTCCAACTGGTTGACGAAGGCATTGGCATTGGCCTGGAAAAACGCCGAGTCACCACGCTCGATGGCCGGGCGCAAGGTCTGGTTCCAGCGTTGCACAAGGTCGCGATAGCTCTTGTGCAGGGAGGTTTCCGGCCCATCTTCCAGCACGGCGCGCAGGGCTGGGCTGTCGAGGCGTTGTTGCAGGCTGGCGGTGATCGCCGGGATGTCGTCGTTGGCCCCCGCCGCCAGTTTCCAGCTCAGGTGGTAGGTCTCCATGCGCACGGAGCCGGCGGTGTTGATGGCAGCAGCGTCGCCCTGGCTGAACCAGGCGATCAACCCGGCACTCAAGGAACTGGCCAAGGCCAGGATGGCGATCAGGATCACCGCCAGCCCGGCGCGAGCGGGCAGGGAACTGCGCAGCCAACGCATCATCGACGCGGGCCTGCGGGGCAAAACTGTGAACCGAGCATAGGGGGCGCCCTGGACCTGGGGGTGTAGCAGCCAATCCTGGGCGCACTACCTCTAAAGAGTTGTCGGCCGCTCCATTTCCATAAAAGCTTCGGCAGACTTATTCAAGATATTGATAAATAAAGGGTTGTATCAATATCCGGGTCTACCTCCTTGGAGGTAGACGGGCCAAGCATAGGCCTGGACCGCCCCGGCGCACGTTGATCCAGGTCAAGTTTTCGCGGGGTTCGTATCACTAGGCTGCGCTCATCGAACTGACGGAGTGCATCGTGATGCGAGCGCAAGTGCAACAAGGGCTGGTACTAGGGATGAGTACCCTGGCCTTCACCGTGTGCTTCATGGTCTGGATGATGTTTGCCGTGCTCGGCGTTCCGATCAAGGAAATGCTGGCCCTCAATGAAACCCAATTCGGCCTGCTGGCTGCCACGCCGGTGTTGACCGGTTCGCTGGTGCGCTTGCCCCTGGGGCTTCTGACCGACCGCTTTGGCGGACGGATCGTGTTCTTCCTGCTGATGCTGGCCTGCGTATTGCCGCTGTACCTGATCACCCTCGCCACGGCCTTCTGGCAGTTCCTGGTGCTGGGCCTGTTCGTCGGCCTGGCCGGTGGCTCGTTCTCGGTGGGCATCGCTTACGTCGCCAAGTGGTTCGACAAGCAGAACCAGGGGTTTGCCATGGGCGTCTTCGGCGCCGGCAACGCCGGTGCGGCAGTGACCAAGTTCCTCGCTCCGGCGCTGATCGCGTTCGGCACCTGGCACCTGGTGCCGAAGGTGTTCAGCGCCATCCTGTTCATCACCGCGCTGCTGTTCTGGTTTCTCACCACCGAGAAAAAGGAACACAGCGGCACCGGCGGCGCGACGTTGCGCGAGCAATTGAAAACCCTGAAAGAGCCGGCCGTGTGGCGCTACTGCCAGTACTACTCGATCGTCTTCGGCGGCTACGTGGCCCTGGCCTTGTGGATGACCAAGTATTACGTGCAGGAATACGGCTTCAGCCTGCAAAGCGCGGCGCTGCTGGCGGCGTGTTTCTCCTTGCCCGGTGGCGTGCTGCGGGCCGTCGGTGGCTGGATGTCCGACCGCTGGGGCGCCCAGAGCGTGACCTGGTGGGTGTTGTGGGTCAGTTGGATCTGCCTGTTCCTGCTCTCCTATCCCCAGACGCAGCTGCAAGTGCAGACCGTCAACGGCATCGTCGACTTCCACATCGGCCTCAGCCCCACGCTGTTCACCGTGCTGCTGTTCGTGATGGGCATCGCCTTCGCGTTCGGCAAGGCCTCGGTCTTCAAGTACATCGCCAACGACTACCCGAAAAACATGGGCGCGGTGTCCGGCATCGTCGGCCTGGCCGGCGGCCTGGGCGGGTTCGTGCTGCCGATCATGTTCGGCGCCCTGGTGGACCTCACCGGCGTGCGCTCGTCCTGCTTCATGTTGATGTACGGCGTGGTCTGGGTCTCCCTGGCCTGGATGTACTTCAGCGAAATGCGCAAGCGCCCGCTGCTGGGTAAACAGCCGCCGGCCACTCAATCCCCGTTTTCCAGCATTGCCCAAGGAGAAGAACATGTCCGTTCTGCAAACGCCTGAAAAGGGCCCGGTCATTCATGACTGGCGCCCGGAAGACCCTGCTTTCTGGGGCAGTAGCGGCAAGCTGACCGCCCGGCGCAACCTGTGGATTTCCATCCCGGCGCTGCTGTTGGCCTTCGCGGTGTGGATGGTCTGGAGCACGGTGATCGTGCGCCTGAATGCCATCGGCTTCAGCTTCAGCACCGACCAGTTGTTCTGGCTGGCGGCATTGCCGGGGCTGTCCGGCGCGACCTTGCGCATCTTCTACTCGTTCATGGTGCCGATCTTCGGCGGGCGCCGCTGGACCGCGCTGAGCACGGCGTCGTTGCTGATACCGGCTTTGTGGATGGGCTTCGCCGTGCAGGATTCGGCCACGCCCTACAGCGTGTTCGTGCTGATCGCATTGCTTTGCGGTTTTGGCGGCGGCAACTTCGCCTCGAGCATGTCCAACATCAGCTTCTTCTACCCCAAGTCCCAGCAGGGCACCGCCCTGGGCCTGAACGCCGGGCTGGGTAACCTGGGCGTGTCGGTGATGCAGTTCAGCGTGCCGCTGGTGATTTCCTTCGGTGTGTTCGGCTTCATGGGCGGCCAGCCGCAGGTGTTGGCCGACGGCAGCTCGCTGTGGTTGCAGAACGCCGGCTTCATCTGGGTACCGTTCATCCTCGCCGTGACCCTGATTGCCTGGTTCGGCATGAACGACCTGTCCAGCGCCCGCGCTTCGTTCAGCGAACAGGCGGTGATCTTCAAGCGCAAGCACAACTGGCTGATGTGCTGGTTGTACCTGGCCACCTTCGGTTCGTTCATCGGTTTTTCCGCCGCCTTCCCACTGCTGATCAAGACCTCGTTCCCGGAAGTCATCGCCCTGAAATTCGCCTTCCTCGGTCCACTGGTGGGCGCGCTGGTACGGCCGCTGGGCGGCTGGCTGGCGGACAAGCTCGGTGGCGCGAAGGTCACCTTGTGGAACTTCGTGTTGATGATCGTGATGGTCTTCGGGGTCCTGCACTTCCTGCCGCAGAACGGCCAGGGCGGCAATTTCTACGGCTTCCTGGGCATGTTCATGTTGCTGTTCATCACCACTGGCGTGGGCAACGGTTCGACCTTCCGCATGATCCCGGTGATCTTCCGCACCCTGCACGAGAAGTCCGCCCTGGGCAAAAAGCCCGAACAACGCGAGTTGGCGCTCAAGAACGCCGGCAAGGAATCGGCCGCCGTGCTGGGTTTCAGCTCGGCCATGGGCGCCTTCGGAGCCTTCTTCATTCCCAAATCATTCGGCACTTCGATGGCCCTGACCGGCGGCCCGGAGATGGCCTTCTACATGTTCGTCGGCTTCTACCTGAGCTGCATCGTGGTGACCTGGTGGTGGTACGCCCGCAAGGGCGCGGCGACTCCCTGCTAAGACGAATTCAACTATTGCGTGGGCGGGGCGCAGACCCCGCGGAGCAAGCCTGAGAGGAACACACTGTGAGTCATTTATTGGATCAACTGCGGTTTTTCAACCGCAAGCAAGGCGAGTTTTCCGATGGTCACGGCGAGACCCGCAAGGAATCCCGGGACTGGGAGAACGTCTATCGTTCGCGCTGGCAGTACGACAAGATCGTGCGGTCCACCCACGGGGTGAACTGCACCGGTTCGTGCTCGTGGAAAATCTACGTCAAGAACGGCTTGATCACCTGGGAAACCCAGCAGACCGACTATCCGCGTACCCGCAACGATCTGCCCAACCACGAACCACGCGGCTGCCCTCGCGGCGCGAGCTACAGCTGGTACATCTACAGCGCCAACCGGCTCAAGTACCCGAAAATTCGCAAGCCATTGCTCAAGCTGTGGCGCGAAGCCCGGCAGACCCTGCCGCCGGTGGAAGCCTGGGCCAGCATCGTCGAGGACAAGGCCAAGGCCGACTCCTATAAAAGCAAGCGCGGCATGGGCGGCTTCATCCGTTCCAACTGGGAAGAAGTCAACGAGATCATCGCCGCCGCCAACGTCTATACCGTCAAGGAACACGGCCCGGACCGGGTGGTGGGCTTCTCGCCGATCCCGGCCATGTCGATGGTCAGCTATGCCGCCGGCTCGCGTTACCTGTCGCTGATCGGTGGCGTGTGCCTGAGCTTCTACGACTGGTATTGCGACTTGCCGCCAGCTTCGCCGATGGTCTGGGGCGAGCAGACCGACGTGCCGGAATCGGCCGACTGGTACAACTCCAACTACATCATTGCCTGGGGCTCCAACGTCCCGCAGACCCGTACCCCTGACGCCCACTTCTTCACCGAGGTGCGCTACAAGGGCACCAAGACCGTGGCGATCACCCCGGACTATTCGGAAGTCGCCAAGCTCACCGACCTGTGGCTCAACCCCAAGCAGGGCACCGACGCCGCGTTGGCCCAGGCCTTCAACCATGTGATCTTCAAAGAATTCCACCTGGACAAGCCGAGCGCCTATTTCACCGAATACGCCAAGCGCTACACCGACCTGCCGGTACTGGTGATGCTCAAGCCGATGCTCGGCGCTGCGCCGGGTGCGGGTTACCAGCCGGACCGTTTCCTGCGGGCCAGCGACCTGACCGACAACCTCGGCCAGGACAACAACCCGGAATGGAAAACCATCGCCATGGATGCCGCCGGCGAACTGGTTTCGCCCCAAGGCTCCATCGGCTATCGCTGGGGTGAGAAGGGCAAGTGGAACATCCTGCCCCGTGAAGGCGGCGAGGGGCGTGAGATCGACCTCAAGCTGAGCCTGATCGGCGGCGACGTCGCCGAGGTGGCGTTCCCGTACTTCGCCGGCGAAGCCCAGGAGTACTTCCAGCATGTGGCCGGTGACGCGGTGCAGTTCCGTCGGGTGCCGGTGCACAGCGTGGTGCTGGCCGATGGCAGCGTGGCGAAAGTCGCCACCGTATTCGACCTGTCGGCGGCCAACCTGGCGATCGACCGTGGCCTGGGCGGCGCCAACGTTGCCAAGGACTATGACGACGCTTCGGTGCCCGGCACCCCGGCCTGGCAGGAGCAGATCACTGGCGTAAGCCGCGAGAAGGCGATCCAGATCGCCCGCGAGTTTGCCGACAACGCCGACAAGACCCGTGGACGCTCGATGATCATCGTCGGTGCGGCGATGAACCACTGGTACCACATGGACATGAACTACCGCGGGCTGATCAACATGCTCATGCTCTGCGGTTGCGTCGGCCAGACCGGCGGCGGCTGGGCCCACTATGTCGGCCAGGAAAAACTCCGTCCGCAATGCGGCTGGCTGCCCCTGGCCTTTGGCCTGGACTGGAACCGTCCGCCACGGCAAATGAACGGCACCAGCTTCTTCTACGGGCACAGTTCGCAATGGCGCCACGAGAAGATGAGCATGCACGATGTGCTCTCGCCCCTGGCCGACAAATCGCAATTCCCCGAGCACGCCCTGGACTACAACATCCGCGCCGAACGGGCCGGCTGGTTGCCGAGTGCACCGCAGCTCAACACCAACCCGCTGCACATCTGCCGCGACGCCGCCGCCGCGGGCATGGAACCCAAGGACTACGTGGTCAAGTCGTTGCAGGACGGTTCCCTGCGTTTTGCCTGCGAGCAGCCGGACAGCCCGGTGAACTTCCCGCGCAACATGTTCATCTGGCGTTCCAACCTGCTGGGCTCCTCGGGCAAGGGCCACGAGTACATGCTCAAGTACCTGCTCGGTACGAAGAACGGCGTGATGAACGAAGACATCGGCCATGGCACCGAGTGCAAGCCCACCGAAGCCGAATGGGTCGACGAGGGCGCCATTGGCAAGCTCGATCTGGTGACCACCCTGGACTTCCGCATGTCCTCGACCTGCGTGTATTCCGACATCGTCTTGCCGACCGCCACCTGGTACGAAAAAGACGACATGAACACCTCGGACATGCACCCGTTCATTCACCCACTGTCGGCCGCCATCGATCCGGCTTGGGAATCGCGTTCGGACTGGGAAATCTACAAGGGCATCGCCAAGGCGTTTTCCGCCATGTCGGTCGGCCACCTGGGTGTCGAGAAAGACCTGGTCACCGTACCGCTGATGCACGACAGCGTCGGCGAGTTGGCCCAACCGTTTGGCGGCACCGACTGGAAAAGTGCCGGCGTTGCACCGGTCCCGGGCAAGAACGCGCCGAACCTGCAAGTGGTGGAACGCGACTACCCGAACATCTACAAGCAGTTCACCTCCCTGGGCCCGATGCTGGAAAAACTCGGCAACGGCGGCAAGGGCATCAACTGGAACACTGATACTGAAGTTAAATTCCTCGGCGAACTGAACCACAAGGAAGTCGAGGCGGGTATCAGCCAAGGGCGGCCAAAAATCGATAGCGCCATCGATGCTGCCGAAGTGATCCTGTCCCTGGCGCCGGAAACCAACGGCCATGTCGCGGTGAAAGCCTGGGCAGCGCTGTCGGAATTCACCGGCATCGACCACAGCCACCTGGCGGTGTCCAAGGAGCACGAGGCGATTCGCTTCCGTGACATCCAGGCCCAGCCACGCAAGATCATTTCCAGCCCGACCTGGTCTGGCCTGGAAGACGATCATGTGAGCTACAACGCCGGCTACACCAACGTCCATGAGTCGATCCCATGGCGCACCATCACCGGTCGCCAGCAGTTCTACCAGGATCACCCGTGGATGCAGGCGTTCGGCGAGCAGCTGATGAGCTATCGGCCACCGGTCAACACCCGCACCATTGCCGGCGTGAAGGGCAAGCGCAGCAATGGCGAGACCGAGATCGTCCTGAACTGGATCACCCCGCACCAGAAGTGGGGCATCCACAGCACCTACAGCGACAACCTGCTGATGCTGACCTTGAGCCGTGGCGGACCGATTGTCTGGCTCTCGGAAATCGACGCCAAGCGCGCCGGTATCGAGGACAACGACTGGATCGAATGCTTCAACGTCAATGGCGCGCTGACCGCCCGTGCGGTGGTCAGCCAACGGGTCAAGGAAGGCATGGTGATGATGTATCACGCCCAGGAACGGATCGTGAACGTGCCGGGTTCGGAAACCACCAAGACCCGTGGCGGCCACCACAACTCGGTGACCCGCGTGGTGCTCAAGCCCACCCACATGATTGGCGGCTACGCCCAACAGGCCTACGGCTTCAACTATTACGGCACGGTCGGTTGCAACCGCGACGAATTCGTCGTGGTGCGCAAGATGGTCAAGGTCGATTGGCTCGATGGTTCCAGTGGCGATGATTTGCCGCGTCCACTGCCGACTGATATCGAGGAGAACTGAGATGAAGATTCGCTCACAAATCGGCATGGTCCTGAACCTGGACAAATGCATCGGCTGCCATACCTGCTCGATCACTTGCAAGAACGTCTGGACCAGCCGCGAAGGCATGGAATACGCCTGGTTCAACAACGTCGAATCCAAGCCGGGCATCGGCTATCCCAAGGAGTGGGAAAACCAGGATAAGTGGAAGGGCGGCTGGATCCGCAACGCCGACGGTTCGATCAACCCGCGCATTGGCGGCAAGTTCCGCGTGCTGGCGAACATCTTCGCCAACCCGGACCTGCCGAGCTTGGACGATTACTACGAACCGTTCGACTTCGACTACCAGCACCTGCACACCGCACCGCTGGGCGAGCACCAGCCCACCGCGCGCCCACGCTCGGTGGTGTCCGGCAAGCGCATGGAGAAAATCGAATGGGGCCCGAACTGGGAGGAAATCCTCGGCACTGAATTCGCCAAGCGGCGCAAGGACAAGAACTTCGACAAGATCCAGGCGGACATCTACGGCGAGTACGAAAACACCTTCATGATGTACCTGCCGCGCCTGTGCGAGCACTGCCTGAACCCGACGTGCGCGGCGTCGTGCCCGAGCGGTGCGATCTACAAGCGCGAGGAGGATGGCATCGTCCTGATCGACCAGGAGAAATGCCGTGGCTGGCGCATGTGCATCAGCGGCTGCCCGTACAAGAAGATCTACTTCAACTGGAAGAGCGGCAAGTCGGAAAAATGCATCTTCTGCTACCCGCGAATCGAAGCCGGCATGCCGACCGTCTGCGCTGAAACCTGCGTTGGCCGCATCCGTTACCTCGGCGTGCTGCTGTATGACGCCGATCGCATCAGCGAAGTGGCAAGCACCGCCAATGAGCAGGACCTGTACGAGAAACAACTGGAGATCTTCCTCGACCCGAACGACCCGGCGGTGATTCGCCAGGCCCTGGCCGATGGCGTGCCGCAGTCGGTGATCGATTCGGCGCAACGCTCGCCAGTCTACAAAATGGCCGTGGACTGGAAACTCGCACTGCCGCTGCACCCGGAATACCGCACCTTGCCAATGGTCTGGTACGTGCCGCCACTGTCGCCGATCCAGAACGCTGCCACGGCTGGCACCGTGGGCATGAACGGGGTGATCCCGGACGTCGACAGCCTGCGTATCCCGCTGCGCTACCTGGCGAACATGCTCACCGCCGGCGATGAAAAACCGGTCAAGCTTGCGCTCAAACGCTTGTTGGCGATGCGTGCCTACAAACGTTCCGAGCAGGTTGACGGCGTGCAGGACCTGCAAGTGCTGGCCGATGTCGGCTTGAGCGTGAACCAGGTGGAAGAGATGTACCGCTACCTGGCCATCGCCAACTACGAAGACCGCTTCGTCGTGCCAAGCGCCCACCGCGAAGACGCCATGAGCGACGCGTTCGCCGAGCGCTCCGGTTGCGGCTTCAGCTTTGGCAGCGGTTGCAGTGGCAGCTCCGACACCAACATGTTCGGTGGCAAGAAGGCCAACCGCCGCGACGTGATCAAAACCGTGCAGTTGTGGGAGGAATGAGCATGCGCATTCTCAAGGTGATTTCGTTGCTGCTCGACTACCCGACCGAGACCCTGGTGGCCGGTCGGGATGAGCTGGAACAAGCGATTCTCCAAACGCGGGAAATTAGTCCGAACCAGCGCGCCGGGTTGTTCGAGTTGCTGGAGGTGATCTGCGGCAAGGACCTGATGGATGGCCAGGAGCACTACGGTGCGCTGTTCGGCCGCGGTCGTTCGCTGTCGCTGCTGCTGTTCGAACATGTCCATGGCGAATCCCGCGACCGTGGCCAGGCCATGGTCGACATGATGGCCCAGTACGAAGAGGCCGGTTTCGCCATCGGCGTCAAGGAACTGCCCGACTACATCCCGTTGTACCTGGAGTTTCTTTCCACCCGCGAAGACATCGAGGCCCGCGAGGGCCTGGCCGATGTAGCGCACCTGCTGGCTTTGCTCGCGGCGCGCCTGGACGAGCGTGAAAGCGCCTACGCCAGTTGCTTCCGGGCCTTGCTGCAAATCGCCGGGGCCGAGCCCCAGGTGGCCGTGGCCGAGTTGCGTGAGCAAGTGAAGGCCGAGCCACGGGATGACTCCCTCGAAGCCCTGGACAAGATCTGGGAAGAAGAGGCGGTGGACTTCATGAAGGCCGAACAGCAGGACCGTTGCAGTTCACTGCCCAGCGCGCCGGGCAAGGCGCGAGACGAAAGTGCGGTGCCGCTGCACTGGGTGGATTTTCAGCATGAAGGGCTGGCCGCAGCGCCAGCCGGGGAGGTGGGCAATGTCTAAATGGGATCTGTTGTTGTTCGGGGTCTACCCCTATGTCGCCTTGGCGATTTGCCTGCTCGGCAGTTGGGCACGCTTTGATCTGTCCCAGTACACCTGGAAGGCCGGTTCCAGCCAGATGCTGAACAAGCGCGGCATGCGCGTGGCCAGCAACCTGTTTCACATCGGCGTGCTGTTCGTGTTGGCCGGCCACTTCGTCGGCCTGCTGACACCCTCGGCGATCTACCACCACGTGCTGAGCACCGAGAACAAGCAGTTGCTGGCGATGGTCTCCGGCGGGTTCTTCGGCGTACTGGGCCTGATCGGCCTGGTGATGCTGCTCAACCGTCGCCTGACCGACCCACGGGTTCGCGCCACCTCCAATGCCTCGGACATCCTCGTGCTGGTGGTGCTGCTGGTGCAACTGGTACTTGGGCTGATGACCATCGTGGCGTCGACCGCCCATATGGACGGCTCGGTGATGGTGATGCTGGCCGACTGGGCCCAGAACACCGTGCTGTTGCGTCCGGTTGAAGCCGCTACCTCGATAGCGCCGGTGGGCCTGGTCTACAAGCTCCACGTGGTGCTGGGCCTGACCCTGTTCGTGTTGTTCCCGTTCACTCGTCTGGTCCATATCGTCAGTGCGCCGGTCTGGTACCTCGGGCGTCGTTATCAAATCGTTCGGCAGAAGTTTTGAGGAGAAGATCATGGCGAGTGGATGCGGATGTGGCGGTAGTGGTGGCGGCAGCGGCGGCTGTGGTTCTTCGGCAAAAGCTGCACCGGTGATCGCGCCGGTGGCCGATGCCGAACCGGCGGGGGCGGTGCAGTTCGAGCCGGCCCAGGCCGGGCCGGTGGCGGAAGATGAAGCGCCGCAGTTGATTGCCAGCAGTGAACAGGAGTGGCCGATCATCAGCGTCAACGGGGTGTCGATCACCCCGCAGGCGATGGCCCAGGAGCTGCAATATCACCCGGCTGACAGCCGTGAGGATGCGGTCTACCAGGCCGCTCGGGCGCTGGTGATTCGCGAATTGCTCCAGCAGCGTATCGCCGAGCTTGGCCTGGCGTTGCAGGTCGGTGCCGGGGAAAACGAAGAGGAGGCGGCGACGCGGTTGTTGCTCGAACGCGAGGTGCTGGTGCCACAGTGCGACGAGGCAACCTGCCTGCGTTACTACGAAAACAACCGGGCGCGCTTTCACAGTGCGCCGTTGCTGGCGGTGCGGCACATCCTGCTCGAATGTGCGCCGGACGATGCCGAGGCGCGCAGCCTGGCCCATGTCCAGGCCGAGCTGCTGCTGGAGCGGCTGGACCAGTTCCCGGGCAGCTTTGCCGAGTTGGCGCTGACGCATTCGGCGTGTCCTTCCAAGGAGCAGGGCGGCTCGCTGGGGCAGATCAGCAAGGGCCAGACCGTGCCTGAACTGGAGCGCCAGTTGTTCACCCTGCCGGCGGGCCTGGCCGGTAAACCGCTGGAAAGTCGCTATGGCTGGCACGTGATCAGCATCGACCAGCGAATCGATGGCCAGCCATTGCCGTATGAGGCAGTGGCGACGGCGATTCGTACCCAGTTGCAGCAGGGCGTGTGGCAAAAAGCGCTGGTGCAGTACCTGCAAACCCTGATCGGTGCGGCGGACATTCGCGGCATTCACCTTCAGGGTGCCGACTCGCCGCTGGTGCAGTGAGCACGGGCTCAATCGGGAGAACCTCATGAACGCGGTGTTGCAGGACGGATTTGGGCGCCAGATCGATTATTTGCGGATGTCGGTGACCGATCGTTGTGATTTTCGTTGTGTGTATTGCATGGCGAAAAACATGACTTTCCTGCCGCGTCAGCAAGTCTTGACCTTGGAGGAGTTGCAGCGCCTGGCGCGGCTGTTCGTCGGCCTGGGGGTGAAGAAAATCCGCCTGACCGGTGGCGAGCCGCTGATCCGTCCGGGCATCGTCGGGCTGTGTCGCGAGATCGCGGCATTGCCTGGCCTGCGGGAACTGGTGATGACCAGCAACGGCTCGCAGCTGGGGCGGTTGGCCCAGCCGCTGGTCGAGGCTGGGGTCAAACGCATGAACATCAGCCTCGACAGCCTCGACAGCGAGCGCTTCCGGGCGATCACCCGCAACGGCAACCTGGACCAGGTGCTGGCCGGCATCGAAGCGGCGAAGGTCGCCGGGTTCGAGCGGATCAAGCTCAACTGCGTGGTCATGAAGGGACGCAACTTCGATGAAGTTCCGGCGCTGGTGCAGTACGCCATCGACCAACGCATCGACATCAGCTTTATCGAGGAGATGCCGTTGGGGGAGGTCGGGCGTTCCCGGGGCGAGTCGTTCTGTTCCAGCGATGAGGTGCGGGCCGAGATCGCTCGCCATCATCGCCTGCTCGACAGCACCGAGAGCAGCGGCGGGCCGGCGCGCTATGTGCGCCTGGAGCGTCATCCGGATACTCGGATCGGTTTCATTTCACCCAACACCCACAACTTCTGCGCCAGTTGCAACCGCGTGCGCATGACCGTCGAAGGGCGCTTGCTGTTGTGCCTGGGACAAGAGGACTCCCTCGACCTGCGCGGCTTGCTGCGGCGTTATCCGCTGGAAGACCAACCGGTGATCCAGGCGGTGCACCAGGCGCTGCGTGGCAAGCCACTGCGCCATGACTTCAACCCGGGTGGGGAAGTGCAGATTGTGCGGTTCATGAACATGAGTGGGGGCTGAGCAGTACACAGGTCCCACAAGGGATTTGTGGTGGATACAAATCTTACAGTCACGCCGTAACCCATGTGGGAGCAAGGCTTGCCCGCGATGCAGGCGACACGGTTTAACTGCAAGACCGTGTCATCGTTCATCGCGAGCAAGCTTTGCTCCCACAGGGGATCAGGGGGCTGCCAAATGACCTTTCAGCCTGACGAATAGTCGCTCCCGATTCTTGATGTCGATCAATTGCAACCCTGCCTTTTGTCCGTACTCTCCACTGCATATTGTGTTTGAAGATCTCAAAAAGCCTATATGTAGTGTCTGGAGCCAAAATGCAGAGCACGTTGATCTCAGTAGGGTGTAACCGCTTGCACAAGCGCGATGGCAGTGTGGTCGCCTTTGATGCGGACAAGATCCGCCAGGCGCTGATCGCCGCCGGCAAGGCCACCGGCGAATACGCCGAAGCCGAGGCCGAGGCGTTGCTGGAGGCAGTGTTGGCGCGGTTGGAAGGGCAGACGCGGTTGAACGTCGAGCAGATCCAGGACCGCGTCGAACGGGTACTGATGGACGCCGGTTTCTTTCTCTCCATGCGCGCCTACATCGTCTATCGCGAGCAACACGGACGCCTGCGTCGGGATCGCCGTACGCTGGTGGAAGTCGCCACGTCGATGAACGAATACCTGGACCGCGAAGACTGGCGCGTGCAGGCCAATGCCAACCAGGGGTATTCCCTCGGCGGGCTGATCCTCAACGTTTCGGGCAAGGTCACCGCCAACTACTGGCTCGATGAGGTCTACAGCCAGGCCATCGGCGAGGCGCACCGCGAGGCTGACCTGCATATCCACGACCTGGACATGCTCGCTGGCTACTGTGCCGGCTGGTCCTTGCGCACCCTGTTGCACGAAGGCCTCAATGGCGTGCCAGGGCGGGTCGAGGCCGGGCCGCCCAAGCATCTGAGCAGTGCCCTGGGACAGATGGTGAATTTCCTCGGCACCCTGCAGAACGAATGGGCCGGCGCCCAGGCGTTCAGCTCGTTCGACACTTACCTGGCGCCCTATGTGCGCAAGGACCAGCTCAGCTACGACGAGGTCCGCCAGTCGTTGCAGGAGTTCATCTACAACCTCAACGTGCCGTCGCGCTGGGGCACGCAAACCCCGTTTACCAACCTGACGTTCGACTGGGTCTGCCCACAGGACTTGCGCGAACAGATCCCGATCGTTGGCGGCGAAGAGATGCCGTTCGCCTACGGTGACCTGCAAGCGGAAATGGAACTGATCAACCGCGCCTACATCGAGGTGATGCAGGCCGGCGATGCGAAAGGCCGGGTGTTCACCTTCCCGATCCCGACCTACAACATCACCCACGACTTTCCGTGGGACAGCGAGAACGCCGACCGGCTGTTCGAAATGACCGCCCGTTACGGCCTGCCGTATTTCCAGAACTTCCTCAACTCGGACATGCAACCCAATCAGGTGCGGTCGATGTGCTGCCGCTTGCAGCTGGACGTGCGCGAGTTGCTCAAGCGCGGCGGCGGCTTGTTCGGCTCGGCGGAGCAGACCGGTTCCCTGGGCGTGGTGACCATCAACTGCGCCCGCCTGGGCTACCTGTACAAGGGCGACACCAGCGCGTTGCTGCAACGCATCGATACGCTGATGGAACTGGCGATGGAGAGCCTGGAGGTCAAGCGCAAGGTCATCCAGCATCACATGGATGCCGGTTTGTACCCTTACACCAAGCGCTACCTGGGTACCTTGCGCAATCACTTCTCCACCATCGGCGTGAATGGCCTGCACGAAATGCTGCGCAATTTCACCGATGACCAGCAAGGCCTGCACACCGAGCAAGGCCGGGAATTCGCCCTGAAACTGTTGGATCACGTGCGGGCCACGCTGCTGCGGTTCCAGGAAGAAACCGGCCACCTCTACAACCTCGAAGCCACGCCCGCCGAGGGCACCACGTACCGCTTCGCCAAGGAAGACCTCAAGCGCTATCCGGATATCTTGCAGGCCGGCAGCCCGGTCGCCCCGTACTACACCAACTCGTCGCAACTGCCGGTGGGCTTCACCGAAGATCCGTTCGAAGCCCTGGAGCTGCAAGACGAACTGCAATGCAAATACACCGGCGGCACCGTGTTGCACCTGTACATGGCCGAGCAGATTTCCTCCACACAGGCTTGCAAGCAACTGGTGCGCAAGGCCCTGGGACGTTTCCGCCTGCCGTACCTGACCATCACGCCGACCTTTTCCATCTGCCCGGTGCACGGCTACCTGGCCGGCGAACACGAGTTTTGCCCCAAATGCGACGAGGCCTTGCTGCTGCAACAGCAGTTGGCAGGCAGCGTTCACTGATCCGATCCATCGACCGCAAGGAGCTTCACCCATGAATGCATCGCAAAGCCTTCCCCAAGCACAACGTCAACGTTGCGAAGTCTGGACCCGCGTGATGGGTTATCACCGCCCGGTGGCGGCCTTCAACCCAGGCAAGCAGTCCGAGCATCGCGAGCGGGTGCACTTCACCGAACGCGCGGCCGGGCGTCCATGAGTCGAGTGCTACGGGTCGGGGGCATGGTGCCCCTGACCACCCTCGATTATCCGGGCCAACTGGCGTGTGTGCTGTTTTGCCAGGGCTGTGCCTGGCGTTGTCGTTATTGCCACAACCCGCAACTGATCCCGCCGCGCGGCAGCGAGGAGGTGGATTGGTGCCGGGTATTGGCGTTCCTGCAACGTCGTCAGGATTTGCTCGACGCCGTGGTCTTCAGCGGCGGCGAACCGACCTTGCAGGACGGCCTGGCGCCAGCCATGGAGCAAGTGCGGCAGATGGGCTTTCGCATCGGCCTGCACAGCGCCGGCATCAAGCCGGCGGCCTTCGCCAAAGTGGTCGGGCTTGCCGACTGGGTGGGTTTCGACGTCAAGGCCTTGCCCGAGGATGCCCTGGACGTGACCCGGGTCGAGGGCAGCGGCGCCGCCAACTGGCGCAGCCTCGACCACCTGTTGGCCAGCGGCGTGGATTATGAATGTCGCACGACGGTGCACTGGCATCTGTTCGACCCCGAGCGGTTGCTGACCCTGGCCCGACGCTTGAGCGAACGCGGCGTCACGCGGTTCGCCGTGCAACTGGTGCGCACTGCGCGGATGCTCGATCCCCACCTTTCCAGCGTCTCGGCACACGCTTTGCAGCCCGAACTATGGGCCGCCATGCGCGAGCTGTTTCCCTCGTTCGTCTTACGCAGTTGAGCGAGCGCCGAGATGAACGACCGACAGCGGCCCGAGATGACCGGACCACACTTTTTTAAGGTTTTCAAATGCGCTGCCAACCGGCAGGTAGTTGAACAGGGAGCATTTGATATGACCAGACTCACCACCGCCCAACGCATCGTGATCGGCTTTGCCATCGCGCCACTGGCCTTGATCGCCTTGACGTTCTACGCCTTGAACGACCTGGCGATGCTGCGCGACCAGGCCGAGCAGATCGTTCGGCAGGATTGGCCGAAGATCGACCCGATCATGGTGATCGCCACGGGTGTGCGCGACAACGCCAGGAACACCCGAGACTTGCTGATCGACAAGAACAACGTGCAAGTCCAGCAATCCATCGACGCCACCCGACAACGGATTACCCAGGCCTTCGCCACGCTGGAGCCGCTGTTCGATCAGCCTGAAGGCAAGGCCGCGTATGCCGAGTTGAAAAAGCGTCGCGAGGCCTATGTGGCGGCGTTCGTCCAGGTGCAGGCGTTGATCCGCCAGGGCGCGACGGACGAGGCGATGACGCAGCTCAAGCAGGGCGTGATTCCGGCGGAGCTTGAGGTGTACAAAAGCCTCGAAGGAATGATGGCGATGCAGGGCAAGGTCTTTGTCGAACGTGAGCACTTGGCCCAGGCACGTTACAACGATGCGCGGCGCAACATGCTGGCGTTGGTGCTGGCTTGCCTGGCCCTGGTGACGACCGTGGCGGTCCTGGTGACCCGCAGCGTGACCCGTCCCCTGGGTGGTGAACCCAATGACGCGGCGCGGGTGCTTAACCTCATCGCCCAGGGCGACCTGACGATCCGCGTGCCCGTGGGTGTCGGCGCCAATGACAGCGTGATGAGCAACATGCACGACATGCAGCAGAGCCTCAACAGCATGGTCCGGCACATTGCGGCCTCGGTGGATCGGGTGGCCAGTTCCTCCGAAGAACTGAGCGCGGTGAGCAGCCAGACCAGCAGCACCTTGCAGTTGCAAGGGCATGAAATCGAACAGGCTGCCGCGGCCGTGAACCAGATGACCGCCGCGGTGGATGAAGTGGCGCGCAATGCGGTGAGCACCAGCGAAGCCTCGCGAGTGTCCGAGCAAACGGCCCAGCGCGGTCGTGAACAGGTCCAGGAAACGGTGGCTTCCATTACCGCGCTGGCCGAAGGTGTGACGGACAGTTCCGGGCGAATCCAGCAATTGGCCGGGCGGGTACAGGACATCAGCTCGGTGCTGGATGTGATCCGCAGCATTGCTGAGCAGACTAATCTCCTGGCACTGAACGCCGCCATCGAAGCCGCCCGCGCCGGTGATGCCGGGCGTGGTTTTGCAGTGGTGGCCGATGAAGTCCGGGCGTTGGCTCATCGGACCCAGGATTCGACTCGGGAAATCGAGGGCATGATCGGTAATATCCGCCTGGACAGCGGGCATGCGGTGAGCTCCATGCAGAACAACAGCGAACTGGTGCAAGCCACGCTGCTAGTGGCCCAGCGCTCCGGCGATGCCCTGGATGAAATCGCCCATTCGATCTCGCACATCAACGAGCGCAACCTGATGATCGCCAGCGCCACGGAACAGCAGGCACTGGTGGCGCGAGAGGTGGATCGTAACCTGGTGGGCATTCGCAACCTCTCCGAACAGGTCATGCTGGGCGCGCGGCATACCGATACGGCGGGCCAGGACCTGGCGCAGATGGCCGGGTCACTGCATGAGACGGTGGCGCGGTTCAAGGTCTAGGCCGATCAATGTCAGAGCCTCAGCCCCAAAACCCCTTGTGGGAGCGAGCTGGCTCGCGATAGCGGTGGGTCAGCTTGTGGTGATGTTGGCTGTGCCGATGTCATCGCGAGCAGGCTCGCTCCCACAGGATTTTGTGTCGACACCAGATGTCGTGAACACTCGAAACCTTGTGGGAGCGAGCTTGCTCGCGATAGCGGTAGGTCAGTTGGTGGTGATGTTGGCAGTGCCGACGTCATCGCGAGCAAGCTCGCTCCCACAGGATTTTGTGTCGACATCAGATGTCGTGAACACTCGAAACCTTGTGGGAGCGAGCCTGCTCGCGATTGCGGAGGGGCAGTTGGTGGTGATGTTGGCTGTGCTGGCGTCATCGCGAGCAAGCTCGCTCCCACAGGGGAAACGCGGTCCTACCAAGAGCCAGGTCGGCTGTCAGGCCGCCTCGCGGTGGACGTTGATCTCGGCGCCCCGTTAACCACGATGGCCGAACGCAGGCATTGCGCAGTGGGCAACCCGGCATGGATGCCGGGTTAGCCGCGCTGGGCCATGGATGGCCCTTCGCGGCGGCCCACGGAGCAATGCCGGAGTGAGGGCACACCGAGCCTAGGCGAGGTGCCGAGTGGTGGGGCAAAGCGTTTTTGCTTACTTTTGGCGCTCTTCCAAAAGTGAGCCGCCGTAAGGGCGGAACCCTAAGCCGCCGTTACCCAAATAACGGATATACACACCAAGTCAGGAGTTCCCAGCGACCGGCTCAGGAGCACCCAACCGCGGCCCGACCGAACGACGAATCACACTGAGAACTGCCAAAGTCGCGACCACCAACCCAGGCGAAGTCGCCAGCAATACGGCTGTGGTCCCACCCCCAGCTGCCAGGATCTGTCCGGCAGCCAGAGGCCCGGCCACCGACCCCAGGCGTCCGATGGCCACCGCTGCACCCACTCCCGTCGCACGTACGGCGGTAGGGTAGGAGGGCGGCGCCAAGGCATAGAGGACCAATTGCGCAGCCATGACAAACAACCCAGCGGCGAACCCGGCAATGGCCATCGGCACGATACCGACCGACAACCCGACCCCGGCCAGGGCGCTCAGCAGCCCGGCATAGACGAACAGCACCACCTTGATGCCATTGCAACGGTCCAGCAACAGGCCTCCGAGCAACGAGCCAAGCGCTCCGCCGATGTTGAACAGCATCTGCACCAGGCCGGCCTGGGGTTTGCTGAAGCCCTGTTCCAGCAGCAACGACGGCAGCCAGTTGAGCAACATGTACATCACCGTCAGGGTGAAGAAATAACTCAGCCACAACGCCAAAGTGGTACCGCCGCGACCTTCACCGAACAGCGCCTGAGCGGTTGAGCCGCGCGATGAACCGCCATCCTGCGCCTGGCGAAAGGCGCTGGATTCGGGGAGCCACAGGAGCATCAGCGGGACCACCAGCAAGGGCGCCAACCCACCGATGAAAAACGTCATCTGCCAGTGCTCGCCAAACAACATGGCGACCACTGCCGCCAACGCACCACCCAACGGCACGCCGGCATACATCACGCTGATGGCCGTGCCCCGGCGCTGCTCGCCCACGGCTTCGGCGCACAGGGCAATGAGGTTGGGCAGGGCGGCGCCCAAGCCCAGGCCGGTCATGAAACGTACGAGCAAGAGGCTGGAGAAGTGTTCGACATAAGCGGTGCTGAGGGAAAACACGCCGAACAGCAAGACAGCGGTGACGAGGATTTTCTTGCGACCGATGCGATCAGCGATCCAGCCGCCGAAGAACGCACCTGGCAACAGCCCGATGATCCCGGCGCTGAATACCCAACCCATCATTTTCGGGTCGAGGGCAAATGTCTGTCGCAGCCCTGCGGCTGCGGTACCGGCTGACTGCAGGTCGAAACCCTCGATCAACGCGACGATGAAACACAAGGCGATGGTCAGCGTCGCACGACGCGCCGGCTGGTTCATGGCAAATCCTCTTATTGTTTTTGTGAGGGAACACCGGTTCGGAGGATAACCGGCAGCTGAATTTAAGATTAACAAAGCTAACTAAAAAATGAAGGGTGCCAAGGAGGAGTCGTAAGCTGGCCAGATCATTATAAAAATCAGCGGCTTGGTACGGATTTTCAAGCCGGGCGGTAAATTAGTTAATGATATTAATGTTCGATTATCGGTCAGTGTTGATTGACGAAGCACCTGTGCGGTTTCCATTCTTGTTTCCCACGGCCCCCATCACCAAGGCTGGGCCGAACAAAACAACAACAATAAGTGGATATCGAACATGCCCAACCTTGCCCGGGCCGCCCTGACGGCGCGCCCTGTTTCATCGCTCGTTCATCTGCTGGCCTGTCTCGGGCTGAGCCTGGGGGCTCCCGCCTTGCGGGCGGAGGGCTTCATCGACGACAGCCACGGCACCCTGACCCTGCGCAATTACTACATGGACCGCGACTACAAGGACGACGGCGCCAAGACCGCGGCCAGGGAGTGGGCTCAAGGCGTGTTCATGAACGTCGAGTCGGGGTTTACCCCAGGCACGGTCGGGTTCGGCCTCGACGTGAGGGGATTGCTGGGCATCAAGCTCGACTCGTCGCCTGACCGAAGCGGCACCGAACTGTTGCCGGTGTCGAGCAGCGACAAGCGCGCGGCGGATGAGTATTCGCGCCTGGGCGTGACCGGCAAGCTGCGTTTCGCGCAAACCACGGTGAAGACCGGCGATGTGTCGATCTTCCTGCCGTTTGCCTTTGCCAGCCCATCGCGGCTGCTGCCGCAGACCTTTCGCGGGACGACCCTCAGTTCCAAGGACATCGACGGCTTGACGTTGAACACCGGTTATATCGATCGCATCGCCCGGCGCGACTCCACCGACTACCAACCGATGAGCATCGCCTCGCCCAACCGTCGTTTCAACGGTGCGGCGACTTCTTCCCATATGGCGTATGTGGGCGGCGACTACCAGGTCAACAAAGACCTGAGCCTGCGGGCTTATCACGCCGAAGTGGCGGATTTGTATCAACAGAACACCCTGGCGTTGTTGCACAACCTGCCCTTGGGCGAGGGCGTCCTGACCACCGACCTGCGCAGTTTTTTCAGCGACGAAGACGGCGCGGCCAAGGCTGGCAAAGTGGATAACCGCAATGTCTCGGCGCTGGTCGGCTATCGCCTGGGTGGCCATCGCGTGAGCCTGGGCTACATGCATGCCAGTGGCGATACGGCCACGCCTTATGTGTCCGGCACCGAGCTGATGGGCTTGAGCGAAATGACCATGAGCTCGGATTTCCTCAATGCCAAGGAACGCACCTGGCAAGCGATCCATGACTACGACTTTGCCGCCGTGGGCGTGCCGGGCCTGCGGAGTCGGCTGCGTTATGTGCGTGGCGATCACATCGAACTGGCGGCCCTCAATGCCGAGGATCGCAAGGAGCGTGAGTTCCAGATGGAGCTGGGATACGTGATCCAGGGCGGCCCGCTGAAAAACGTCGGGCTGCTGGCGCGCAAATCGATCTATCGCAACAACTTCCCGGGGACGGCGGCGTTTCGCGACGAGAACCAGACCCGGTTCCTGGTGACGTACAGCGTGCCGATCTGGTGATGCCTTGACGAGTGATGCAGTGCTTTTGTGGCCAGAGATTGCTCCCGCTGGGCTCTGTAGGAGCTGGCGAAGCCTGCGATCTTTTGATCTTTTGATCTTTCGCTTGAGATTCAAGTGTCTGGGGAAAGATCGCAGCCTCGTTTCACTCGACAGCTCCTACACAGCTCCTACACAGCTCCTACGGACGCAACCCAGCGGGAGCAAGCTCCCTCGCCACAGGGGAGCGGTGTTCTTTTACTGGTAAACCTTCTTCAACAACCGCAGCAACTCCTCACGCTCAGCCCCTGAAAGGGTCGCCGTGGAGTCGAGGTCGCTCTGCGCGGCGATTTGCTTGAGCTCCTTGAGCAACGTTTCGCCAGTCTTGCTCAGGAAAATCCCATAGGAGCGTTTATCCGGCTTGCAGCGCACGCGCACGGCCAGGGCGCGGCTTTCCAACTTGTTCAGCAGCGGCACCACTTGCGGTGGCTCGATTGTCAGGGCCTTGGCCAGGTCGGCCTGCATCAGGCCGGGATTCTGGTCGATGATTGTCAGGGCCGAGAACTGGGCAGGGCGCAGATCGTGGACGGCGAGCCGGCCAATCAGGTTCTGGAACAGTTTCAACTGGGCGCGACGCAGGGCGTAACCGATCAGGTCGTCCAGCGCGGAGTCCAACGGCGCTTGCGCGTCGGTACCGGCAGCCAGGGGCTCGGCGGGTTCGGCAAGCTTGGAAGACTTGGCCATCGAAGTGAGCTTCCTCAAGGGGAGTGGTTAACAAGGCTATCCAGTTTGCCGGGGTTACGGCGCCCTGGCTATGGGCTCGCGCATATTCGAGATTTGTAACCTTCGATCCAGGCCCGGAAAAATACAGATAAATCGATTAATAGTTAATTGACATAACTATTTTTCCGGTTTAGTTTTTGATCATCTTCAGCCAAGAACAAGAGAGCACGCATCATGAGCAATTACGAAGGTCGCTGGAAAACGGTCAAGGTCGAAATCGAGGAGGGCATCGCCTGGGTCATCCTCAATCGCCCGGAAAAACGCAACGCCATGAGCCCGACCCTCAACCGCGAGATGATCGACGTGCTCGAGACGCTGGAGCAGGATCCGGCCGCTGGCGTATTGGTGCTGACCGGGGCCGGTGATGCCTGGACCGCTGGCATGGACCTCAAGGAATATTTCCGCGAAGTGGATGCCGGGCCGGAAATCCTCCAGGAAAAAATCCGTCGTGAAGCGTCGCAATGGCAATGGAAGCTGCTGCGCATGTACGCCAAGCCAACCATCGCCATGGTCAACGGCTGGTGCTTTGGTGGCGGTTTCAGCCCGCTGGTGGCGTGTGACCTGGCGATCTGCGCCGATGAAGCCACCTTCGGGCTCTCGGAAATCAACTGGGGCATCCCGCCGGGTAACCTGGTCAGCAAGGCCATGGCCGATACCGTGGGCCATCGCCAATCGCTGTACTACATCATGACCGGCAAGACCTTCGGCGGGCAGAAAGCCGCCGAGATGGGCCTGGTCAACGAAAGCGTACCCCTGGCGCAACTGCGTGAAGTGACTGTGGAGCTGGCGCGCAACCTGCTGGAAAAGAACCCGGTGGTGCTGCGGGCCGCCAAGCATGGTTTCAAGCGCTGCCGCGAACTGACCTGGGAGCAGAACGAGGATTACCTGTACGCCAAGCTCGACCAGTCGCGCCTGCTCGACACCGAAGGTGGCCGCGAGCAGGGCATGAAGCAGTTCCTGGACGACAAGAGCATCAAACCGGGCTTGCAAACCTACAAGCGCTGAATCGACCGGCGAATGGCGGGCCGCATCCCGCTGTTCGCTGCGTCGCCCTGGCGCTACTGTTACACCGCTGCGATGTATTCCCGATAAAGACAATAAAGAGGAATCACCATGCTGGACGTGCCCCTGTTGATTGGCGGCCAGTCGTGCCCGGCCCGTGACGGCCGGACCTTCGAACGCTGCAACCCGGTGACCGGTGAGGTGGTGTCTTGCGTGGCCGCCGCCACCCTGGAAGATGCCGACGCCGCCGTGGCTGCTGCCCAAGCGGCGTTTCCCGCCTGGGCCGCGTTGGCGCCTAACGAACGCCGGACGCGGCTGTTGCGTGCGGCCGAGCAGTTACAGGCCCGCAGCAGTGAATTCGTCGCTGCTGCCGGCGAGACCGGTGCCATGGCCAATTGGTACGGTTTCAACGTGCACCTGGCGGCGAACATGCTGCGCGAAGCCGCTTCCATGACCACCCAGATCAATGGCGAAATCATTCCTTCGGACGTGCCTGGCAGTTTCGCCATGGCCCTGCGTCAGCCTTGCGGCGTGGTGCTGGGCATCGCCCCCTGGAACGCTCCGGTGATTCTCGCCACCCGCGCCATCGCCATGCCCCTGGCTTGCGGTAACACCGTAGTGCTCAAGGCTTCTGAAATAAGCCCGGCGGTGCACCGGCTGATCGGCCAGGTGTTGCAGGACGCAGGGTTGGGTGACGGTGTGGTCAACGTGATCTGTAACGCCCCCGCGGATGCGCCGGCCATTGTCGAACGATTGATTGCCAACCCGGCGGTGCGCCGGGTCAATTTCACCGGTTCGACCCACGTCGGGCGCATCGTCGGCGAACTGTCGGCGCGCCACCTCAAGCCCGCGTTGCTGGAACTGGGTGGCAAGGCGCCGCTGCTGGTGCTGGACGACGCCGACCTGGACGCTGCGGTACAAGCAGCGGCCTTCGGCGCCTACTTCAACCAGGGCCAGATCTGCATGTCCACCGAGCGACTGATCGTCGATGCCCGTGTGGCGGATGAGTTCGTCGCCCGCTTGACCGCGAAGATCGCCACCCTGCGCGCCGGTGATCCGACGGCCGCTGATTCGGTGTTGGGCTCGTTGGTCGACGTCAGTGCCGGCCAACGCATCAAGGGGCTGATCGACGATGCCCTGGCCAAAGGTGCAACGCTGGTCACGGGTGGGCAGTTGGAAGGCAGCATCCTGCAGCCGACTTTGCTCGACGGCGTCACTGCGCAGATGCGCCTGTACCGCGAAGAGTCCTTCGGGCCGGTGGCCGTGTTGCTGCGCGGTGACGGCGATGAAGAGCTGCTGCGCCTGGCCAACGATTCCGAGTTCGGCCTGTCGGCTGCCATCTTCAGTCGCGACACGAGTCGTGCTCTAGCCTTGGCCCAGCGGGTCGAGTCGGGCATTTGCCACATCAACGGGCCGACCGTGCATGATGAGGCGCAAATGCCCTTCGGCGGGGTCAAGTCCAGCGGTTACGGCAGCTTTGGCGGCAAGGCGTCCATCGAGCATTTCACCCAGCTGCGTTGGGTGACCTTGCAGAACGGTCCCCGGCATTACCCGATCTGAAACCCGTCGCATCGCGGGCGATCGAGCCTTGAAGGCCATCGCCCGGATGCAGGCCAGAATAACAATGACAAGGCCGCAGCCTAGTGCTGCCACGCTCCGCTCGCATCGCGACCCGAGTGTGCCTTGGTGGAGGAAATGTACGTGAGTTCCGAGTCCAGATCGTCCTCCCGACCCGAGGCCGGGCGGTATCGCCAGGTGTCGATTGGTCATCCTGCCGTCGAAGTCCGGGAAGAGCGTGGCGTCTTGCACATGCGCTCCCTGGAGCCCCTGGCCCCGCTGCCGGCGCGATTGCTCGAGCGCCTGGTGCACTGGGCCAAGGTGCGCCCAGAGCAGACGTTTATCGCGGCCCGTGAAGCCGGCGGTGACTGGCGTCGCGTCAGTTATGCGCAAATGCTCGACAGTGTCCGGGCCATCGCCCAAAGCCTGCTCGGTTACGGTTTGTCGGCGGAGAAACCCTTGGCGCTGCTCTCGGGCAACGACATCGAGCACCTGCAAATGGCCTTCGGCGCGATGTACGCCGGTATTCCCTATTGCCCGGTTTCGCCGGCCTATTCATTGCTGTCCCAGGATTTCGCCAAGCTGCGCCATGTCTGCGATCTGTTGCAGCCGGGGCTGGTGTTTGTCAGTGAAGCCGCACCGTTCGAGCGGGCAATCACTGCCGTATTGCCGGCGGACGTGCCCTTGATCACGGTGCGTGGCGAGATGGCAGGCCGGCCCAGGACAAGCTTCGCCAGCCTGCTGGCCCAACCCGGCGGCGCCGAGGCCGAGCAGGCGTTCGCTGCCACCGGCCCGGACAGCATTGCCAAGTTCCTGTTTACCTCAGGCTCCACCAAGCTGCCCAAGGCGGTGATCACCACCCAGCGTATGCTTTGTGCCAATCAGCAGATGCTGCTGCAGACCTTTCCGGTGTTCGGCGAGGTGCCGCCGGTGCTGGTGGACTGGTTGCCGTGGAACCACACGTTCGGTGGCAGCCACAACGTTGGCATCGTGCTGTACAACGGCGGCACGTTCTACCTGGACGACGGCAAACCCACC
Organism: Pseudomonas sp. KB_12; assembly: GCF_052114545.1. Classification (NCBI taxonomy): domain Bacteria; kingdom Pseudomonadati; phylum Pseudomonadota; class Gammaproteobacteria; order Pseudomonadales; family Pseudomonadaceae; genus Pseudomonas; species Pseudomonas sp. KB_12. The sequence goes on along the minus strand of NZ_JBFREY010000013.1, from coordinate 147,095 downwards.
GCCCAGGGCTTCGCCGAAACCCTGCGCAACCTCAAGGAAATTTCACCGACCGCCTACCTGACCGTGCCCAAGGGCTGGGAGGAACTGGTCAGCGCCCTGGAGCGGGACGGTGAGTTGCGCGAGCGTTTCTTCAAGCGCATCAGTCTGTTCTTCTTTGCGGCGGCGGGCTTGTCCCAAAGCACCTGGGACCGACTCGACAAGGTCGCCGAACAGCATTGCGGCGAACGTATCCGCATGATGGCGGGCCTGGGCATGACCGAGGCGGCGCCGTCCTGCACCTTTACCACCGGGCCGTTGTCCATGGCCGGCTACATCGGCCTTCCAGCGCCTGGCTGCGAGGTGCGCCTGGTGCCGGTGGACGGCAAGTTCGAAGGGCGTTTTCGCGGGCCGCACATCATGCCCGGCTACTGGCGCTCGCCGCAGCAAACTGCCGAGGTATTCGACGAGGACGGTTTCTACTGTTCGGGTGATGCGATCAAGCTGGCCGATGCCAGCAATCCGCAACTGGGGCTGATGTTCGATGGGCGGATCGCCGAGGATTTCAAATTGTCTTCCGGTGTCTTCGTCAGCGTCGGGCCGTTGCGCAACCGGGCGGTGCTGGAGGGCACGCCTTACGTGCTGGATCTGGTGATCACCGCACCGGATCGCGAGTGCCTGGGGGCGCTGGTGTTCCCACGGCTTGCTGAATGCCGGCGCCTGTCAGGCCTGGGCGCGGACGCCAGTGATGCCCAGGTCCTCGCCAGCTCGCCGGTACGTCAATGGTTCGCCGACTGGCTGCAACGCCTGAACCGCGAAGCCAGCGGCAACGCCAGTCGCGTGGAGTGGATCGCCTTGCTCGAAGAGCCAGCCTCCATCGACCGCGGTGAAATCACTGACAAGGGCTCGATCAACCAACGGGCGGTGTTGCAGTGGCGGGCGGGGAAGGTCGAGGCGCTGTATCGCGGGGAGGATGCGTCGATCCTGCGGGCGGGAGCAGTGGCTTAAAGCAAGACCTTGTGGATGTTCATAAATGGCAGGCTCATCCACAAACGCCTGTGGGAGCGAGCCTGCTCGCGATGGCGGTGGTTCAGCATCAGTGATGTTGCCTGACACACCGCTATCGCGAGCAGGCTCGCTCCCACAGTTTTAACCACTTACACAATCTCTTGGGGGCTGGAGGCTGTTCCTTAACGCCGTCCCAACAACAAGCCCACCACCAGCCCGAAACCGGCGGAAATCGCCACGGTCTGCCAGGGGTGGCCGCCAATATAGACCTCAGTGGCGTCGACCATGGGGCGGGTGCGCTCCCGTGCGCTGGCGACCGAATCAAGCGCTTGTTGCAGTTTCTGGGAGATCTGGCCGCGCAGGTCGTCAGCGTCTTCACCCACCAGCGAGGCACTGCTTTTGAGCAGCTTCTCCGATTCTTCGATCAACGCCTTCAGTTCGCTGAAGGCTTGATCCTTGATTTGCTCTCCATTCGCTTGCACGGTGCTTTTACGGGCCATTGAAGTGCTCCTTGTTGATGATGGCATTGATCAATGGAGTGCTGCGCTTGTGCAAAAGTTGCAACGTTTGGCCTTGTCGGCGCAGCCCATCACAAATCGTGGTTAAGACGTTTCCCTGCAAGGTGTAAGATGGCGCCTATTTACGCAACAGGTAATTCCCATGAGCTTCAATCTGGCTGACAAGCCCCTGGCCGAGCGCGCCGCGCTGGAAGACGAAAAATCCCGACTTTTTGAACTGTGGCAAAACAACCTGGGCAAAGCCAAGGGCGATGCTGCCCGCTTGTTCGGCGAGCGCTCCAAACGCAAGGGCAAGTGGGCCGAGTGGGTGCGTGCCGAACTGGACGGCATGTCGCCGCCGGAGTACGCCAACATGGTGCGCAGTGAAGTCAATCGACTGATGGCTGCCAACAAGTAAGCCTCAGGCGAATGTTGCCGTAATGGCCTCGCGAACCTTGATCACCGCTGGGTCCATTTGCGTGTGGGTTCGCCATCCCAGTTCGATGGGGTAGCGGGGCAAGGCCAGGGGGCAGGGCAGCAAGGCCAGGCCGCTGAGGTCGGCGATGGCCCGGGCGGCATGGGCCGGGATGGTCGCCACGGCCTGACTGCCCTTGAGCAGGAACGGCAATGCGGCAAAGTGGGTGGTCGAGGCACAGACTCGTCGACTCAGGCCAAGCCCGGCCAGCCCTTCGTCGGTGATGCCGATGAAACCACCTGAAGACACCAGCAGATGTTCACGGGCCACGAACGCCTCCAGGCTGAGGGATTGTTGGCCTTGCGCCAGGCTCGCCGGGTCCAGGAGGCAGGCGTAATCGCCTTCGCCCAACACCTGGCGGCTGAGCAACCGCTGGGCGAACCCGCCCGCCGTGATCGCCAGGTCAAGGTCGCGCTCCATCAGGGCCCGGCCGACGATCTGGCTGTGGGTCTGGCGGAAAATCAAGCGCAGGCCCGGCGCCCGGTGGGCCACTTCTTCAATCAAGCGTCGCCCATGGGCAATCTCGAAATCGTCCGACAGGCCGACGATGACCGAGCGGCCTTCGTAATGGCTGGCATCCGGGTCGACCATCGCCAGGCTCTGGCGGCATTTATCCAGTGCTTCGCTGATCACCGGCTTCAGCTGGTTGGCCCGCAGGGTCGGCGCCAGGCCCCGGCCGGTGCGCACGAATAATTGATCGTCATACAAACCGCGAAGCCTGCGCAGCGCTGCGCTGATGGCCGACTGGGTCACGCCCAGGCGCACGGCGGCGCGGCTGGCGCTGGATTCGTCATGCAGGGCTTCGAAGGTCTTGAGCAGATTGAGGTCGATGTCGGTGATATTCATAAGGATCATATCATTTAGCAGCATTCGGGGCTTTATTCATGATCGACCGCTGCTTGAGAATCAGCAACACCTGATGATCAAGGAGTTGAAAAACCATGCCCAAATCCATTGTGGCTGCCCTGCAGATCGGTTCGTTGCCTGGCGGCAAGGGCGAGACCCTGGCACAGATCCTTTCCTACGAAGAGGCCATTCGCGAGGCTGGCGCGCGCCTGGTGGTGATGCCTGAAGCGCTGTTGGGTGGCTATCCCAAGGGCGAAGCGTTCGGGACTCAACTGGGTTACCGGTTGCCGGAGGGGCGCGAGGCGTTTGCCCGCTATTTTGCCAATGCCATTGACGTGCCCGGCGTTGAAACCGAAGCGCTGGCCGGGCTGTCGGCGCGTACGGGGGCGAGCCTGGTGCTGGGCGTCATCGAGCGTGTCGGCAGCACCCTGTACTGCACCGCGCTGTATTTCGAACCCGAGGCGGGCCTGGTGGCCCGGCACCGCAAGTTGATGCCGACCGGCACCGAGCGGCTGATCTGGGGCAAGGGCGATGGGTCGACCTTGCCCGTGATCGACAGCCAGGTCGGCCGGGTCGGCGCGGCGGTGTGCTGGGAAAACATGATGCCGTTGCTGCGCACCGCGATGTACGCCAAAGGGGTGGACGTCTGGTGTGCGCCAACGGTGGATGAGCGGGAGATGTGGCAGGTGACCATGCGCCATATCGCCCACGAAGGTCGCTGTTTTGTGGTCAGTGCCTGCCAGGTCCAGGCCTCTCCGCAGGCCCTGGGTATCGAGGTCGCGCACTGGCCGGCCGAGCGGCCGCTGATTGCCGGAGGCAGCGTGATTGTCGGGCCCATGGGCGATGTACTCGCCGGGCCGCTGAAGGACCGCGCTGGGCTACTGACTGCCGAAATCGACACCGATGAGCTGGTGCGGGCGCGCTACGACTATGACGTGGTGGGGCATTACGCCAGGCCGGACGTGTTCGAGTTGGTGGTGGACGAGCGCGCCAAGCCCGGCGTGCGTTTCACCGCCTGATCACCAGTTGGCGGCGGAGCCCGGCAGGTCGAGGGTTCCGCGGTCGACGAAGCGTAGGGTGCCGAATACGCCGCCGGCGAGCTTGCCCTTGAGCACATAGGGCAGGTTGTCCAGGCTTTGGGTCTGGCTCAGGCCCAAGGTCTGGCGTAACACCGAAAACGCCGAAATGCTCACCGGGACACTGAGGATCGCCTCGGAAAAGCGCGGGATCGAACCGCTCTGGTCACTGACCCCCGTTGCCAGCGTACGGTCGTTGACCTCCAGGTCCAGCGCCACGCCGTTGTAGTCGATGGCGGTTTCGTTGGGGTTCTGCACGCGTAGTTTCACGGCGAAACGCACCTCCAGGCCCTGGTTGGGCAAGGGTTCGATGCCGACCACGTTGATGTTCAGCGGATCACGGTGGGGGAAGAGGGCGCAGGCGCTCAGGCTGAGGAGGAGCAGGAAAAGGGACAAGCCGAGGATTCTGCGCATGGACAAGCTCTCAAAGAATGAAAAAAACCGGCGGTGATTGAGCACGATACCCCACAGGGGCCCCACGGCAACCAACGAACCTTTGACGAGGGCGCTTTTGTGGCGAGGGAGCTTGCTCCCGCTCGGTTGCGCAGCAACCGCAAAAGCTTGGGGCCGCTGCGCCCGAAGCGTCGGACCGGCCCAGCGGGAGCAAGCTCCCTCGCCACAAAAGCTCATGCCGCATGGATTCATGCGACGTGGATGGAGGGCTCCTGACAGTTTCTGACACCAGCCTCTGCTAATCTGCGTCAACTTTTTTCTTCTGGATAGTCCATCGTGTCGCGTACCTCTCGGTTGCTCACTTTGCTGCAAGTCTTGCGGGGCAAGCGTTGCCCGGTCACCGCTGCGACATTGGCGGGCGAACTGAACGTTTCCGAGCGCACCTTGTACCGCGACATCGCTGAACTCACCGCCCTTGGTGCGCCGATCCAGGGCGAAGCGGGCATCGGTTATGTCTTGCGCAGCGGCCTGTTCCTGCCGCCACTGATGTTCACTGCCGATGAGATCGAGGCCATTGTGCTGGGCTTGCGCTACGTCGATCAGCGCGCCGACGAGGTGTTGGGCAAGGCAGCCGCCGACGCCCTGGCGAAGGTCGCTGCAGTGCTGGCCCCCGATGTGCGAGACGCCTTGCGCAACCCCACGGTACTGCCCGGCCCACCGGGCTATGGCTATCCGCAGAACACGGTGGAACTGAATGTGTACCGCCAGGCCATTCGCGCCCAGGCCAAGCTGCACATCGATTACGCCGACGTGAACAAGACCCCGAGCCAACGCTTGATCTGGCCGCTGGCCCTGGGCTTTTTCAATGAGGCGCGGGTGGTGGTGGCCTGGTGCGAATTGCGTGGCGCCTATCGGACTTTTCGCACCGACCGGATTGCCTCTGCCACCGAGCAGGGCGAGCGCTATCCGGGCCGACGCAGCGACTTGCTGCGCGACTGGTTTGCGCTGATGAAGCTGGACGAAACCGGGCGGTTCACTCCTGACAAAAACTGACACAACGCTGTTCTAGCATGGTGCCAGATCGATAAAACAAGGAGCCGTACCATGTCCAATCCCGTCTCTTCCCTGGCCCCGGCCATCGCCGGCTACATTGCGGCCGCCAATGCCCGTGACAGTTCGGCGGTGACGCGTTTCTTCGCCGAGGATGCCAACGTGTTCGATGAAGGCCAGCACCGTGTTGGCGCCCAGGCCATCGCCCAATGGATGGAAGACACTGCCCGACGCTTCCAGCCACGTGTGGAAGTCCTCAATGTGCAGCAACGTACTGGCAAGGTGCTGGTGCAAAACCTGATCTCCGGGACATTCCCCGGCAGCCCGCTGGAGTTGCGCTACACTTTCCGGCTCGATGAGCAGGGCAAGATCAGCCGGTTGGATATCTCAATCTAAGTTCTGCACCCAGGTCTGTGGGAGCAAGGTCTGTGGGAGCAAGGCTTGCCCGCGATAGTCGCGCCGCGGTCCAACAGCCAAACCGCGTTATCGTTCATCGCGGGCAAGCCTTGCTCCCACAGGGCATGCTTCCACAAAACCTTGCTCCCACAGATAAACCCCACGCAACAGTTCTACGCAGAGTTCCTGCAGTCGCCTGTCATGGCATACTCCCCACCTTCGTTTTCCGGACCCGGGCCGTATGACTTTCGACTCCCCCTTGAGTGCCTGGCAGCATGCCATCGAGCACCACGGCTTCGTCCAGGACGAGGCCCAGGAACTGGCCATCATGACACTGGAGCAATGCCACAAGGCGTTGCACGAAGGTCGCAAGTCGATCAAGGGCGTCTATCTCTGGGGCCCGGTGGGACGTGGCAAGACCTGGTTGATGGACCGCTTTTATGAAAGCCTCAAGGTGCCGGCCCGTCGACAACACTTCCACCATTTCATGGCGTGGGTGCATCAGCGTTCGTTCCAGCTCACAGGCACACCGGATCCTTTGCAGGCCCTGGCCCGGGAGTTGAGCGCTGAAGTTCGGGTGCTGTGTTTCGACGAACTGTTTGTCAACGACATTGGCGATGCAATCATCCTCGGGCGCCTGTTCCAGGTGATGTTCGAGCTGGGCTTGGTAATGGTCTGCACCTCCAACCTGCCGCCGGAGGAACTCTATGCCAACGGCCACAACCGTGAGCGTTTCCTGCCGACCATCACCGCGATCAATCGATATATGCAGGTCGTGCCGGTGAACGGCTGGCAAGACCATCGCCAGCACCCAGGCCAATTACAGCAGCGTTATTGGCTGCGCGATCCCGGGCAACCGGATCCGCTGGGTGACGTCTTCAACCAGTTGACCACCGGGCAAGCGTCGAGCAGTGCGCCGATCGAGGTCGGTCATCGCCTGCTTGAACCGGTCCAGGCCAGCGACAGCGTGCTCTGGAGCCGTTACTCCGATCTGTGCGAGCAACCGTTCTCGGCGTTGGATTTCATGGCGCTGTGCGACCGCTTCAGCGTCATCCTGCTCAGTGATGTACCGTGCCTGAGCGCCGAACAACGCGAAGGGCGCATTGCCCGTGGCACCGAAGACGGTGTCGAACGGGTCGAGGCCGGTGATCGCGAATTGCCGCAGTTGTCGATCCATGACGATGGCGTACGGCGCTTCATCGCCCTGGTCGACGAATGTTATGACCGCAAGGTGCCGTTGTGCCTTTCGGCCCAGGTGCCGATGGATGAGTTGTATACCGAGGGCTATCTGCAATTCCCGTTTCGCCGTACCCTCAGCCGCCTCCAGGAAATGCAAATGCAACGTTTTGGTCAGCGAGCCTGACCTGTATCCCGCCGACGGCTTCGAGCCAGCGGCACTAACGAAATGAGATGGAAGGTCATGGAAGAAGCCAAGGGCATCCTTGTACTGCAAGCCAGCTACACCAACCCGGTTCACGCCGAAGCGATCTGTCATGTGCTCAATGGCTATGCGCAGGACCCGATGGGCGGAGGACATCCATTGCCGGCAGAGGTGCTGCTGCATCTGCCCGAGGAACTGGCCAAGCGCCCCCATGCCTTCAGCGTGCTGGCTTTCGTCAACGGCGAACCGGCGGGGCTGGTCAATTGTTTCGAAGGTTTTTCGACCTTTGCCTGCCGGCCACTGGTGAACATCCACGACGTGGCGGTGATGAAGGATTTTCGTGGGCTCGGGCTGAGCCAGAGGATGCTGCAGAAGGTCGAGGACATCGCCCGCCAGCGTGGTTGCTGCAAGATTACCCTGGAAGTGCTCGAGGGCAATGCCGTGGCCCAGGCCAGCTATGCCAAGTTCGGCTTTGCCGCCGGCATGTTCGACCCGGCCCACGGGCCTATGGAGTTCTGGATCAAGCCCCTGTAAAAGCGGGCTTCTGATGGGTTTCGGTTATTTCTGCACGACTGCGGCCGCCGGTGCCTTGGGCTGCATCAGGCTGAAGTCGATCAGGGCCTTGCGTGGGGTTTGATAGGGGTCGCCAATCAACAGCGGGCGCGCCTTGAAGTCCGCGCTGACCAGGCTCTTGCTGTGGTCCAGCTCATCAAAACTCAAGCCTGCCAAGTCTGCCCAGGTGTGAATCAGGTGCGAGCTGCTGTAGGGGCGCGACAGGTCGCCGGCAAAGTTCCAGTCATGGCTTTCGCGCCACTTGGGCGAGGCCCAGGCCATGAAGGGGATGGTGTACATCGGCGCGGTCGGCTTGCCTTCGTTACGGCCCAGTGTGCCGTGGCCTGGCGAGTCGAACACGTCTTCACCGTGGTCCGACAGGTACAGCAGGAAGCCGTTGGGGTCGGTCTTGGCGTAGTCCTTGATCAGGCTGGACACGACGAAGTCGTTGTACAGCACCGCGTTATCGTAGCTGTTGTAGGTCGGGACCTGATCGTCACGCAGGCCCGCCGGTACGCCTTGGCGGTCGGTGAACTTGTTGAAGGTCGGCGGATACCGGTACTGGTAGCTCATGTGGGTGCCGAGCAGATGCACCACGATCAGCTTGCGCGGGGCGCTGTCGGCCAGGGCTTTGTTGAACGGCTCGATCACATCACCATCGTACTGCGCGGCATTCTGGTTGCGGTTGTTGTTCAGGTACACCTGCTCGTCGGCCTGTTGGGAAAAGGTCGTGAGCATGGTGTTGCGCTTGGTCATGGTCTGCTGGTTGGTGATCCAGAAGGTCTTGTAGCCGGCCTGTTTCATCATGCTCACCAGCGACGGGGTGCTCAGGTACAGGTCTGGACTCTCCTCGTCGGCGAACGTCAGCACCTGCTGCAGGGCTTCGATGGTGTAGGGGCGCGGGGTGACGACGTTGTCGAACACCGACAGCTGGCCCTTGAGCTTGTCCAGCTCAGGCGTGGTTTCCCGCGGGTAACCGTAGAGGCTCATGCGCTGGCGGTTGGTGGATTCGCCGATCACCAGCACCAGGGTGGCCGGCTGCTCTGCCGTGGCATCCTTGAGGTTGCTCAGGGGTGGGATCTTGCTGGCGCTGTGGAGCATGCCTTGCATGTTCTCCAGCTGTTCACCGTAGCGACGATAGGCCACGAGCATTTGCCATGGCACGGCTGGCTCGATGCGATCTTCGAATTTCTCCAGGCCACCGGCAAAGCTGCCGGTACGCTGGGTCTGCTTGATCAGCGGATAACCAACCACGGCCAAGACAATGGCGACTGCTGCGACCATGGCCCGGCCCCGGGGCAGGTACACCGGGCGCAGGCGGGTCCAGAGCCAATAGCCGACTGCGGTGTGGGCCAGGAACGCCGCTACCATCCACCAGGCAAAATACTGTGTCAGGTACTCGCCGGCTTCAGACACGTTCGATTCGAACATGATGAAGATGACGCTCTGGGAAAATTCTTGCTGGTAAATGAAGAAGTAGCCCAGGCTAGCCATGGAGCAGGCCCACAGCACCACGCCGATCAAGGCGGCGAGCACGCGCGTGCGGGCGGGGAAGAGCAGCAGGGGCGCCAGCCACACCGCGCTCATCACGAACGCTTGGCGAAAACCGGTGAAGCCGGAGGTGTCGCTCAACAGAATGAGCAGTTGGGTGATGCCAGAGAAGTACCAGAAGAACAGAAACAGCCAGCCAAGCCCGGCCCAGTCGAAACCTTTCGCAGTCGTTTTGCTGCGTTTGAACAAACTCATCAAGCGCTCCAGCCTTTGTCGACGAAGCTGTCGGCACCGGATTGGTGACCGCAGGCATACGCCGAGCAACCCTAAAGGCGGGGAGTATTGCGAGCCGGTTGTGAAAAGTTTGTGAGTTTTTCGGATATAAATCGGTGACCGGGGTGCGAGCGCACCTTGGGTGAGGGATTTATTTGTGGGAGCAAGGCTTGCCCGCGATGCAGGCGATGCAGTCTTTCAGGGACCGGGGTGCCTGTTTCGCGAGCAAGCTTTGCTCCCACAGCCCAGCGGGGACAAATCTCCTCGCCACAAACACACATGGCGGACTCGCATGGAAATGACACCGGTTTGGCCAGTGTCACTTCCTGGCGCTGTGCTTCTGGGGCGGTTACCGAGCCAGGGACTGGCTCTGGTGGGGCAGCTGTGCGTATTGCAACTGCATGCGCAACTGCGTCACTTCATCAAGCAGTAGATCGCGTTCTTCCTTGAGTAGGCGCAATTCATCGCGACGAATGGTCACATAAAGGGTTTGAGGAGGACGTGCGGTAACGACAGGGCCCATTGCTCACCTCGCAAATGGCGTACATCAACTATAGAGATGTCGCCAGTATTTGGTCGACACCTCTACTATCGGCGCCGATTCTGATTTCTTTTGCTTGTGATTGGAACTTTTTTATTTTTCATGGTCGCTGTGCCTTCGGCCGGATCTTGAGCGTTATCCCTTGTGATCGCTCGAATTACCCGGAAACTATGCAGCAATGCTCTGGACTAACCTCCATTAGTCGATAGTGTTAAATCTTTGACACACCTTTATTTGTAGTAGGGAGCATCAGAACATGCAACTCGGGATCATTGGACTGGGCCGCATGGGCGGCAATATTGCGCGGCGCCTGATGCTCAATGGGCACACCACCGTCGTCTATGACCGCAATGCCGCTTTTGTCGAAAACCTGCGCCAGGAAGGCGCCACGGGCGTCGCGGACCTGCCAGCACTGGTCGCCGGCCTGGAGACACCACGGGCGGTCTGGGTCATGCTGCCGGCCGGCGCACCCACCGAAGACACCATCAACGTCCTCAGCGAACTGTTGGAGCCGGGCGATGTGATCATTGACGGCGGTAACACGTACTACAAGGACGACATTCGTCGCGCCCAGGCCCTGTCGGAAAAAGGCCTGAGCTACATCGATGTTGGCACCTCCGGTGGCGTTTGGGGCCTGGAGCGCGGTTATTGCATGATGATTGGCGGTGATGCCGAAGTGGTAAAGCGCCTGGACCCGCTGTTCGACAGCCTGGCGCCGGGTATGGGCGACATCCCGCGCACCCGTGATCGCAAATCCGACGATGACCGCGCCGAACGTGGCTACATCCACGCGGGCCCGGCCGGTTCGGGGCATTTCGTGAAGATGATCCACAACGGCATCGAATACGGAATGATGCAGGCCTTCGCCGAGGGCTTTGACATCCTCAAGACCAAATCCAGCGAAAGCCTGCCAGCGGAGCAGCGCTTCGACCTGAACGTGGCTGATATCGCCGAAGTCTGGCGTCGCGGCAGCGTGGTGTCATCCTGGTTGCTGGACTTGACCGCCGACGCGCTGGCCAGCGATCCGAAACTGGACGGCTTTTCCGGCGAAGTCGCCGACAGCGGTGAAGGGCGCTGGACCATCGAGGCCGCCATCGAGCAAGCGGTGCCGGTTCCGGTCCTGTCCAGTTCGTTGTTTGCCCGTTTCCGCTCGCGCCAGCAAAGCACGTACGGTGACAAAATGCTCTCGGCCATGCGCTTCGGTTTTGGCGGTCACGTGGAGACGCCGAAAAAATGACCTCGATCGGCAGCAAATCCAAGGCAGAACCCGCGCCGCCGACCACGTTGTTTCTGTTCGGCGCCCATGGCGATCTGGTCAAGCGTCTGCTGATGCCGGCGCTTTACCACCTCAGTCGCGACGGTCTGCTGGGCGATGGGCTGCGCATCATCGGGGTTGACCACAACGCCATCAGCGATGTGGATTTTGCCAAGAAACTCGAGGACTTCATCCGTAACGAAGCGGCGAGCAAGGGCGGCGACGCCGACCGGGCGCTCGATCCGGTGCTGTGGGCCAAGCTGGCCAAGGGCATCAGCTACGTCCAGGGTGATTTCCTCGATGAGAGCACCTACCAGGCGCTGGCGGCGAAAATCGCCGCCAGCGGCACCGGCAACGCGGTTTTCTACCTGGCGACCGCGCCGCGCTTTTTCAGTGAAGTGGTCAGCCGCCTCGGTGCGGCAGGGCTGCTTCAGGAGCAGGAGGGGGCCTTCCGGCGGGTGGTGATCGAAAAGCCGTTCGGCTCCGATCTGCACACCGCCGAAGCGCTGAACGCTTGCCTGCTCAAGGTCATGAGCGAGAAGCAGATCTATCGCATCGACCATTACCTGGGCAAGGAAACGGTGCAGAACATTCTGGTCAGCCGTTTCTCCAACAGCCTGTTCGAGGCGTTCTGGAACAACCACTACATCGACCACGTACAAATCACCGCCGCCGAAACGGTCGGCGTGGAAACCCGCGGCAGTTTTTATGAACACACCGGCGCCCTGCGGGACATGGTGCCCAATCATCTTTTCCAACTGCTGGCGATGGTGGCCATGGAGCCGCCAGCGGCGTTTGGTGCTGACGCCGTGCGTGGGGAAAAGGCCAAGGTCGTCGGGGCGATCCGGCCCTGGTCGGTGGAGCAGGCCCGGGCCAACTCGGTCCGCGGCCAGTACACTGCCGGTGAAGTCGGCGGCAAGGCGGTAAACGGTTATCGCCAGGAGGCCAACGTGGCGCCCGACAGCAGCACCGAGACCTACGTCGCCCTCAAGGTCATGATCGACAACTGGCGGTGGGTTGGCGTGCCGTTCTACCTGCGTACCGGCAAGCGCATGAGCGTGCGGGACACGGAGATCGTCATCTGCTTCAAGCCCGCGCCTTACGCGCAGTTTCGCGACACCGAAGTCGACGAACTGCAACCTACGTACCTGAGAATCCAGATCCAGCCCAATGAAGGCATGTGGTTCGACCTGCTGGCCAAGCGGCCGGGGCCGGCACTCGACATGGCCAATATCGAATTGGGATTTGCCTACAAGGATTTCTTCGAAATGCAGCCATCCACGGGTTACGAAACCCTGATCTACGATTGCCTGACCGGTGACCAGACGCTGTTCCAGCGCGCTGACAACATCGAAAACGGCTGGCGCGCCGTGCAGCCATTCCTCGATGCCTGGCAGCAGGACGCGGCATTCCAGCCCTACAAGGCCGGTGAAGATGGCCCGGCGGCCGCCGATGAATTGCTTACCCGCGACAGTCGCGTCTGGCATGGCCTCGGATGAATGATCTGGTGAAGCCCCCCATCCGTTTCCTGCTCAGCGACATGGACGGCACATTGCTGCTGCCTGATCACAGTCTCAACCAGCGCACCGTCGAGGCGGTTCGCTCATTGCGCGAAGCCGGTGTGCTGTTCAGCCTCGCCACCGGGCGACCGCCGCGGGCCATGCTGCAGCAGATCGAGGCCCTGGGTGTCGACCTGCCCACGGCGGCGTTCAATGGCGGCACGCTGGTTCATCCCGATGGCAGCTTTCTTGCCGTCCACTACCTGCCACCCGAGGCGGCGCTGGCCACACTGGCCCTGTACGCCGATCAGCCCGGCATCGAAGTCTGGGTATTTGCCGATGGCGACTGGCTGGTGCGCGACGCCAACGGTCCGATGGTGCCGGTGGAGACGCGTGGCCTGGGTTACCCACCGGTAGAAGTCGAGAGTTTCGAGCCGTACCTGGAGCGGATTGACAAGATCGTCGCCACCAGCGCCAACACCGACCTGCTGGTGGAGCTGGAGGCGCGGCTGCATCCGCTGCTCAAGGGCCAGGCCCAGGTGTCGCGCTCGCAACCGATCTACCTGGATGTGACGGCCATGAAGGCGAACAAAGGAGAAGCGCTGTCGACCCTGGCGGCCTTCCTCGATGTGCCGCTGGAGCAGACAGCGGCCATGGGCGACGGTGGCAACGACCCGGCGATGTTCCACCGCGCGGGATTGTCGATTGCCATGGGGCAGGCGGAGGAGGCGATCCGGCGTCAAGCGGATGTCGTGACCGCCACCGTTATCGACGACGGCGCAGCGCTGGCGATCGAACGCTACATCTTGCCGCGATAAGCTTTGGCCCTTTGTGGCGAGGGAGCTTGCTCCCGCTGGGCCTGTAGGAGCTGACGAGCGAAGCGAGGCTGCGATCTTTCCCCTGCTACTTGAGTCTCAAGCGAAAGATCAAAAGATCGCAGGCTTCGCCAGCTCCTACACCCCAGCGGCAGCAAGCTCCCCCGCCACAGGTTTTCCTTCAGCTCAGCAATATTTCTACAACCAGTAAGTCACCGCATACCAGCCCAAGCCACCCATCACCACGGTGTAGGGAAGTGCCATCCAGACCATCCGGCCATAGGACAGGCGAATCAGCGGGGCGATCGCCGAGGTCAGCAGGAACAGGAATGCAGCCTGGCCGTTGGGTGTGGCGACGCTCGGCAGGTTGGTGCCGGTGTTGATGGCCACCGCCAGGGTCTCGAACTGTTCGCGGCTCATGTGGCCGGAGACGAAGGCCTGCTTCACCTCGGTAATGTAGATGGTTGCCACGAACACGTTGTCGCTGATGGCCGAGAGCAGGCCATTGGCAATGAACAGCATGCCGGGCTGCCGGTCGGCGGGCAGGCCCAGCACCCACTGGATCAGCGGCGTAAACAACTGCTGGTCGTGAATGACCGCCACCACCGCAAAGAACACCACCAACAGCGACGTGAACGGCATGGCGTCCTTGAACGCATTGCCAAGCCTGTGCTCGTCGGTGATGCCGGTGAAGGCGGTAATCAATACGATGACCATCAGGCCGATCAGGCCGACTTCGGCAATGTGCAGGGCCAGGCCCACGATCAGGATCAGCGCGGCAATACCCTGGACGATCAGGGCGGCGCGTTGGCGTGAGGTGCGTTCACGATTGTCCTGCTCGGCGTAGTCGGCCAGCACGGCACGTACGTTGTCCGGTAGCAGCGTGCCGTAACCGAACCAGCGCAGCTTTTCCAGGGCTACGCAGGTCACCAGCCCGGCCGCCAGCACTGGCAGCGACACCGGCGCGACTTTCAGGAAAAAATCGACAAAATGCCAGTCCATTTCATGGCCGATCAGCAGGTTCTGTGGTTCGCCTACCAGGGTGCAGACGCCGCCCAGCGCCGTGCCTACGGCGCCATGCATGAGCAGGCTGCGTAGAAACGCCCGAAACTGATTGAGATCTTCATGATGACTCGAAGGCAGATCGTGGTCTTCATCGACATTGCTGTCCTGGCGCGGATCGTTGCCCGACGCCACACGGTGATACACCGCATAGAAGCCCACCGCGGCGCTGATGATCACCGCGGTGACGGTCAAGGCATCGAGGAAGGCCGACAGGAACGCCGAGAGAAAGCAGAACATCAAGGCCAGCAGCGCCTTGGAGCGCACGCCCAGGAGCAGGCGCGAGAACAGGAACAGCAGCAGATCCTTCATGAAATAGATCCCTGCCACCATGAACATCAGCAGCAGGATGACCGGGAAGTTATGCAGCAGTTCGTCGTACAGCGCCTTGGGCGTGGTCATGCCCAGCACCAGGGCTTCGACCAGCAACAGGCCGCCAGGCATCAGCGGGTAGCATTTAAGGGCCATGGCGAGGGTGAAGATGAACTCCACCACCAGCATCCAGCCGGCAACGACCGGGCCGAGGGTCCATAGCACTACGGCATTGAGGATCAGGAACGTGATGATGCACGCCTTGTACCAGCGTGGGGAATGCCCCAGAAAATTGTGCGCGAAAGCCTGAGCCATTGAACCGGACATCGGCTGCTCCTTTTAATTAGAAGCGCGCAACTTGCCGTAAGAAATGAGGAATATCAAGCGTAAGAATAAATACCGTTCACCCGCGAAATCCGACTCAGGCCCAATACCGCGCAACCACCGCTCGATAATGCCCCTGGAGCGAATAACCGCCCACCAGGATTCTTCCATCAGCCTGCATGGCCAGGGTGGTGGCGGTGTCCAGGCTGTAGCCGAGTCGAGTGCGAACCCAGCCTTTGCCTTGGCCGAAATCCGGGTCGAGGCTGGCATCTGGCAGATGTCGGGCAAGTACGAAATCGGCCTCGATACCGCCGATCGTGGCACCGGCGGTCACCAGTTTTCCGTCCGCTTGAAGCTGGGCGGCGGTCCACTGACTGGCATTGCGCCCGATCGCCATGAGTTGGCACTGACCCTGGTTGCAATGACGGTCCGGCTTGCCGTCGGGGCGCACTTTCAGGGACAGGCTATGCATCGGATCACGGCTGCTGCCGAACACCTGCAGATCACCGCTCGCATCCTGAACGATTTGGCTGACCATCACGCTGTGCCCCTGGGCCAGGATGGACAGGAAGCCGTTTTCGCCGAAGCTGTCATCGAGTTTGCCGCTGCTGTCATAACGGGCAATCAAGCCATGCTGGGGCAAGTCGATGGCGCCGCCGACGACAATATGGCCGTCAGCCTGGAGCTGCAGGCAGCCGAGCCAGGTATTTTTCAACAAGCGCCGGACCATCACGAAACCACGACCGTTGAACGAGGTATCCAATGCCCCGTCGGGCAAGAGCCGGATCAGTACGCCGACATGATCGGACAATTGATAGTGGTGGTTGGCGAGCACAAGGATCCGGCCATCGGCCTGCACTTGCATGTCGCAAGCCTCAAGTCCCGGCACGCCGGGCGGTAGCCAGGGGTCGCGCAGGCCTTGGGAGAGATTGCCGCAAAGCCTGATGACGTGCCGGCCGGCATTGCCGAAGCTTTCAACGGCGCGGCCTTGCTGGTCGAACAGCGCCAGGGCGGGAAGGGTGTGGTCGTTGCTTTCGTAGTGCAGGCCGGACAGCAGGATATGCCCATCGGGCAACACGATCACCTTGCCCGCTGTCGCTTCGAAACCGTGTTCAAACGCGCCGATCACGTAGCCGCGGGTGCCGAAGTCCGGGTCGATCTCACCGTCGTGGTTGAGTCGCGCCAGCCCGAACCGACTGCCGTGGGCCGTCTCGATCCTGGCTGCTACCAGGATTTGTCCGGCGTGATCGAGGGTCAGCCCGGTGGTCAGGCTCGAGGTACTGCCTTCGAAATGAACCCAGGCTTTGCCGTTGGTGGCAAAGCCTGGGTCAAGTTGCCCGGCGTGGGCCATGGCCCTGGGGGACACAAACGCGAACTGATCGAGCATGCCTGCCTCTCCTTGCGTGTCGAGCGGCCCGGAAGGGCGACGACTGCATGAGGGCAACATTCAATCCCTGAACGTGACAATGCACAACTGTCATGTTCTACGGATAAGGCGGCGATTCGTGCCATAACGATGGCTTTACAACCCAGAGCCAAGCCTGCAATCGATAGCAGGCTTTATCGATGGTTATTCAGGCATCGACCAGGATTGCAATGTGTAGCCTTCCTGGCTCAGTTCGGCCCGGGCCTGTTTCAACAGATCGGCCAGTTGGACCGGGTCGGTATAGGCGCTGCTTGGAATTTGAGTGCGGCCAATATGTGCATTGGTGCGGTCGATGACGGTCAGGCTAAGTTCACCGTTACCGTCTTGTGGAGCCCAGGCCACGCATTGGAAAGGACGGAATGCGCGGTCGGCAATCAAAAGAGCTTCGTTGATACGGAGCGGGGCGTTCATGGCGTTTTCTCTTAAGTGTGCCCAAACAAATGATGTGCCGTCGGTTGGGCGTACCGTGCGGCTGGTTACTTGTACTGATGTCCCGAACCCGCAGGCGGGTCACACATTATTTAAATAAATTTCGATTTTCTTTCAGACCAGGCTTTTGGGCTTTTGTTTGAAAGCACCCTGAAACAAACAGGCCTGAGATAACTAACGAAACGCCTGCTTATAACCAGTTTGGAGCAATCTCGATAATCAATTGATACAAGGGCGCGTCAACTTCTTGCTACTGTTACATGCAGGTCTGCCAAACGACTGTTTCTAATCATATTTCCTTATTTTGACGCCAAGGATCAGTCATGATCGAAGCCAGTACGTCACGTCGTCTGCTCGTGGTTGATCCCTGCGATGACTGTCATCGCCTGTTGCCAGGTCTGCGCACCATTGGCTGGGATGTGGACAGTTGCTCCCTCGAACACGCCAGCGATCGGACGTGTGACGTCGGCCTTTTGCGCTTGCAGCCTTTTCATCTGGAGCGCCCGGAAGCGGTCAAGGAGTTGATCAGCCGTAGCGGCACCGAATGGATCGCCGTGCTCAACCAGGAAGTGTTGCGCCTGCAAAACGTCGGTGATTTTGTCTGCGAATGGTTTTTCGATTTCCATACCTTGCCCTTCGACGTGTCCAGGGTCCAGGTGACACTGGGCCGGGCGTTTGGCATGGCGCGCCTGCGGGGGCAGGGTTCGATCCACATCGATCAGCCCGAACATGAACTGCTGGGCGACAGCAGGCCGATTCGCGAACTGCGCAAATTGTTGAGCAAGTTGGCGCCCGCCGAGTCGCCGGTGTTGATTCGGGGGGAGAGCGGTACCGGCAAGGAACTGGTGGCGCGCACCCTGCATTGTCAGTCTCACCGGCGCAACAAGCCGTTCATCGCCATCAACTGCGGCGCGATCCCGGAGCACCTGATCCAGTCCGAGTTGTTCGGGCATGAGAAGGGCGCGTTCACCGGGGCTCACCAACGCAAGATCGGGCGGATCGAGGCGGCCCACGGTGGCACGTTGTTTCTCGATGAAATCGGCGACCTGCCGTTGGAGCTACAGGCCAACCTGCTGCGGTTCCTGCAGGAAAAACACATTGAGCGGGTCGGTGGCAGCCAGCCGATCGCGGTCGATGTGCGGGTCTTGGCGGCCACCCATGTGGACCTTGAGGCGGCCATCGAGCAAAAGCGTTTTCGCGAGGATCTCTACTACCGCCTGAACGTGCTGCAAGTGGCGATGGCGCCCTTGCGTGAACGCCATGGTGACCTGGCGATGCTGGCCAGCCACTTTTCCCATTTCTACAGCCAGGAAACCGGTCGCCGTCCCCGCAGCTTCAGCGACGATGCATTGGTGGCGATGGGTATGCATGACTGGCCCGGCAATGTGCGGGAACTGGCCAACCGCGTCCGTCGCGGTCTGGTGTTGGCCGAAGGGCGACAAATCGAAGCCCGGGACCTCGGCCTGGCCAGCCACCAGGGCGTCGCGGCACCGATGGGTACGCTGGAGGACTACAAGACCCGCGCCGAACGCCAGGCCCTGAGCGATGTACTCAACCGTCACAGCGACAACCTGAGCGTGGCTGCCAGGGTGCTGGGCGTGTCCCGGCCGACGTTCTATCGCCTGCTGCACAAGCATCAGATCCGCTGACTCAAGCCTGCACAAACACCTTTGTGGGAGCGAGCTTGCTCGCGATGGCGGTCTTTCATTCAGTATCAATGCTGACTGAAAGGGCCTTATCGCGAGCAAGCTCGCTCCCACAGGGGTTGTGCAGTGCCCTTGGGATATGTGTCCATCACATATCCCAAGGGGGGTCAGAAGTAGTACGGGAATTTCAGGCTAAAGGTGAAATCCGGCGCATCGTCGGTCAGCCCGATGGACAGGTTGGGCACGATGGTCAGGTTGTCGGACGCGGCGACGGTCATGCCGATGTTGAAATAGCCGGCGTTGGCGTCGCTGGAGACCACCGATTCCCAGTCGCCGCCGTCCTGTTTGAGCTTGCTTTTCTTTTGGATCAGGTCAGAGACCGAGAACGACATGCTCATCTTCTCGTTCAAGGCAAAGGCGATGCCCGCGCCGAGTTGGAAGCTGTCGCCGATCTGCACCTTGCCCGGCACCTTCTGGTTGACTGTGGAACTGATGTCATCGAACGATTCTTCGAAGTTATGGGTGTAGGAGAGGGTGCCGAACAGCACCGCCGGGTCGAAGGTCTTGACCAGCGAAAGCCCGGGCGTGATCGACCATACGCCGTTGCCGGTGGGCAGGTCGTCAGGCACGAACAGATTGGTGTTGGCCTGGGATTGGCGCAGCTTGATACCGAACGGGTCCTTGCCGGTGGGAGCCTTGACTCGCAGGGTGACCACCGCGTCCGGGGAGTCGATCGACTCATCCATGAACTTGTAGGCGATGCCGAAGTTGACGTCGCCGATGGTGGGATCGCGGGTCACGGTTTCTTCGCTGGTGACGCCGGCTGCGCCGTTGTTTGCGCCGCCTGACTGATAGGTGGACTCGCGGTAGACCACCGGGACGTTGAGGTCGAACTGCCAGCGGTTGTCGAAGTTATAACGGCCGGTGAGGTCCAGCGTCCAGGTGTCGGCCTTGATCCGGTCGAGGTTGATGTTGCCCAGGAAAATCGAATCCAGGGCCAGGAAACCATTGAGGATCAGTTGCCGCGTGTCGTAGCGCGAATAGGTCACGCCGGTCTCGAAACTGAATTTGCCGCCGCCGAAGAAGCCGCTGGCCTCGTCATAGAGGTTGGAGACGCTCTGGGCCGGCTGGGAATCATCGGCCAGGGATTGCCCGTAGCCGCTGCCGCCAGCCGTTGTCGCAGCACCGCCGGCCACGGTCTGGTTGCCTTTCATGTCGGCCGGGGATTTGGCCAGGCGCTTGGGCGGTGGCGCGGCGGGTTGATCCTCCACCTGGCGAACCCGCTGTTCAAGCACCGCCAGGGCCCTTTGCTGGACCTCGTATCGTTGCTTGAGCTCAAGAAGTTCCTGTTTCAGGGCCTCGATGTCCGCATCCGGGGCCGCGTGCAACACGGCCGCCGGGAACAACGTGCTTAAACACATCACAGCGCGCAACGATACGGATCGATACATGAAATATGCCGTCCTTATTTGCCCATTGATCGGCGATCAACGTTGATCAATGTAGATCAATATCCGAGGTTTCGAAGACCACGTAACTGAGTCAGGTTGCAGTCCAATGCCCCGGCGCTGGGGCCGTTATTGTTCAGCACCACATTGAGCTGCGTCATGTTGTTGACCAGGTTGCTGTTGCCCAGCAGGCGGGTGTTTTGCAGCAAACCGCCTTGAGCCACTTGTTGCAGGGTGCTGCCCTGGTTGTGGCTGGCCTGGATCGCCATTTGCACGCCGCTGCCGGTGGCGGTGACCGCGACACTGCCGGCGGCGTTGCTGCCGCTGATGGTCTGGCCCTTGGTCAGCAACTGGCCTTGGGAAGGCGCGAGCGCCGGTGCCTGGTTGCTCTCTTTTACGTTGATGTTGACGTTGTTGTAGGCCGTGTTGCCGTCGCCGGCGGCGCGTACGCTCTGGGTCACCCCCTGGCCCGTGCCAAGGCCTGCGCCACCGGTAATGTTGCCGCTGCCCTGTTCGGGGGGGCTGCCGTTGCCGGCCTGCTTGATGGTGGAGACATAGAACTCGGGTTTGACGGTGGCGGCCTGGATCTGCATGGCGCTGGAGGCGCCGATCAAGTCGCCGCTGGCGTTGCGCCAGGTACTGCTCATGACGATGCCGAAACTGATGACTCGGCCGGGCATGACATAACGACCGCGCAGCTCGGCAAGCTCCTGGTCCTTGACTTCGATGGGTTTGAAGCCGGCATGGGCATAGCCCGAGGCAGTCGCGAGCAGGCAGGCCAGCGACAGCCAGTGTGAGGTTTTCATGTGCTGCTCCCGGAGCGTCCTGCTCCTTTTTGTACTTATTGTTGGCAGTTGGTCGGCGATTAAAAAAAGTCGCTCTGGATGAAGCCGAAATCCATCAGTTCCGCATCCCTGACCGGGTTGAAACCGTCTAGCTTGTTACGTGCGGTCAGTGGTTGCGGAGGGCTGCGTAGCGCATTGGTCTTGTCATAGCCTGGGCCAACGATCGCAAAGACGATGCCGTTCCAGCCTTTGACGAACTCATCATGGGCGTAGCGCTTGTGGCCCAGCACCGGGTCGCCGATGTAGACCCATTGCTTGTCGGCCCGCTGCAAGACCACGAAGTGCTTGTAGCCGCGTATCTCCATCAGGACCACCACCGGGATCGTCACCGCTTCGAGTTTCTCTGGCGGTATCCGGTAGCCTCGGGCACGCATGCCGATGGCTTCCACGTAGCGTTTCATGTCCAGCATGGAAAACCCTTGGGTGCGAACCAGATTCTGGTCGGCATTGACCAACATGCCTTTGATGACGTGCTCTTCATCGACATCCAGCCAATAAGCCTGGCGCAGCACCGTGGCCAGCGCGGCGGCGCCGCAACTGAAATCGGTTTTCTGCTCGACAATGTCGCTGAATTTGCGTTCGCGTACGCTTTGCACCGGTTTGTAGACCAGCATGCCGCCAGGCAGGGCGGCGACCGGCATCTGCGCTGCTTCGGCCACGCAGGCCAGGCAGAGCAGCAGGGAAACGGCAGTGACACGCATGATCAATACGCCTAGTGGGCATCCAGGAAAAAGCCCCCTGTGGGAGCGAGCTTGCTCGCGATAGCCGCGTGTCAGGCAACACAAAGGTCACTGATCCAATGCCATCGCGAGCAAGCTCGCTCCCACAGTGGTACTTTTTTACATGCAAGCCTTGCAGCCGGCAGCGATGGACAGCGAGTTGCTCTGCTGGTTGCCCACGCCTGCCGACACGTTGGCGCCGCCGTTACCGGAGAAGCCGTTCATGGAGTTGGTCATGGTGGCGTTGTTGATCACAGGGTTTTTCCAACCGTCGCGGGTCAGCACCTGCTGGGTGTTGCTGCCGGCCAGCTCGAAGGTCCCCACGGCGGAGAACTTGAACTTGTCGTCATCGTGACCGCCGCCATAGCCGCCGCCTTTGTTGTCCCAGCCGCCGTGATCGTTGTCTTCGGCGGTACCGGTACCTTTGGCCTTGAACGTGCCGGAGGCGCTGTAGGTGCTGGTGAGGGTGTCGGTCTTGTAGGTCCGCACGCCTTTGTTGTCGACCACAAGCCCGGTGGAGGACTGGTCAGCCGCGGCAGAGGCCTGTGCGACACGGCCCCCGGATACGGCGATGGCCAGGTTGTTTTTCTGTTGGTTGAAGTTCCCGGCGGTCACGTTGATGCCGATGTTGCCGGAGCCATTGTTGCCTGCATTGGTGAGCGAGGCGTTGTTTTGCGTCGAGTTGTTCTTGACGTAGTTGTTGTTATTGACCTGCGTGGCGCTGGAGGCGGCGACAGCCGAGCCGAAGATGAAGCTTTCGTCGGCGGTGGCCAGGGCGGCGGCGTTGTCTTGCTGGTTGCCGTCGCCGCCGGCAATGTTGGCGCCCATGTTGCCGTTGCTGCCATTGAGCGAGTCAGTGGCTTCAGCGGTGTTTCTGGTGGCCTGGTTGGTCACCACGTTGCCGTCGCTGTTCTGCTCATCCAGCACCGTAGCCCCAGCGCCGGCACTGATGGAGAGCAATTGATCCAGCGTCGGCCCTTGCTGATGGCCATTGCCGTGACCGTGACCATTGCCATGGCCATTATTGTTGTCGTTTCCTCCAGCCTGTGCAGCCATTGTCATGACCGCGGCGAGAGCGAAAACCAATGGTTTGATTGCCATTGTAGGTTTCATGGTGTTTCTCCTTGCGTGTCGTTGGTTAAGTGTCAGTACTTTCTTATGTAGCCTCCGGGTCAATCAGCAACCCGGATGCTCAGGGTGTTCGCCATACGGTTTCCCACCCCTGCGCTCTGGTTCACCTGGATTACCCCTCGGCTGCCGGTGAAGGCCTGGTCGCTGGTAACGACCTGGCGACTGCCGGTTGGGGCGCCAGTTGCTCCTGAGTTCGGTAGCAACGCCACGTTCTGTTGAGACAGGGCGCTGTCATCAATGCTCTGCGGATGGGCACTGATGCCCACCCGCATGACATTGGCCATCTGGTTGTTGTCCCCGGCGGACTGGTTGACGCCCAGCACACCGTTGCCGTTGGTGAAAGAGTGGCCGCCGATACGGGCGGTGGCGTTCATGGAAGGGTCGGCCGGCGTGTCGACGCGTTGCTGCACGCGGGTGCTGGCCTGGGCGTGGCTGCCAATGGCGATGGCCCGGGTGTTGGTTTGCTGGATCTGGTCGCCAGCGGCCTGGTTGACGTTGAAGTTGCCGGTGTAATGGCTGCCGGAATCCTGCAGGTTGGCGCTACTGACCACCGCCACAGCCGGATCGGCGAGCGCCAGGCAAGGGCTTAACAGGGCGAGGAGAACGAGGGCTGGATTCATCTCACTGGCCTCCCGCCAGCCGACCCAGCGGGGCCAGGCCGGAACTGAGCGAGCGGTTGATGGTGCCGGAGATCGCGCCGCCGCTGCCGCCACCGTGACCGGCGCCCATGCCCGGCATGCCGTTGGGGTTGGTCACGACGTTCAGGCCTTGCACGCCGGTATTCGGGTTGACGGTGTTGCGGATCGACGAGCCGCTGGCCACGCTGGCGAATTCGCCATCGCTCAGTTCGGTGCTGGCGGTTGCCTGGTTGATGCGTTCGGAGGGGTTGGCATTGACGGTGGTCGGGTAGGGGTCTTTGCCTCCATTGCGACCAATTGCGATGGGCTGCACGTCACGGTTGAGCACAATGACGCCGTTGCCCTCGGCCTGTGCTGGCAGACTGAGCGTTGCGCTGGCGGCGCAGCTGATCAACAGCAGACAGGTCAAACTTCTCTCGAAAGTCCCCACGGCATCGATTCCTTCTTCGGTGGGCTGGCCTTGGTCCAGCGTTGCGAAGTGGGGCAGAGCAGGTGTCGTGCCGAGTTTTGAAATACCTTTTAATTCAATGAGTTGTGTTTTTTGATGGCATGCTGGGTGGGCGGGCTGTTTCAGCGCTGAGACAAGGGGCATGGTGACCAACCGGTCACCTACTGTCCCAGGGCTCTGGATCCAGGCTTTTGGGCGGGTGTTTCAGAAGCTTGACAGTCTTGATGGCAATTTGGTGAAGCGGCGTTGGATCCGGGTTTGGAGCGACTGCGTTGTTTCAAGAATGGAACAGATCACCCTGCGATCAAGCGTGAAGCAGCTGGGTAACGGCGGCGAACACTTGCTGTTGGCGTTGCGCCCAATCGCCCTCAATGACCTGGAACGGTCGCTGATGTTCGCTCAGCCAGGCCTCGATCGCCTCAAAAAATGCCAGCCGTTCTGCCAGCCCGGGTTGGCAACGCAAGCCGTCGCCGGTCCATTCGACCTGCTCGGGGCTCAGCAGCAGGTGCAGGTCATAATGGCGGGCCAGCAGGGCCGGCTCGAGCCAGCCCGGGCAGTCGCCAAACAGGGTCTGGCTCCAGAGGATGTTGCTCAGCAGGTGCGTGTCGAGGATCAACAGCGCCGGACGGTGGGCACGCGCTTCATCTTCCCAGGCCAGTTGGCCGGAGGCGATGTCGGTGATGTCGGCCAGACAGGTATCGCGTTGGGTCTGCTCCATGAAATGGCGCACGTATTCATCCACCCGCACGCCACCAAAGTGTTCCTGCAATTGCGCCGCCAGCCAACTCTTGCCGCTGGATTCCGGGCCGGTCAGCACCACCACCTTCATGCGCGCAGGGCCGGGTCGGCGCGCCATTCCCGCCAGCCTTGCACGGCCAGCAGGGTGAACAGGGCATAGAGCGCGGCAGTCAGGTGCAAGTCCTTGTAGATGAACAGGCCCACGAAGATCACGTCCAGGGCAATCCACAGCGGCCAGCATTGCACGCGTTTTTGCGCCATCCACCACTGGGCCACGAGACTGAAACCGGTGAGCGCGGCATCGAGCCAGGGCTGGGCGGCATCGGTCCAGTGGGCCATGGCGGCGCCCAACAGCAGGCTGCCTGCCGCACCGATAGCCAGGCCGAACAGCACCGACGACCCACCGAGACTGCTGACCTGGCGTCCATCATGATTGTGCCCGGCACGGGTCCATTGCCACCAGCCGTAGAGTTGCAGCACCGCGTAGACAACCTGCAGCAGCATGTCCGAGTACAACTTCACCTCGAAGAAAATCCAGCTGTACAGCAACACCATGACCAGGCCGATCGGCCAGCACCAGGGGTTCTGCTTGACGGTCAGCCAGACAGCGATCACGCCGAGGGCTGCGGCAAACAGTTCAAGCCCGGACATGGCGGTTCCTTGGGGAAATAGAAGAGGGCGGCGATTGTAAACGCTATGGCGTGGAGAGCTCCAATACCATTGTTGAACGGGCTACCGCTATCGCGAGCAGGCTCGCTCCCACAAGGGATTGCGGTGGACACCAATCCAGAGACCAACACAGAACCACTGTGGGAGCGAGCTTGCTCGCGATAGCGGTGGGTCAGCTTGCATCAATGCTGATTGTGCGACCGCCATCGCGAGCAAGCTCGCTCCCACAGGGGTGGTCTACCGATCTTTAGACCCGGAACTGCGTGAGCAATCCGTTCAACTGTTCACTCAACGCCTTGAGGCGGGTGCTTGCCTGGCTGGACTGTTCGGCGGCCATGGCGGTGCTGTGGGACAGGCCAGCGGCCTGGGTGACGTTCTGGTTGATGTCTTCCACCACATGGGCCTGTTGCAACGTCGCACTGGCGATGGAGGCGTTCAGGCTGTTGAGATTGCGCAGGGCCTGGCCGATGGCGTTGAGGCTGGCACCGGCCAGGCCGGCCTGTTCGATGGTCAGTTGCGAAGCACGGCTGCTGTCGCTGATGACTTTCACGGCGGCTTCGGAATGGGTTTGCAGGCGCTCGATCATCGCCTGGATCTCTGCGGTGGACTTCTGGGTACGCTGGGCCAGCAGCCGCACTTCATCGGCGACCACAGCAAAGCCCCGGCCTTGTTCGCCGGCGCGGGCGGCTTCGATCGCGGCGTTGAGGGCCAGCAGGTTGGTCTGCTCGGCAATGGAGCGAATCACCTCCAGCACGCTGCCAATCTGGGTGCTTTCACTCGCCAGGGTGCGGATCACTTCCACCGCCTGGTCGATGGTCTGGGACAGGCGGTCGATCTGCTGCAAGCTGCCGTCGATGTTGACTTGGCCTTGCTGGGCCTGGGATTCGGCGTCGCGCATCTCACTGGCCGCGTGCTCGGCGTTCTTGGCCACGTCCTGCACGCCATAGGTCACTTCATTGATCGCGGTCGCCACCAGCTCCATTTGTTGTGACTGCTGCTGGCTGCGTTCCTGGGCCTGGGTGGCGTCGTTGCCCAATTCACTGGAGGATTGCCCCAGTGCGCTGGCCGAAGCTTGCAGTTGGGTCACCACGTGCCGCAACTTGGCGGTAAAGGCGTTGAAATGCCGCGCCAATTGGGTCACTTCGTCCTGGCCGTGGGTGTCGAGGGTGCGGGTCAGGTCACTCTCGCCGCTGGCGATGTTGGCCATGGCGTTGACCGTTTCCTGCAACGGGCCGACGA
The DNA here is from genome assembly GCF_052114545.1 of Pseudomonas sp. KB_12. Lineage (NCBI taxonomy): Bacteria > Pseudomonadati > Pseudomonadota > Gammaproteobacteria > Pseudomonadales > Pseudomonadaceae > Pseudomonas > Pseudomonas sp. KB_12. The sequence goes on along the minus strand of NZ_JBFREY010000013.1, from coordinate 120,497 downwards.
TGCTGCGCACGATCAGGGTCAACAGCAGGCCCATGAGCAGGGTGATGACCAGGCCGACCACCGAGGCCTTGATCACCTGGGATTGGAACTCGGCCTGGACGTCATCCACGTACACGCCTGAGCCGATGATCCAGCCCCAGGGTTCGAACAGTTGGACGTAGGAGGTCTTGCCCACCGGGGCCTCGGCGCCCGGTTTCGGCCAGAGGTAGTTTATCATGCCGGCGCCCTTGGACTTGGCGATGGCAACCATCTCGTTGAACAGCGCATAGCCGTTCGGGTCACGGATGGCCGAGAGGTTCTGGCCTTCAAGTTTCGGGTTGGTCGGGTGCATGATCATGACCGGCGTCAGGTCGTTGATCCAGAAATAGTCACTCTGGTTATAGCGCAGGCCACGCACGGCGCTGAGGGCCTGCTTTTGCGCGGCGTCACGGGTCAGGGTGCCGGCAGCTTCCAGGCCTTGGTAGTAAGTCAGCACGCCGCTGGCGGTCTGCACCACGTGCTGGGTTTTCTGCACCTTGGCTTGGTAGAGGTCGTTGTGGATCTGATTAAGCATCAAGGCGCCGAGCGTGAACAACATCACGATGGCCACGACCAGGATGAGCCACAAGCGTCGGCTGATCGACACACTGCGCAAGCTATTCATACGCTGTCACTCCGGTTTTTATTCTTGTCGTATCGACGACCGGCACTGTAGCGCCCGGTCGCTATCGGTAATTGACCTGAGTCACAACGCGGCAGCGTTATCAGGGCTTGTCTGATAGGATTTCGGCCCCGCAGCGTAAAACCTGAGCCGGTTCTCATTTTTCATTGGTTTTTTTTGAAAGGTCGCGGTTATCGTGCACCCGCTGCGGCGACACCTGCATGACACTTGAATATTGATAAGACCTGCACGAACAGCGTCTTTTTTGGGGGATGAATGGATTTGTGGACTGCCTTTTCGGCATTGATTCTTGGCGTAGTGGAAGGCTTGACGGAATTTCTGCCGATTTCCAGCACCGGGCACCAGATCATTGTCGCCGACTTGCTTGAGTTCGGCGGCGAGCGCGCGATGGCGTTCAACATTATCATCCAGCTTGGCGCGATCCTGGCGGTGGTCTGGGAGTTCCGGCGCAAGATCTTCGACGTGGTGCTGGGCCTGCCGACGCAACCCAGCGCCCGCCGCTTTACCGCCAACCTGCTGATCGCCTTCCTGCCCGCTGTGGTCTTGGGTGTGCTGTTTGCCGACTGGATCCACCACTACCTGTTCAACCCGATCACGGTGGCCACCGCGTTGGTGGTGGGCGGTCTGGTGATGCTCTGGGCCGAGAAGCGCCAGCACCAGGTGCACGCTGAAACGGTGGACGAGATCTCCTGGAAAGACGCGCTGAAGGTCGGCCTGGCTCAATGCATTGCGATGATCCCAGGCACCTCCCGCTCCGGTGCGACCATCATTGGTGGCCTGCTGTTCGGGCTGTCGCGTAAAACCGCTACCGAGTTTTCGTTCTTCCTGGCGATGCCGACCATGGTCGGCGCGGCAGTCTACTCGGGCTACAAATACCGTGAATTGTTCGTCCCGGCGGATTTCCCGGTGTTCGCCATTGGTTTCGTCACGGCGTTCATTTTCGCCATGATTGCGGTCAAGGGCCTGCTGCGATTCATCGCCAGCCACAGCTACGCCGTGTTCGCCTGGTATCGAATCGCCTTCGGCCTGTTGATCCTGGCAACCTGGCAGTTCGGCTGGGTGGACTGGACCGCTGCCAAGCCATGAACGAATCAGGCAGCCGCAAACGTGCCGGGCGCAATGCTGAAGGCACCGTGCAGCACCTGCGACTCAAACTGATGGTGTTTGCGCTGCTCTGTGCCTTGCCGGTGTTCGGTTCGCTGCTGTTCGGGCTGCGGGCGGTGTCGTGGGTGCCGATGGTGGCTTATGGCGTCGTCAGTGTGGTGGCGTTCCTGCTGTACTGGAGCGACAAGCGCAAGGCACGCGCTGACACCTGGCGCACCCCGGAGAACGTGCTGCATGCGGTGGAGCTGGCCGGCGGTTGGCCCGGAGCCTTGCTGGCCCAGCAGCTGTTTCGCCACAAGACCCGCAAAGTGTCGTTTCAGATCGTGTTCTGGTTCATCGTGCTGCTGCACCAGGTGTTCTGGATCGACCAGTTGTTCCTGGGCAGCTATCTGTTCTGAATGGCTAGAGCAACAAGCCCACCTGCGTGCGCTTGGGCAATTTGCTGACCACCAATTGGTGTGAGCGTTGCAGCAGGCCACGCAGCTCTTCGGCCCCCAGCGGGTAGGGCACTTGCATGATGACCCACTGGGCCCGCGCCAGGTAAGGCGCGGGATGAATGCCTGGCCGGTCGCAATGGCCCAGGAACAGATCCTTGTCGACCTTGAACGCCAGCGAGTCGCCTCGCAGGCCCTGCAGGGCGAACATCTTGTTCCCGGCAATGGAAAACACGCGTACGCCGCCCCATTTGTAGTCCTCCCTGGCGCCGGGCAGGCCCAGGCAAAACTGCGCGACATCCTCTTCGCTCAACCTCATATCGTTCTATCTCCACAGCCCTCGAAGGCTTCCACCAAATGATCGATCCATGCACGCACCGCTGGCAGCATGCCGCGCCGATGCGGGTAGACCGCCTGGAGCCAGCCATCGGGCGATGACCATCCAGGCAAGAGTTCCACCAGTGTGCCGTCCTGCAATTCCTGCTCGCAATACATGCTTGGCAATAAAGTGAAGCCCAGGCCGGCGAGCGTGCAGGCCCGGCGCACAATGAAGTCGTCGATGCCCAGGCGGGCTTCCAGGCTCAGTTCCACACGCTGCCCATCGGCGCTGACCAGGCGCAGGTGCACCTGGCGATCGGCTTCCAATGCCCCCAGCACCGGCAACTGTTTGAGGTCATCCGGGGTTTCGATCCGCCGTCCTTCGACAAAGGCCGGGCTGGCAACCATCATCAGCCGCGCCTGGCGCAGGCGCCGGGTCATCAGCAAGGGATCCTCGTCCCCCAGATCGCGCACGCGCAACGCCACGTCGATACCTTCGCCGATCAAGTCCACCCGCCGGTTGAGCAGGGTCATGTCCAGTTGCACCAAAGGGTATTTCACCAGGAAGGTTTCGATTATCACCGGCAGGAACTGGTGGGCCAGGCCCACCGGGCTCGACACCCGCAATCGGCCGCGGGGTTCGCTGGACATGCTCGCCACCGCTTCGTCGGCCATCTCGGCCTCCAGCAACATGGCCTGGCAATGGCGCAGATAACGTTCGCCGACCGCGGTCAATTTCAATTGGCGGGTGGTGCGCTGAAGCAACCGGGCGCCGAGGCGTTCTTCCAGCTCGGCGATACGCCGCGACAATCGGGACTTGGGAATGCCCAGCAACCGTCCGGCCGCCGCGAAACCGCCGGCTTCGACGACTTTGGCGAAGTAGTACAAGTCATTGAGGTCTTGCATGTTGAACTCGATTGTCCTGTCAGTGGGACAAACTATCGCATTTGTGCTGACTTATCGATCATTGGCTTCATCGATAGGATTGTCGCCAATTGATCGCCCGGTTGCGGTCCTCACTTGGAGAGCACTGACATGAAACTGCTGCACATCGATTCGAGCATCCTGGGCGACAACTCCGCTTCCCGCCAATTGAGCCGTGAAGTGGTTGAAGCCTGGAAAGCCGCGGAACCAGGCATCACGGTGACTTACCGCGACTTGGCCGCTGACGCCATCAGCCATTTTTCCGCCCAGACGCTAGTTGCCGCCGGCACCAGCGCCGAATTGCGCGACGCAGCTCTCAAGCACGAAGCCGATCTCAGCGCGTCGGCAATGGCTGAGTTCCTGGCGGCTGATGCGGTGGTCATCGCCGCGCCGATGTACAACTTCAGCATTCCGACCCAGCTCAAGGCCTGGATCGACCGCATTGCCGTGGCCGGCCAGACGTTCCGCTACACCGAAGCCGGTCCTGAAGGCCTGTGTGGTGGCAAGAAACTGGTGATCGTTTCCACCTCGGGTGGTTTGCATGCCGGCCAACCGAGCGGCGTGGGTCACGAGGACTATCTCAAGCTGGTGTTCGGTTTCCTCGGCATCACCGATATCGAAGTTGTCCGTGCCGAAGGCCTGGCCTACGGTGACGACATGCGCACCAAAGCCATGAGCGAAGCCGCGTTGCAAATCGGCCAGCAGTTCGCCGCCGCGTAAAACCCGCATAAAGGCACCAAAGCTATTGGGGCAACCTTCGTAAAACCCTGTATTCTCGTCGTCATTGGATGGCCGGGATGCAGGGTTTTACTGCGTTCGGCGCCTGGATTTCTGGCGCAGGTTATGCACGGCCAAGACTGCGAGCGACGGGGCCTTCCCGTGCGCTGGTGAAGGTGGATGATTCGATGATGCGTTTTGGTGCAGCGCTGCTGCTTTGCTTGTTTGCCAGTCTCGGTTCAGTGCAGGCCGCACCGGGGCCACATCCGCATTGGAGCGCCGGTTTCCATGAGCTGAGTTTTCTCGATCCTCTGGATGAGCAGCCGATGCACGCCATCGCCTTTTATCCGTCCACAGACCGGGAACAGTCCAGCCTGCTGGGTGGCTACCAGATCGATGCCGCGCCAGACGCCCAGATCGCCATCGGCCGCTTTCCGCTGTTGATGCTGTCCCATGGCAATACCGGTACGCCGCTGGCCCTGCATGACCTGGCCACCTCCCTGGCGCGCAAGGGGTTTGTCGTGGTGGCGGTGATTCATCCCGGCGACAACGCCCAGGATCACAGCCGGCTTGGCACCCTGAGCAACCTGTACGGGCGGCCGATCCAGATTTCCGAAGCCATCACCGCCACGCTCAATGACCCGATGCTCTCGCCGTTCGTCAACGCCGGGCAGGTCGGGGTGATCGGCTATTCGGCCGGCGGCGAAACCGCGCTGATCCTGTCCGGTGCGACGCCGGACCTCAATCGTCTGCGCCGCTACTGCGTGGAGCGGCCGGACGACCGTGACGCCTGCAATACCCAGGGCGAACTGATTGCTGACCGCGATGATCTGCAACCGGTGGCTGACCCCAGGGTCCGGGCATTGTTGTTGATGGCGCCGTTGAGCCTGAAGTTTGGCCGCCATACCCTGGCTGATGTCCATGTGCCGGTGCTGCTGTACAGCGGCGATGGCGACAAACTCGTGGCCTTCGACAAGAATGCCGCCGCTCTGGCCCGCAAGCTGCCCACTGCACCGGACTTCAAGACCCTGGCCGGTGCGGGGCATTTTGTTTTCCTGGCACCGTGCACCGACGAGCAGATCGCCGCGATGCCGGCGCTTTGCACGGATGCTGACGGTGTCGACCGCAAGGACATCCACCGCACCATGATCTCCGAGGCCAGCCGCTTCTTCGGCGAGGCTTTGGGCAAGCCGACCCGGGCGGGGATGAGGACGGCTGATCAATAAGCTGTTCACTTAAGCGTTCCCGGAGATTCTGATCTTCTGTTCCGAGGGGCATGGTTTTTACGTAAGGATGGTGTGTATATCCATTTCTGCGGTAACGGCGGCTTAGGGTTCCGCCCTGACGGCGGGTCACTTTTGAGAAGCGCAAAAGTAACCAAAACGCTTCTGCCCCACCACTCGGTGCCTCGCTTAGGCTCGGCATGCCTGAACGAAGGCATTGCTCCGTGGGCCGCCGCGAAGGGCCATCCATGGCCCAGCGCGGCTAACCCGGCATCCATGCCGGGTTGCCCACTGCGCAATACCTTCGTTTAGCCAGCGTGGTTAACGGGGCGCCGAGATCAACGTCAACCGCGAGGCGGCCTAACAGCCGACCTGACTCTTGATGGAGACCGCGTTTCTCCTGTGGGAGCGAGCCTGCTCGCGAAGGCGAAGTATCAGTTTGCGGCGATGTTGGATGTACCGGCCTCATCGCGAGCAAGCTCGCTCCCACAGGTGATCTTGGGTGTTTATGAGTCTTGTGTTCATCACAGGCCCCACAGGTTTTGCGGTGCACATGGATTTTGTATCTGATGAAGATCCAATGTGGGAGCGAGCTTGCTCGCGATGGCGGTGGCTCAGCTACATAGATGCTGGACGTGTCGCGCTCTTGCTTTGCTTTGCTTTGCTTTGCTTTGCTTTGCTTTGCTTTGCTTTGCTTTGCTTTGGATCTTGATCTGGACGCCCCGTTAAACCACGCTGGCCGAACGCAGGCATTGCGTAGTGGGCACCTCGGCATGGATGCCGAGGTAGCCGCGCAGGGCCATGGATGGCCCTTCGCGGCGGGCCCACGGAGCAATGCCGGAGTGAGGGCACACCGAGCCTAAGCGAGGTGCCGAGTGGTGGGGCAAAGCGCTTTTGGTTACTTTTGGCGCTTTTCCAAAAGTGACCCGCTGTAAGAGCGGAACCCTAAGCAGCCGTTACCGCAGCAACGGATATACACACCAGAGCAAGTAATACCGAGCCTAATCAAAACAAAAAAACGGCAGTGAACAGTATTACGATCAATAAGGTGCGCTTACGGCTCGGCGACGCAGCAGCAGAGTCAGACCCAGCCCGGTAAGGGACAACAAGGCAGCACAGAAGAAGATCGACGAATAGCCCAGGTTCAACGCTACTGCCCCCATCAACGGACCGGCAATCGCCAGCGCCAGGTCAAAGAACACCGCATAGGCGCTCAAGCCGGCCCCCCGGCTGGTGTTAGGCACTTGCTTGATGGCCTCCACCCCCAGCGCCGGGTATACCAACGATAGCCCGAAACCGGCCAGCCCGGCACCGACCAGGGCGAACGCTGTGGACGGCGCCAGCCATAGCAATACCAGCCCGAGGGTTTCGATGCTCATGCAGGCAATGGCCGAGTTGAAGCCGCCGAAACGGGCGATGCTGGAAATGAACAGCAACCGCGCCAGGATGAAGCAGACACCGAAAACTGTCAGGCACCAGGCCGCCCCGGTCCAGCCGCGACTGATATAGAACAGCGTGATAAACGTGGTAAGCGTGCCGTAGCCGATCGACGCCAGGCTCAGGCCCGCCCCGAACGGCGCAATGCGCCCAAACACCGCCCAGAAAGGCAAGCGCTCGCCACGAATGACCGGCACCGACGGCTTGTTGCGAATGATCAACAGTGCCGCCCCGGCCAGAAGCGACAACGCGACGCCCAGGCTGGCGAACCCCAGTTCACCGACCATCACCACGCCCAGCGGGGCACCGATGGCGATGGCTCCGTACGAGGCGATGCCGTTCCAGGAAATCGAGCGGGCGGTGTGCTCCACACCCACCTGGCCCATGCACCAACTGATGGTGCCCACGCCAATCAGCCCTTGGGCCACGCCAAGCAGCAAGCGCCCAACAATCAGGATCAACAGGCTGGGCAGGGGGAAGCTTTGCAGCAAGGTCGAGAGCAGCGTCAGCACGCCGCTGAGCACAATTCCCGACAGCCCGTAGACGATTGCCCGCTTGGTGCCAACGCTGTCCGATAGCCGCCCGGCCATGGGGCGGCTGAGCAGGGTCGCCAGGTACTGTGAACCGATGGTCAACCCGGCCACCACCGCGCTGAAGCCCAGCTGTTCGTGGACATACCCGGGCAACACGGCAATCGGCAGGCCGATGCAAAGAAAGGCGATGAAGGTGTAGAAAACGATGGAGACGATCTGCAGGGTGATCGACAGGGAGCTGGAGGCAGGTGAGGGCGTGGGCATAGGGCTCGTTCGCGGGCAGCGGTAAGAGAGCCTCATCATGGCGCGAGGAGGGGATAAAAGAAAGCAGGCTAACTAAATGTGCTTGGGGACCCGGATGTGCAGTTTCAATTGAGGTTGTATGCACCGGCCCCTTCGCGAGCAAGCTCGCTCCCACAAGGGATTGGGTTCACCAGGGAGAAACAGGTCGGCTGTAAGGCCGTCTCGCGAGCAAGCTTTGCTCCCACAGGTCCAGCTCAAACAGAGCTGATGGGTGTACGACTGCAAGAGCCAGGTCGGCTATCAGGCCGCCTCGCGGTGGACGTTGATCTCGGCGCCCCATTAACCACGCTGGCCGAACGCAGGCATTGTGGAGTGGGCATCCCGGCATGGATGCCGGGATAGCCGCGCTGGGCCATGGATGGCCCTTCGCGGCGGGCCCACGGAGCAATGCCGGAGTGAGGGCACACCGAGCCTGGGCGAGGTGCCGAGTGGTGGGGCATGAGCGCTTTGGTTACTTTCGACTGGGCCGGCTTCCGGGCTTTTCGAAAGTGACCCGCTGTAAGAGCGGAACAATAAGCCGCCGTTACCGCAGCAATGGATATGTACCCCGCCAACAAAATCCTGGTCGGCTGTCAGGCCGCCATCGCGAGCAAGCTCGCTCCCACAGGTCTTTACCCTTGGAATACAAAAAGCCCTGTCACAGTGGACAGGGCTTTGCTTTTGCAGCGAACAGCCAAGGGCTGTCCTTAGAACACCACACCCTGGCTACGCAGGTAGTCGTCATAGGTGCCGCTGAAGTCGACCACGCCGTCGGCGCTGAGCTCGATGATGCGGGTGGCCAGGGAGGAAACGAACTCACGGTCATGGCTGACGAAGATCAGCGTGCCCGGGTAGTTTTCCAGCGCCAGGTTCAACGCTTCGATCGATTCCATGTCCAAGTGGTTGGTCGGTTCGTCCATCACCAGCACGTTGGGTTTTTGCAGGATCAGCTTGCCGAACAGCATGCGGCCTTGCTCACCACCGGAAATGACCTTGACCGACTTGAGGATCTCGTCGTTGGAGAACAGCATGCGGCCCAAGGTGCCACGAACCAGTTGTTCGCCGCCCTGGGTCCACTGGCCCATCCAGTCGAACAGGTTGACGTCGTCTTCGAAGTCGTGGGCATGGTCCTGGGCGTAGTAGCCCAGTTCCGCGGCGTCGGTCCATTTTACGGTACCGGCATCGGGTTCCAGCTCATTGACCAGGGTGCGCAGCAAGGTGGTCTTGCCGATACCGTTCGGGCCAATGATCGCCACGCGTTCACCGGCTTCGACGGTGAAGCTGAAGTCCTTGAACAGCGGCTTGCCGTCAAACCCTTTGGCCATGCGCTCGACAATGACCGCCTGGCGGTGCAGTTTCTTGGTCTGCTCGAAGCGAATGAACGGGCTGACGCGGCTCGATGGCTTGACCTCGGCCAGTTGGATCTTGTCGATCTGCTTGGCGCGAGAGGTGGCCTGCTTGGCTTTCGAGGCGTTGGCCGAGAAACGGCTGACGAACGATTGCAGTTCGGAAATCTGTGCTTTCTTCTTGGCGTTGTCCGACAGCAGTTGCTCGCGGGACTGGGTCGCCACGGTCATGTACTCGTCGTAGTTGCCCGGGAACAGGCGCAGCTCGCCATAGTCCAGGTCCGCCATGTGGGTGCAGACGCTGTTCAGGAAGTGACGGTCGTGGGAGATGATGATCATCAGGCTCGAACGCTGGGTCAGCACGTTTTCCAGCCAGCGGATGGTGTTGATATCCAGGTGGTTGGTCGGTTCGTCGAGCAGCAGCACTTCCGGGTCGGAGAACAGTGCCTGGGCCAGCAACACACGCAGCTTCCAGCCTGGCGACACTTCGCTCATCGGGCCGAAATGCTGTTCGATGCCAATCCCCAGGCCCAACAGCAGTTCACCGGCACGGGATTCGGCGGTGTAGCCGTCCATCTCGGCAAATTCGGTTTCCAGCTCGGCCACGGCCATGCCGTCTTCTTCGGTCATTTCCGGCAGCGAATAGATGCGATCGCGCTCGGCCTTGACCTTCCACAGCTCTTCGTGACCCATGATCACGGTATCGATCACGGTGAATTCTTCGTAGGCGAACTGGTCCTGGCGCAGTTTGCCCAGGCGCACGTTCGGCTCGAGCATGACCTGGCCGCCGGACGGCTCGAGGTCGCCGCCGAGGATTTTCATGAAGGTCGACTTGCCGCAACCGTTGGCGCCAATCAGACCGTAGCGGTTACCCGCGCCGAATTTGACAGAGACGTTTTCGAACAGTGGCTTGGCGCCGAACTGCATCGTGATGTTAGCTGTAGAGATCAAAGGTTTATCCTGCGGAACATTCAGAGTAGCTAAGGGTGCGGCAGTACCTGTTCAGTACCTGTTTGCGCACGTCCCGACCGCGCAAAGGCGTCGCGGTCGCAAGCGCAAGGGTCCATCCGGCATAAGAGGACAGCAGCATACGTAGCGCCTGGCCCGGTAGACGTGCACCGAAGCCGCGTTTGCGGTATCGGCCAAAGGGGGCGCGTAATAGTGGCGGCGATTGTACTGGTCTGGCCGCATAAACGATAGGGTATTGCCCGGGCAAGACAGTTTTTCACAGTTGGAGGATAACTTTCGGTTACAAACTGTGGCTAGAATGCCATCTCACCCTATGCCATCTCCCTTGCCGCTTGGCTGGCCCGGGTAAACAATCCAGTTCACCCCAGAATTGTGACGGTTTTTCGTGAAACTCATTATTGTCGCGCTCTACGTCTTCTCCATTGGCTACGTTCACCTGCGCGGTCGCGTGCGGCATAAGTTCGGACGTCAGCTGAGCGATCATTCGTCGTTTCTCGCGCCGATCAATTGCCTGCTTTACCTGTGCTCGAAACTGCCCAACAGGCCGTTCCTGAGCCCGGCGCAGTTTCCGGACCTGAGCCCGTTGCAGGCCCACTGGCAAGAGATCCGGGCCGAAGGCCAGAACCTGCTGCACGCAGGGCAGATCAAGCGTTCCGATCAATATGACGATGTGGGCTTCAACTCGTTCTTCAAGACCGGTTGGAAGCGTTTCTACCTGAAGTGGTACGGCGACAGCCATCCTTCGGCCATGAAGCTGTGCCCCCGCACCACCGAACTGGTACAGAGCATCGGCTCGATCAAGGCGGCGATGTTCGCCGAGTTGCCGCCGGGCTCGAAGCTGGTCCGGCACCGCGACCCATATGCCGGGTCCTATCGGTATCACCTGGGCCTGGAAACGCCCAACGATGCTGGTTGCTACATCAATGTCGATGGCGAGCCCTATCATTGGCGCGATGGCGAGGTAGTGATATTCGACGAAACGTTCATTCATTACGCCCAGAACACCACCGACCATAATCGCATCATCCTGTTCTGCGACGTGGAGCGGCCGATGAAGTTTCGCTGGGCTAGCGCGTTCAACCGCTGGTTCAGCCGCACCGTGATGGCAGCGGCCGGTGCGCCCAACGACGCGGGCGACAGGACGGGCGCCTTGAACCGGGCGTTCTCCAGGCTCTACAAGATACGGTTGCAGGGCAAGGCCCTGAAAAAACGTAACCGTGCGCTGTATTACCTGCAGAAATGGGCGTTCTTTGGCGGCCTGCTGGTGATCTTTATCTGGATGTAGGAGCTGGCGAAGCCTGCGATCTTTTGATCTTTTGATCTTTCGCTCTGGACTCAATGGGTTGTGGAAAGATCGCAGCCTCGTTGCACTCGACAGCTCCTACGCTCCTACGCTCCTACGCTCCTACGCTCCTACGCTCCTACATTCAGTCGGTGGGCTTTTGCGCATCCAGCTGTTCCCACATCCTGGCGGTGATCCGCTGACGGTGGTTGTAGCCTTCCCAAGGATCGGCGCCCAAGCCCTTGGCCCGTTCCAGGGCGGTATGGATGTCCCATTGCTGGGCGTTGCGCAGGGTCTGCAATTCGGCCCGGGCGATTGGCACCGAGACCGGCAGGCCTGGCCTGGCGCGCACTGAGTAGGCGGCCACCGTGCTGGCGCCGCGGGCGTTGCGCAGGTAGTCGACGAATATTTTCCCGACGCGGTTCTTCGGTCCCATGGTGGCCGTGATGCGCTCTGGCATTTGTCGGGTCAGGAACTGCGAGATGGCTTTGGCGAACGCCTTGGTGGTGTCCCAGCCTTCACTTCTCGCCAATGGCACGATCACGTGCATGCCTTTGCCGCCGCTGGTCTTGAGAAAAGCCTGCAAACCCAACGCGTCGAGCACCGCCAAGGTCATGTGGGTCGCCTCGATCATGGCGCTCCAGGGCAGCGACGGGTCCGGATCCAGGTCCAGGACAAACAGGTCGGGTGTCTCGATCCGGTCGTGGGTCGCGGTCCAGGTGTGCAGTTCCACCGTACCCATCTGCGCCGCGCTGACCAGGGCGTGGATGTCACTGATCTCCATCAGCGCTGCATGGCCCGGGTCCAGTCGCGGATCCAGCTGTTTGATATGGGGAATGTCCAGGCGATCGGCGTGTTTTTGGAAGAACTGCTCTTCGCCGATACCGTCCGGTGCCCGCAGCAGCGCGACCGGCCGCTGCTTGAGGTGCGGCAGGATCCACGGGGCGATGTCCAGGTAATACTGCGCCAGCTCGGCCTTTTGCACACCGCTGACACTGTCGATGACCCGATCGGGGTGGGTGATCGTCACACCGTCGACTTTGGCCGCGCGGGCTTTGCTGCGACGCTTGGGTTCTGGTGTCGTGGGCTTTATCGGCAGGGGTTGCTCGCGAACCACCTTGTTGGCCGGCATAGTGCTCGACAAGTCCAGGAAAATAGCCTGGCGCATCTGGTTGTCGCGGGTCCATTCAGTGAACTCGATCTCGCAGGTCAGGTCAGGCTCGACCCATTGCACGCCGCGTCCCTGGACACCGTTGAGTGGTAACGCCAGTGGCGAAGTCTCGCGCTGCTGCGCACACAGTTGCGCATGTAATTGTTTGATTTGCGTCTGGCTGAATCCCGTGCCGACCCGACCGGCGTACACCAGCCCCGACGGCCCGTTGACCGCCAGCAACAGCGCGCCGAAACCGCTGCGCCTGCCTTGGGGGCGGGTGAACCCGACGATGACGAAGGCTTGGCGCAACCGGCACTTGAGTTTTACCCAATCGGCGCTTCGCTGGGACATATATGGGCTGCCCAGGCGCTTGCCGACCACGCTGTCCAGTGAGAGCGCGATAGCGCTTTCGAACATGTCGTGCTGGCTGGCCGAAAACGACTCGGAAAAGCGCAGGCGCTTGCTGGCGTTGTTGCCAAGGGCGTTTTTCAGGGCCGCACGGCGTTCCTCCACCGGCGCCTGGCGCAGGTCGACACCATTGAGGAACGGCGCATCGAACAGGAAATACACCATGTCGACGGTGCGGCCGATGTCGAAGGCCTGGCGCAGGGCCGCGAAATCGGAGTGGCCGGTCTCATCGAGCAGGACCAGTTCGCCGTCGAGCCAACTGTCCCCCAGGTTCAACCCGGCCAGGGCGTCGGCATGCAGCTTCAGCCGCTCGGTCCAGTCCTGGTGATTGCGATTGAACAAGCGGACTTCGCCATGTTCGATGCGGGTCAGCAGCCGATATCCGTGGAATTGGACTTCATAGCGCCATTCGCCGGTGGGCGGTTCTTCCACGGGCGTGGCCAATTGCGGCGACAGGCGCTCGGGCAGGCGGTTTTGAGGCGCCTTTCGGGCTGTGGTGGCGTCCGACTTGGCGTTGGGCAAACGAGCAGATTCACTCTCGGCATTGGCCATGACAGATTCCCTTGTATTGCGCACGCCAGGGTTTACCCCCGGGAGGCCTTGGTGGCTTTTTTGGCAGGAGCGGATTTGCCGGCTTTCGCAGGTTTTGCAGGGGCCTTCCTGGCGGATTTGTCGCTGACCTTGCCCTTGCTGCCCAGGCTGCGCTTGAGCAACTCGGTAAGGTCGATGACATCGGCGGTCTTGCGTTGTTCTTCGCCCGGGTCGGTCTCCACCGCTTCGAGGCGGCCTTCATTGGCCTTTTTCTCTACCAGTTCCATGATTTTGTCTTCGAAACTGTCCCGGTACTCTTGCGGTTCCCAGTCGGCGCTCATGTCTTCCACGAGACGCTTGGCCATTTCCAGCTCGCCCTTGGCCAGGGTTGGGTTCGTCACCTCGTCGCCCAGCTCCAGCACGTCAAGGTCGCGCACCTCCGCGGGCCAGCGCAGCATCACCAGTACCAGCGCCGATTCCAGGGGCATGAGCGCCGCCAGGTGCTGGCGGGTATGCAGCACGACATGGGCCAGGGCGACCTTGTGGGTCTTGACCAGGGTTTCGCGCAGCAGGGCATAGACTTTGCCACCGCGTTTGTCGGGGGCGAGAAAGTAGGGCGTGTCGATGTTCTGCAAGGGGATCTTCTCGCTGTCGACAAAGGCAAAGATATCGATGGTCTGGGTGGACTTGGGGTGGGCGGAACGGATTTCTTCCTCGCTGAGCAGTACGTACTGGCCTTTCTGGTACTGGACGCCCTTGACGATGTCGTCCTTGGTCACTTCCTTGCCCGTGGCCTTGTTGACCCGTTTGTAGCCCACCGGGTCCATGCTGCGTTTGTCCAGCCAGTCAAAATCCACGCCCTGGGACGAGGTGGCCGACACCAGCGCGACAGGAATGTGGACCAGTCCGAAACTGATTGCGCCTTTCCAGATTGCCCGTGCCATGGTGGTGTTGTCCTTGCCGGTGGATGTCTTTCTGGTGACCTTTGCGCCTTGGGAAAAGTTTCCATTGTGGGAGCGAGCTTGCTCGCGATGGCGACGGTACAGGCGCTATTGATGCAAGCTGACCCACCGCTATCGCGAGCAAGTTCGCTCCCACAAGGGGCGGAGACTCTTGGTTACATCTTCACCGGGATATTTCGCTTAACAAGGGCGAACCTGCGGCGTAGCGTGCTTTCGATATGCCTGAACTCAAGAGGTGTCCGAATGAACAGGCTGATAGTTGCCATCATGACGCTATTGCTGACCGCCGCCGCCCAAGCCGCCACGTCGGGCACAGGCCCCGTGGTCCTGGCCCAGAATCTGCCGGGCAACAACAATCCCTATAACAGCCCGACACGGCGGGCCAATCCCAACAGCATGCAGGGCACCCGGCCCAACGTGCCGACGATTCATGACAACCCGACGGTGCCGGTACCGCGCCCACCGACCCTGGAAAACGGCGGCATCGGCAATGGTTATCCCCGGTCCGGCCAGCCATCGGGTTCGCCGCGCCCCACCATCGAGTCTCCTACTCCGCCCAGGAACAGCCAAAATGGCAACCGCTAGGTTCTGGAGACCGTCGCTCTCTTTTCACACCACAGAAGGAATTGTGCATGTTGCGTAAAACACTCCTGGCCGCCTGTTGCGCCAGCGCTGTCCTGACCTTTGCCACGCCGGCTGCTGCCGCGCCGACCCAATCATTCAAGAGCGAGGAGGGCACCCTGGAGGTGATCACCCTGGTCAAGGGGCTGGAGCACCCTTGGTCTGTCGCATTCTTGCCTGGCCAGCAGGGCATGCTGGTGACGGAGCGACCGGGCAACCTGCGCGTGGTCAGCCCCGACGGTCAATTGTCCACACCCTTGAGTGGCGTGCCACAAGTGTGGGCCAAGGGCCAGGGCGGTCTGCTGGACGTGGTGCTGTCGCCCGACTTCAAGCAGGACCGCACCGTCTACCTGTCTTATGCCGAGGCGGGCGCAGACGGCAAGGCCGGCACCGCCGTGGGGCGCGGGCAACTGTCCGAAGACCTCAAGAGCCTGAAGAATTTCGACGTGATCTTCCGCCAGCAGCCCAAGCTGTCCACGGGCAACCACTTTGGCTCGCGCCTGGTCTTCGACCGCGACGGTTATCTGTTCATTACCTTGGGGGAAAACAACGAGCGGCCCACCGCTCAGGACCTGGACAAGCTGCAAGGCAAGGTCGTGCGCATCTACCCCGACGGCAAAGTGCCCGACGACAACCCCTTCGTCGGCCAGAAAAACGTCCGTCCCGAGATATGGTCCTACGGCATGCGCAACCCCCAGGGGGCGGCCCTCAACCCTTGGAATGGCACGTTGTGGGAGAACGAACACGGGCCCAAGGGCGGTGATGAGATGAACATCATCGAGCGCGGCAAGAACTACGGCTGGCCATTGGCGACCCATGGCATCAACTACTCCGGCGCTCCGATTCCCGAAGCCCAGGGCAAGACTGTCGAGGGTACCGTTGGCCCACACCACGTCTGGCAGGTGTCACCGGGGCTCAGCGGCATGGCGTTCTACGACCATGACCGTTTCAAGGCCTGGCAGCGCAACGTGTTCATCGGGGCGCTGGTGCCCGGGGAATTGATCCGCCTGCAATTGCAGGGAGACAAGGTCGTCCACGAGGAGCGTTTGCTGGGTGAGCTCAAGGCGCGAGTCCGGGATGTTCGCCAAGGCCCGGATGGTTACCTGTATGTGCTGACGGATGAGGACGACGGGGCGTTGTATAAAGTCGGACTCAAATGACGCAACGCCATGTAGGTGCCATGTAGGAATGTAGGAGCTGTGTAGGAGCTGTCGAGTGCAACGAGGCTGCGATCTTTCCCCAGAAATTGAATCTCAAGCGAAAGATCAAAAGATCGCAGGCTTCGCCAGCTCCTACAACTTGCAATTGACTTGCCGCCAACACACCGCTAATTTCCAGGCATGAACTCAACCGTACTGCGCAGCCAGCCAAGCATTATTACCGCCATTCCTTATTTGGCGGGTTAGCTGACGGCTGCACCCAACCCGCCCTGGAGGCGGGTTTTTTCTTTCTGTCTCCTGGGCTCCGCCCGAACCAGGAGATCGCCATGACCGTTACCCGCACCGAGCAAGCCCTGCTTGAGCACTATGTTAAGAAGATTCTCGCCGCGCCGGTCTATGAGCTGGCCGTGCGTACGCCGCTGCAAGCGGCTCCCGCATTGTCCGAGGCCTTGGGTAACCGGATCCTGCTCAAGCGCGAAGACCTGCAACCGACCTTTTCCTTCAAGATCCGCGGTGCCTACAACAAACTCGTGCAACTGACCCCGGAGCAGCGCGCCCGTGGCGTCATCACCGCGTCTGCCGGCAATCATGCCCAGGGTGTCGCGCTGGCGGCACGGGAATTGGGGATTTCGGCCAGCATCGTCATGCCTGTGACCACTGTGCAATTGAAGGTGCTGGGCGTGCGTAACCGAGGCGCCGAAGCGATTCTGCACGGGGAAAGCTTTCCGTTTGCCCTGGCGCACGCGCTGGACCTGGCCGAGCAGACCGGACGGGAGTTCGTCTCGCCCTTCGATGACCCGGACGTGATCGCCGGGCAGGGCACCGTCGCCATGGAAATCCTGCGCCAGCACCCCGGCCAGCTGGATGCGATTTTTGTCCCGGTCGGTGGCGGTGGGCTGATCGCCGGGATCGCGGCCTACGTCAAGTACCTGCGTCCGGAGGTACGCATCATCGGCGTCGAGTCGCAGCACTCGGCCTGTCTCCAGGCGGCGCTGGCCGCCGGTGAGCGAGTAACCTTGCCAGAGGTGGGAACCTTCGCCGATGGCGTGGCCGTGGCGCAGATCGGCGCCCATGGCCTCGATATCTGCCGTTTCTGTGTCGATGAGGTGATGACCGTGAGCAACGATCAACTGTGCGCCGCGATCAAGGACATCTATGACGATACCCGCTCCATCACCGAACCGTCGGGCGCACTGGCGGTGGCAGGCATCAAGCAGTACGTGGCAGACACGGGGACGCGAGGCCAGACGCTGGTGGCGATCGATTCCGGTGCCAATATCAATTTCGACAGTTTGCGCCACGTCGCCGAGCGTGCGGCGGTGGGCGCGTTTTGAGTTTTTTACGCTACGTCACACTTTTTTTGAAGCAGGCGACGGATGCCCACTTGCGTCTTCGTATTAGGGGCTACTCTAGGTTGCGAACAGGATAAAAGCGATTGCAGTTTGCATGGAAAAAGTACCGTTTCCTTGCATTTTGCACGAGCTCTGCGGCGCGGGACGAAGCTAAGCGCTTGATTCAGATCAATCGGCAAGGTCTTCAATGCAGGCATACTTCTTGCGGGATGATTCCAGAGTTCGCCCGGCGAACTCGTTGACTGAAAACGCTAAAAAGAACGAACGAACGAACGGCACGGTATTCGTAGTCCCAGTCCGCAGGGAAGAAAACGGACGAAAATACCGCCGGCGTGAACATAAGTTGGCCGCCTCAACAGGAGAGAGTCGCCATGTTTCTATCTGCCCTCGAAATGCGAAACATCATTGAAAGCAGCTTGTTGCCCAAGCGCTCGCAGTGCACCTTGTCACCTGAGCTCAAGATGACGGTCAAGATTTACGACGATCACGCAACCGATCGCGTGGCGTTGGTCAAAACCGACATCGATGCCAATAAGCTCACCGGTTGCCGGGCCATCAACGACCTGATCGCCGAGCTGCGTACCGAGCTCGACCACAACCCTGCCGCTGGCAATCACTTTCATCAGCAACACCAGCGGATGACTGGCCGCTGATAACGGCCTTGTCCTTGTAAGGCTGACGCTCGGGTCCGGTCATGTCCGAACCCGGCGTCCAGTTTTTTAGCTGCGATTTTTTAGCAGCGATGCGCCATTCAGTTCAATTGTTGCCTGTATGGCAGGTCTGGTCCGGTTTTGCCGCAAGTCAGGGCGGCGGCGCGAATGGCGAATTCAAGCATTGCGCTGATCTGTTCCCGGGTCAGGGTATGCAACCCCTCGACCGAATCCAATTGTTGTTCAGTCAACCACGCAATCAGCGCGGCCTGGAAGGTGTCGCCTGCACCCACGGTGTCGGCGATCTTCACCGGACAGGACGGGAGTGACCATGAGCCATATTGGCGACTGAAGACCGTAGCGCCCTGGCCGCCACGGGTCAGGAAGACCAATTGGCAGCGGTTCCCCAGCCAACCTTCAATGATCGCTTCGGGCGCCTTTGCGGGGTAGAGCAGGTCCAGGTCTTCGTCACTGACCTTGATCAGGTCGGCATATTGCACCAGCGTCGCAATCCGTGAGCGCCACAGCTCGATATCCGGCTGCGGGTTGAGTCGCACATTCGGGTCGAGGCTGATCAGGCGGCGGCCGCTTTCGCGTTGCATCAGGGCCAGGAGCGTGTCGGCGATGGGCTGGACCACCAGCGAGAACGAGCCGAAATGCAAGCCGCGCACCTCGGGGCCCAGGTCCGGTAGATGTGCCAGGCTCAGTTGTCGGTCCGCACAGCCTTCGCCGCGAAAACTGTAGTGGGGCGAACCATTGGCGCCTACGGCAACCATCGCCAGGGTGGTCGGTGCGTCGAAGTCCACCAGGTATTGGGCGCTGACACCTTCATTGAGCAGCACCTGCTGCAAGCGTCGGCCCAAGTAGTCGGTGGACAACCCGGTAAACAGCGCCGACTCAACACCCAGGCGACGCAGCCCCACGGCCACGTTGAACGGTGAACCACCGGCAATGGCCTTGTACTTCACTTGTGAGGCCGGGCCATCCGCCTCGGTCTCACTGAAAAAATCAAACAGCGCTTCACCACACACCAAATACATAGTTTCCCGCTCTCAAAGGGTTGCGACGTGTTGTCGATAACGTTCATAAGCATGTTGCGACGCCGCGACATGCGCGGCGATTGGCCGGGTTTCGCTGGTCGGGTCGAGCTTGACGCAGCGCTCGCACAGCTCGGCCAAATCCGTCTGTGACCCCGAGTGACACCATGCTGCCTGAATCGCCGCGCCCAAGGCAGCGGCTTCGCTCTGTTCGGTGCAAATGACCGTGGTGTCCATGGTGTCGGCGACGATCTGCCGCCACTCCGCGCTCTTCGAACCACCGCCGATCAGGCGAATGCTCTGGGCCTGGAGTCCGTTGGCTCGTAGCAAGTCCAGGCCATAGCGCAAACCGAAGGTCGTGCCTTCGACCACGGCGCGACACAGGTTGGCCCTGGTCAGGTTGGTGGTGGTCAGGCCCAGCAGGCTGCCGGTGGCATGGGGCAGGGCGGGAACACGCTCGCCGTTGAGGAACGGCAGCATGCACACGCCCTCGGCGCCAATCGGAGCCTGGACCACCAGGGCGTTGAACGTGTCGATGTCCAACGCCAGTAATTCGCGAATCGCCCCGGTGGCGTTGGTCAGGTTCATGGTGCAGATCAGCGGCAGCCAGCCACCGCTGGAGGAGCAGAACGTCGCCACGGACGGCTGCGGACTGACCGCAGGTTCGGCGGCATAGGCGTAGACCGTACCGGAGGACCCGAGGCTCATGGTGATCACACCGGGCTGGATGTTCCCGGTGCCGATGGCGCCCATCATATTGTCGCCGCCACCACTTGCCACCAGCGCCTCGGGGTTGATGCCCAGGTGCGCAGCAATGGCCGGCAGGATGCGTCCGACCGGCTGATGGGCCTCGATCAGTTCTGGCAGCGCCGCTTGCAAGCGTGCGCTGGGGTCGATGTGTTGTAACAGTTGCACGTCCCATTGGCGGGTGCGTACGTTGAAATAGCCGGTTCCCGAGGCGTCGCCGTATTCGCTGCAATGGCGGCCGGTGAGCCAGTAGTTGAGGAAGTCGTGGGGCAGCAGGACGCTGGCGATGCGTTCGAAAACCTGGGGATGCTGCTCCCGCGTCCAGAGCAGTTTGGAAACCGTGTAGCCCGGCGCGATCACCACACCGAGGCGTTCGAGGCTGCCGTCTTCACCGCCCAGGTGCGCCAGGAGCCGATCGTTTTCCGGCGTTGTTTCGGTGTCGCACCACAGTTTGGCCGGGCGCAGCACCTGGCCTTGGTCATCGAGCAACACCAGGCCGTGTTGCTGGCCGGAGACGCCGATGCCGAGGATCGCCTGGCCATCGACCCCAGCGTCTGCCAAGGCTTGGTGAGTCGCCTGGGTGAATGCATCGAGCCATTGCTGGGTGTCTTGTTCGCGGCGACCGTTGGGGCCGCTGATCATGGCGTGCGCTGCGGCACCCTGGCCCAGGACCTGGCCACTGGTCGCGTCCAGGATCAGCGCCTTGGTGCCTTGGGTGCCGCAGTCGATGCCCAGGAACAGTTGTTGGTTTGCCATGGAAATCCTTGGTCGTCAGATCAATAGCAGCAGGTAATAGCCGCTCGGTCAGAAAACACACAGCCCGTGGCGAGGGAGCTTGCTCCCGCTGGGCTCTGTAGGAGCTGGCGAAGCCTGCGATCTTTTGATCTTTCGCTTGAGATTCAGGTGTCAGGGGAAAGATCGCAGCCTCGTTGCACTCGACAGCTCCTACACAGCTCTTACGGACGCAACCCAGCGGGAGCAAGCTCCCTCGTCACAAGAGCAGATCGCGTCGAGCTTAGTTCAAGTCAGCCAGTATCCGCTCAAGCGTTCGCGTTACCCCGTGCTCGCGCAAGCTGTTGCAACACCATTGGAATGCTGCCACGAACTCCGGCGAGCGGGGAATGGCGGTGCCAAAGATTTCTTCCACCTCCAGCACCCGCTGGGTCACCAGCGCATCGTCAGCCACCAGTGCCTGGCAAAACGCTGCCCGTGGGTCCGGGATTGAATACGTCACGCCATTCTCGTCCACGCCCTTCAGGTACACGGCCCAGGCGGCCACCACCAGCGCCGCGCGACGGGTTTCGCCACCGTCGGCGATCAAGCGGTTAATGGTCGGCACAGTGAATTTTGGAAACTTCGACGAGCCGTCCGAACAGACCCGTTCCAACTGGTCGGCAATCGCCTGGTTGGAAAAACGCGCCACCAGGGTGTTCTTGTAGTCGGTCAGGTCGATGCCCGGCACCGGCGCCAGTTGCGGCGTCACGTCGAGGTCCATGTAGGCGCGCATGTAACGCACGAACAGCGGGTCGTTCATGGTCTCGTGGACGAAGCGATAACCCTTGAGAAAGCCCAGGTAGGTCAACGCCAGGTGGCTGCCGTTGAGCAGCTTGATTTTCATCTCTTCATAAGGTGTGACGTCATCGGTGAACTGCACGCCGACCTTTTCCCAGGCCGGGCGACCGTTGACGAACTTGTCTTCCAGGACCCATTGCACGAACGGTTCGCAGACCACCGGCCAAGCGTCGTCGATGCCATGTTCGTCATGCAGTTGCAAGCGATGGGCCACGCTGGTCATGGGCGTGATGCGATCAACCATGGCATTGGGGAAACTGACATTGCGCTCGATCCACTGCCCCAGCTCCGCGTCGCGCAGCGCGGCGAAAGCCAGCAACGCCTTGCGGGTCACGGCGCCGTTGTGGGGCAGGTTATCGCAGGACATCAGGGTGAACGCCGGGGTGCCGGCCGCGCGGCGCTTGGCCAGGGCGGCGCAGAGGAAACCGAAGACGGTTTTCGGAGCGTCAGGATGGGCCAGGTCGTGCTGGATCTGCGGCAAGTGGGCCATGAACTCGCCGTTGCTGTCGTCGATGCAATAGCCGCCTTCGGTGATGGTCAGCGAGACGATGCGGATCTGCGGATCGGCCAGTTTGTCGATCAGCGCCTGGGCGCCATCTTCAGCCAGCAGCATGTCATTGATCGCGCCGATCACCCGGACTTCGGTGTCATCGGTGTCACCCAGTTCGTACAGGGTGAACAGGTAGTCCTGGCCGGCCAGGTCATCCCGGGCACGGCGATCCTCGGCCCGCAGGCCCACGCCGCAGATGGCCCAGTCCAGGTCGGCGCCGGTATTCATCAGCGCATCGGTGTAGTAGGCCTGGTGAGCCCGGTGGAAACCGCCAACGCCGATGTGGGCGATGCCCTGGCGGATGTCGCCCAAAGGGTAGGCGGGCAGGGCGACGTCAGGCTTGAGGTTGTGCAGGTTTTGTCGGTTGAGTTTCATCGCAGGTCTCGGCAATCAGGCGGCGGCGCGCAGCGCGCGGGTCACCGCAACGCCCTCGGCATCGAATAAGTGGCAGTGTTCAGCGTCCAGGTGCAGGCTCAGTTGCTCGCCGAAACGGCTCGCCAGGTCGCCGCGAACGCGCATGGTCAAGGCTTCGCCGGAGGCCGTGACGACGTGACAGAAGGTGTCGCTGCCCAGCCGCTCGCTGACGTCGGCGGTGACTTGCAGCGTGCAATCACCCGGTTGCGCCAGGTTCAAGTGTTCCGGGCGAATCCCCAGGGTCACCGCGCCGCCGACGCTCAGGTTGGCACCGCTCAAGGGCAGGCTGATGCGCGTGCCGGCGTCCAGCAGCACTTCACAGCCCTGGCTGTCCAGGCCGGTGACCTTGCCTGTGAGAAAGCCCATTTTCGGCGTGCCGAGGAACCCGGCGACAAACAGGTTGGCCGGCTGGTGGTACAGCTCCAGCGGTGAGCCGACCTGTTCGATGCGTCCGCCATTGAGCACCACCACCTTGTCGGCCAGGGTCATGGCTTCGACCTGGTCGTGAGTCACGTAGATCATGGTCGCCTGCAACTCTTTGTGCAGGCGTGCCAGTTCCAGGCGCATCTGCACTCGCAGGGCGGCGTCGAGGTTGGACAGCGGCTCGTCGAACAGGAAGATTTTCGGGTTACGCACGATGGCCCGGCCAATCGCTACACGCTGGCGCTGGCCGCCAGACAGTTGCTTGGGCTTGCGCTCGAGCATCGGCCCCAGTTCAAGGATGCGCGCCGCTTCGTTGACCTTCTTCTCGACCTCGGCCTTGGGTACGCCGGCCAGGTCCAGGGCGAAGGACATGTTCTTGCGCACGCTCATGTGCGGGTACAAGGCGTAGGTCTGGAACACCATCGCCAGGTCGCGCTTGGCCGGGCTGACTTCGGTAATGTCCCGGCCATCCAGTTCGATGGTGCCGTCGCTGACTTCTTCAAGGCCGGCGATCAGCCGCAGCAGCGTGGACTTGCCACAGCCCGACGGGCCGACGAAGACCACGAACTCGCGGTCGTTCACCTCAAGGTCGATGCCCTTGATAATGGAGAAGCCTTCGAAACCCTTTTGCAAATTCTTGATTTTCAGGTTGGCCATGATGATGGGCCTCCACTTGTCATTTATTCAGTTGGCTGGGAAAGATCGCAGCCTCGTTGCACTCGCCAGCTCCTACAGGGATCGCGAGGGCTGTGAGCTGTGTGTAGGAGCTGGCGAAGCCTGGGATCTTTTGACGGTTCATTTCACCGCGCCGAAGGACAAACCGCGCACCAGCTGTTTCTGGCTGATCCAGCCGAAAATCAGGATCGGCGCGCAGGCCAGGGTCGAGACGGCCGACAATTTGGCCCAGAACAAACCTTCCGGGCTGGAATAGGAGGCAATCAACGCCGTCAGTGGTGCGGCTTTGGAGGAGGTGAGGTTCAGCGACCAGAAGGCCTCGTTCCAGCACAGGATCAGTGACAGCAGCACAGTGGAGGCCAGGCCGCCCTTGGCAATCGGCAGCAGCACACGGACCATTTCCTGCCACAGCGTGGCACCATCGAGGCGTGCAGCCTCGAGGATGTCGCGGGGAATGTCCTTGAAGTAGGTGTAAATCATCCAGACCACGATGGGCAGGTTGATCAACGTGTAGATGACGATCAACGCGAGACGCGTGTCCAGCAGGCCAAATTGCTTGGCCAGCAGGTAGATCGGCATCAGCACGCCCACTGGCGGCAGCATCTTGGTGGAGAGCATCCACAGCAACGTGCCTTTGGTGCGCTGGGTTTCATAGAACGCCATGGAGTAGGCCGCCGGCACTGCAATCAGCAGGCACAGGGCGGTGGCGCTGAAGGAAATCACCACCGAATTCCAGGCGAAGCTGAAGTAGTTGCTGCGCTCATTGATGTGCAGGTAGTTCTCCAGCGTGGGCGCGAAGATGAACTGCGGCGGCGTGGCGAACGCATCGATTTCGGTCTTGAAGCTGGTCAGCACCATCCAGAAGATCGGGAAGAAGATCAGGATCGCGATGGCCCAGGCCAGCGTGCCCAGCAGCAGGCTTTGCAGGCGACGGGATTGTTGAAGAGTCATGGCGACGGCCTCAGTGCTTGTCGGTGAGGTTTTTGCCGATCATCCGGACCAGGATGATGGCGGCGATGTTGGCAATGACCACGGCAATCAGGCCACCGGCCGAAGCCATGCCGACGTCGAACTGCACCAGTGCCTGGTTGTAGATCAGGTAGGCAAGGTTGGTGGAGGCGTAGCCTGGGCCACCGTTGGTGGTGGTAAAGATCTCGGCGAACACCGACAGCAGGAAGATCGTCTCGATCATCAGCACCACGGCAATCGGGCGGGCCAGGTGCGGCAAGGTCAGGTGCCAGAAAATCGCGATCGGGCCGGCACCGTCCAGGCGCGCGGCTTCTTTCTGTTCCTGGTCCAGCGACTGCATGGCGGTCATCAGGATCAGGATCGCGAAGGGCAGCCATTGCCAACTCACGATGATGATGATCGACAGCAGCGGATAGTGGGCGAGCCAGTCCACTGGCTGGGCGCCGAACAGTTTCCATACCGAGGCGAGGATGCCCGAGACCGGGTGGAAGATCAGGTTCTTCCAGATCAGCGCGCCGACGGTGGGCATGATGAAGAACGGCGAGATCAGCAGCACGCGGACGATGCCGCGACCAAAAAACTCACTGGCCTCCAGCAGCGCGCTGATCAACACCCCCAGCACGATACTGATCAGCAGTACGCTGCCCACCAGCAACAAGGTGTTGGTGGCACCGGGCATGAAACCCGAGTCGGTCAGGAAGTAGGTGAAGTTCTCCAGCCCGACGAATTCGTTTTCGCCGGGGTAGAGCAGGTTGTAGCGGATCAGCGAGAAGTAGACGGTCATGCCCAGCGGCACGATCATCCACAGCAGCAACAAGGCCACTGAAGGACTGACCAGGAACCAACCGGGGTTCGCCAGGCGGATCTTGCGTGCCGGCGGGGCAATCTCGATGGAGGCTTTGGCAGTTGTTGTTGAGCTATTCATGAGTGCTTACTCTTATGCGACGCATTCCCTGTGGCGAGGGAGCTTGCTCCCGCTGGACCGCGCAGCGGGCCCATGCCGATAGGCAATCCTTCTGATCGCCAGGGCGGGCTTCGCCCGCCAGCGGGAGCAAGCTCCCTCGCCACAAATGGATGTCTACAGGTCTCTACTTGGGATACCCAGCGCGTTTCATCTCGCGTTCGGTGGTGGACTGCGCGGCGGTCAACGCCTGGTCCACGGTCTGCTGGCCGGTCAGCGCGCCGGAAAAGAACTTGCCCACCTGGGTGCCAATGGCCTGGAACTCGGGAATGGTCACCAACTGGATGCCGATATAGGGCACAGGCTTGAGGGTTGGCGCTTTCGGGTCGGCGACTTTCAACGACTCCAGGGTCACCTTGGCAAACGGCGCGGCCTTCATGTACTCGTCGCTGTAGGTCGAGGTGCGGGTGCCTGGCGGTACGTTGGCAATGCCGTCGGTCTTGGCGACCAATTGGCTGTATTCCTTGGACGTCGCCCAGGTGGT
Organism: Pseudomonas sp. KB_12; assembly: GCF_052114545.1. Classification (NCBI taxonomy): domain Bacteria; kingdom Pseudomonadati; phylum Pseudomonadota; class Gammaproteobacteria; order Pseudomonadales; family Pseudomonadaceae; genus Pseudomonas; species Pseudomonas sp. KB_12. Next base: position 94,598 of record NZ_JBFREY010000013.1, on the reverse strand, counting down.
AAAGACCGTGGCCGCGTCCTTGGCTTTGGAGCTGGTCGGGATGGCCAGGGACCAGGAGTACATCCACGAAGTGCCCTTGTCGGTTTTTTCGTGGGGGGCGAAGGTGAATCCAACGTGATCGGCCACCTTGCTCTGGGTCTTGTCAGTGATGAACGAACCGGCGACGCTGGCATCCACCCAGATCGCGCATTTGCCGCTGTTGAACAGCGCCAGGTTTTCGTTGAAGCCGTTGCTGGAGGCACCCGGCGGGCCGGATTTCTTCATGTTGTCGACATAGAAATTGAGTGCGTCTTTCCACTCTGGCCCATTGAATTGCGGCTGCCACTTCTCATCGAACCAGCGCGCGCCATAACCGTTGGCCAGGGTGGTGATGAGCGCCATGTTTTCGCCCCAACCCGCCTTGCCCCGCAGGCACAGGCCATATTGTTCCTTGGATTTGTCGGTGAGTTTTTCGGCGAACTCACCGATCTGGGTCCAGGTCGGGTGTTCGGGCATGGTCAGCCCGGCGTTCTTGAACAGGTCCGTGCGGTAATAGGTGATCGAGCTTTCGGCATAGAACGGCAGGGCGTACAGCGAGCCTTTGACCGACAAGCCATCGCGCACGGAAGGGAAAACGTCGTCCAGGTCGTAGGAGGCCGGCAGGTCCTTCATTGGCTCCAGCCAGCCCTTGGCGCCCCAGAGTGCAGCTTCGTACATGCCAATGGTCAGCACGTCGAACTGTCCGCCCTGGGTGGCGATGTCGGTGGTCAGGCGCTGGCGCAGGACGTTTTCTTCGAGCACCACCCAGTTGAGCTTGATGTCCGGGTGCTCGGCCTCGAAGGTTTTCGAGAGCTTTTGCATGCGGATCATGTCGCTGTTGTTGACCGTGGCAATAGTGAGGGTCTGGGCGCCAAAGCTGACGCTGCTGAGGGTCATGCAGGTGGAGACAAGCAGAGCTTTTACCGAAGGTTTCATCGCGCACTCCTTTTCCGCGCCCGAAGGCTGCAGAAGGACAGTTATTGTTTTTGTGTCTTCCGGATGAAGGGAAGAATGTGCGCTGATTACAGCCCTCAATGGACGGCGTGACAAATCATCCGTCGCACTTGTGCTGATACTTTTTTGCACTGCAGAAAATTCTTGAGGGGAGAATCATTTGTGGGGAGGGGGTCAGCCCAGGTTCTGCTCGGTCAACCGCTGCACCGCCAGCCGCCGGTAGTGGGATGGGGTCATGCCCTTGAGTTGCTGGAAACGCCGGTTGAAATTGGAAATGTTGTTGAAACCCGATTCAAAGCACACGTCCGTCACCGGTTTATCACCGTCGGCCAGCAACTCGCAGGATTTGCTGATGCGCAGGCGATTGACGAATTCGATGAAGCAGCGACCGGTGGCCTGTTTGAACACCCGGCTGAAATAGGTGGGTTTCATGCCCAGGTGCTCGGCCACTTCTTCCAGGGACAGTTCCCGGGCGTAGTGGGCAAAGATGTAGTCCACCGCGCGGTTGGTGCGATCGACACTGTGTTCGTCCGCCGCTTGCGCAGAGGTCGCGCCGGAAAGCAGTTGGTAGTCATCCGTGGCGGCCAGCAGCTCCATCAGGATGAAAAAATGCCCCAGGCGGCTCATACCTTGGGAATCGGCGATGCGCTGCATCAGTGTCATGGCCTGGCGGATAGTGCGCTTGCAGCGGAACTCGATGCCGTATTGGGCACGCTCGAGCAGCGGTGCGACCGTCTTGAGTTCGGCGAATACCTGGTGGCCGCTTTCGAACAACTCGTCGGTGAAGTTCACCAGCATGTCGCGCTTGTGCACCACTTCGTCCTCGGCCACCTGGCTGATCCAGTTATGGGGCAGGTTGGGGCCGGTGAGGAACAGCGACTGGGGATAGAAGTTGCCGATGTAGTCGCCGATGAACACTTTGCCGGAACTGGCGACGATCAAGTGCAGCTCGTATTCCTTGTGGAAATGCCAGCGCACCAGCGGGCAGGGAAAACCGTGCTGACGGTAGATGATGGACAACCCGTTATGGTCGTCCATCAACTCGTAGGAGGGGTCGGTGATTCTGGCTGTTCGGGTCATGGGCCTGGCGCTTTTATTGTTATCGCCGTTGGATAATGCCCCCTTCGCCAGGCGGCTGCCACTCTGACGTCTAACCGTTGCGGTTTTTTTCTTCGATCCACTGGGACATGTATTGGGTGCTTTTGTGCTGGTGGTGACGCAGCATGCTGCCAGTGAAGTTGTCCCGGCGTCGTTGCGCCAGATCCGCCCGGCAAGCGTTGATGCTGTCGATCAGCGCCGGGCCGTGCACCTGTTGCCGGTAGCGGCTCGCCAGCAGGGCGAGGCCCGCATCCTGGGCCTGGGTCCAGCGCGCCTGGTCGCGATACAGCTGCACTGCTGCGTCGGCGATGCCTTTGGCGCTCTGGGCAATCGCGCCGGGCCAGGGCATGTCGCCGTGCATGGCTTCGGCTCCCACAGGCGTGGTGACGTTGGGTGTGCCGCAGAGCATGGCATCGATCAGCTTGCCCTTGATGCCGGCGCCGAAACGCAGCGGCGCCAGGCAGATACGTGCCGCCGACATCACCTGCAAGGCGTCCTCCGCCCAGTTCATGATGTGAAAACCCTGGGCCGGGTTATGCAACGCGGCGGCCTTGGGCGGGGTGTAGGCACCGTACAGGTGCAGCTGCGCGCCGGGTAATTGTTGGCGGATCAGTGGCCAGATGGCGTTTTTCATCCAGAGCACGGCGTCCCAGTTCGGTGCGTGGCGAAAGTTGCCGATGCTCAGGAAATGCGCCCGGTCCTCGAACGGCGCCGACGGTTCGCCGGGCAGGTCCAGCATCAACGGGCACCAGTGCAACAGGTTGCGGGGCAACTTGAAATGTTCCACCAACAGTTCGATTTCAACCTCGGACACCATCAGGTTGAGGTCACAGCGGTACAGTGCAGCGATTTCCCGTTTGGCCAGGTCGGTGTCGGCCATCCGCTGGAACTCCTCGCCCAGGGCCGGGGCGAAGAGGTTGCTGAAGTCCTCGCCAGCCTCATCGTGCTTCAGGCGGTCCTTCAAGCGCTGGTGCCGGGCGTGGCGCAGGCTCTGCAAGTCTGACGTCTCCAGCACCCGCAGGGCGCCGGGGCAGTGCTTCTCGACCCGCCAGCCGAACTGTTCTTCCATCATGAATTGGTCGAACAGCACGATGTCCGGCGCCAGCTCGCTGATGAAGGCGTCGAAGCTGCTGCTATTGAGTTCGATCGGCACTTCGCGGATACCCAGCGCGACCAGGTCGGCGCGCTGTTCGCCGGGGCCCGCCGGACTGCTGAAGGTGATATCCCAGCCTTGCCCGAGGAAGGTGTCGAGGATCTGCATGACATGCCCGCTGGCAGCCGATGAGCGCGGCTCGGGCCAGACATAGCCGATAACCAGGACCTTGGTGGCGGTGGGGTGATGCATGAGCAGGGGTTCCTCGAGGCGGATCAGGCGCTGTCGGCGCGCAGGGCGCCGATAGTGACCAAGAATACGATCCGGCTCAAGAAAGAATGCGTTTGACCTTGTCTCGCAGCTGATCGATGGAGAAAGGCTTGCCGATCACCGACATGCCTTCTGGCACATCGATACTTTCGGCGTAACCACTGGCAAACAGTACAGGCAGCTGTGGCCGCACGGCTCGGGCCTGTTTCGCCAATTCGCGCCCGTCCATGACCGGCAGGCCGACGTCGGTCATCATCAGTGCGATGGGCTGCGCGTCGTTGCGCAAAAACGCCAGCGCCTGTTCACAACCGTCCGCCTCCAGCACTTGGTATTCCAGCTCCTCCAGCACGTCGACGATCAACATCCGCACAATGTCATCGTCTTCGACGACCAGGATAGTGGACTGGGTGGCAGGAGGAGGAGGGGTGGACATAGTAGACATTCTCGAAGAAGGGAGCGGGAGGGAGACTCGAAAAAAAAGCCTCTTTCATGAGTAAGCTCCGAGGCGGCACAAGTTCCCAAGGTTGTACAAGAAAGGATCTATAGTACAAGAGCTGACAAGGATAGTCGCTTCCTTGCTACAAGGTAGATCGTCGCGGGAGTTGCGCCTTTGACTCGTCAGATAATGTGGATCCAAGCGCCGTTTTTCGGGCAAACTCCATGGTTTTCAACTGTCCACCAAGGCCCTTTCCATGACTCCTTCGTCTTCGGTCGACGAGCAAAGTTTTCGCAAGCTCCTGAGCCGCAATATCAGCCTGCCGCTGGGCATGGGCGCCCTCAGCGCGGTGTTTTTTATCATCCTTGTCACGTACCTGCTGTCGGTGATCCAGTGGGTCGGGCATACCGACCGGGTGATCAATAATGCCAATGAGGCGCTCAAGCTGAGCGTGGACCTGGAAACCGGCATGCGTGGCTACCTGTTGAACGGTGACGAGCACTTTCTCGAGCCCTATGAAGTGGCCAAGCCGCGAATCGCCGTCGCGTTGGATACACTGCTGGAATTGACAGCCGACAACCCCGTCCAGACCGACCGGCTGCACAAGATACAAGCGCTCCAGACGGAATGGTCCACGTACGCCCAGGGCATGATCGACCTGCAACGCAGCAGCGGGGATTACCGGAGTGCGGTGAGGTCCGGGCGCGGCAAGCGCTTGACGGACGAGATCCGCCAAACCTTCGAGGAAATCGTCGATACCGAGCAGCAACTGCGTGCGGCGCGTAGCCAGGACGTGCGCACCACCACCGTCTGGAGCATTGGCCTGTACCTGCTGTTCGTCGCCGCAGTCAGCGGGTTGCTGGCCTACGTCGGCCGCCGGGATCTGTTGAGCTTGTCCGAGAGCTACGGCGCCAGCCTGAAGGTCCAGCAACGCAGCGCATTGCACCTGGAGAAGCAGGCTTGGCTGCGCAATGGCCAGACGCAGTTGGCCGAGCAGGTCCTGGGGCAGTTGTCCCTGAACCTGTTGGGCCGCAACATCTTGCAGTTCTGTGCAAAGTACCTGGGTGTGGCGGTCGCTGCGCTCTATGTGCGGGAAGAAAATGGCGTGCTCAAGCGCGTCGCCAGCTATGGCTTGTCCCGGGAGGATGACGCGCAGCAGCAGGTGATCGTCGACGGTGAAGGTATCGCTGGCCAAGCCGTCCGACAGGGGCGTCTCATCCGGTTGGATGACGTACCGGACGATTACCTGAAAGTCAGCTCCGGCTTGGGGCAAGGGCTGCCCAACAGCGTGCTGGTGGCGCCCACCAGTGACGATGACCGGATCAACGGTATCATCGAGTTGGGCTTCCTGCGGCCATTGACCGAGCGCGACATTGAGCTGCTGGAGCTGATTTCCGGCAATATCGGCACCTCCATCGAGGCCGCGCGTTATCGCCAGCGCTTGCAGGAGGTGCTGGCCGAAACCCAGCAGTTGAACGAAGAACTGCAAGTGCAGCAGGAAGAGCTCAAGACCGCCAATGAAGAATTGGAAGAGCAGTCGCGCATTCTCAAGGAATCCCAGGCCCACCTGGAAGCCCAGCAGCAGGAACTGGAGCAGACCAACGAGCAATTGGCCGATCAGCGCGACGCCATGGACCAGAAGAACAGCGAACTGAACCTGGCCCAGATCCAGTTGCAGGAGCGCGCCGAAGAGCTGCAGCGTTCGAGCAAGTACAAATCCGAGTTCCTGGCCAACATGTCCCACGAGCTGCGTACGCCGCTCAACAGCTCGCTGATCCTGTCCAAGCTGCTGGCGGAAAACCCGCAGCAGAACCTCAGCGAGGAACAGGTCAAGTTTGCCGAGTCGATCTACTCCGCCGGCAACGACCTGTTGAACCTGATCAACGATATTCTCGACATCTCCAAGGTCGAGGCCGGAAAGCTGGAAGTGCGCCCGGAAAACACCAGCGTGCAGCGTCTGGTGGAAGGCCTGCGGGACATGTTCGAGCCGTTGGCGGCCGACAAGGGCCTGGATTTCGAGGTCCAGGTGCTGCCCGATGCGCCAGCGATGCTCTACACCGACCGCCAGCGCCTGGAGCAGGTGATCAAGAACCTGCTGTCCAATGCCGTGAAGTTCACCGAGCAAGGCACCGTCAGCCTGTTGGTGGCCGGGCAGCCGGGCTCGGGCATCGCGTTCATGGTGCGCGACTCCGGGATTGGCATCGCCGCCGATCAGCAGCAAAGCATCTTCGAAGCATTCCGCCAGGCCGATGGCACGACCAATCGTCGTTACGGTGGCACCGGCCTGGGCTTGTCGATTTCCCGGGACCTGGCCACGTTGCTGGGCGGCTCGATCTGCGTTTCCAGCGAGCCGGGGCAGGGCAGCGTGTTTACGCTGGTAATGCCTGAGCGTTATGTCGAGCCCGGGGACTCGCCGATAGAACCGATGACATTCACCCCCACGGCCACCGCGCCAGCGCCGGCTGCGCCAACAGCCGCACCGGCACCGCTGATCGCTGAAGTGGAGACACCGATTGCCCGCTTTGCCGACGACCGCGACAAGGCGCCGTTCGACACCCGGTGCATCCTGGTGATCGAGGACGAGCCCAAGTTCGCCCGGATCCTGTTCGACCTGGCCCATGAACTCGGGTACCAGTGCCTGGTGGCCCACGGTGCCGATGAAGGCTTCGACCTGGCTTCGCAACTGGCCCCCGACGCGATCCTGCTGGACATGCGCCTGCCGGACCATTCCGGGCTGACGGTGTTGCAGCGGCTCAAGGAGCAGGCCGACACCCGGCACATCCCGGTGCACGTGATTTCCGTCGAAGACCGCGTCGAAGCCGCCATGCACATGGGCGCCATCGGCTATGCCGTCAAGCCGACCACCCGCGAAGAACTCAAGGATGTGTTCGCCCGCCTGGAGGCCAAGCTGACCCAGAAGGTCAAGCGGGTGCTGCTGGTGGAGGACGATGACCTGCAGCGTGACAGTATTACCCGGCTGATCGGCGACGATGACATCGAGATCACCGCCGTTGGCCTGGCCCAGCAAGCCCTGGACCTGCTGCGGACCAACGTCTACGACTGCATGATCATCGACCTCAAGTTACCGGACATGCTCGGCAATGACCTGCTCAAGCGCATGTCCAGCGAAGACATCTGTTCCTTCCCGCCGGTGATCGTCTACACCGGGCGCAACCTGACACGCGACGAAGAGGCCGAACTGCGCAAGTATTCGCGCTCGATCATCATCAAGGGCGCCCGTTCGCCAGAGCGCCTGCTGGACGAGGTGACACTCTTTCTGCACAAAGTCGAATCCCGGTTGTCCCATGAACGGCAGCGGATGCTCAAGACCGCCCGCAGCCGCGACAAGGTGTTTGAAGGCCGCAAGGTGCTGCTGGTGGACGACGATGTGCGCAACATCTTTGCTCTGACCAGCGCCCTGGAGGCGAAGGGGGCGATCGTTGTCATTGGCCGTAACGGCTTCGAGGCGATCGATCGCCTGAACGAATTCGACGACATCGACCTGGTGCTGATGGATGTAATGATGCCGGAGATGGACGGTTTCGAAGCCACCGCGCTGATCCGCAAGGATCCGCGCTGGCGCAAGCTGCCCATTATTGCCGTGACGGCCAAGGCCATGAAGGATGATCAGGAACGCTGCCTGGCGGCGGGTTCCAACGACTACCTGGCCAAACCGATCGATCTGGATCGTCTGTTCTCGCTGATTCGCGTGTGGTTGCCGAATATGGAAAGAATTTAGTGGAACGTGACACCGACATTGAACTTCGTTTGTTGATCGAAGCGATCTACCTCAAGTACAGCTACGATTTTCGCGACTATTCCGGTGCGTCCATCAAGCGCCGGGTCCACCATGCGCTGAGCCAGTTCGAGTGCAAGACCATTTCGGCCTTGCAGGAGCGTGTGCTGCATGACCCGGGGGCGTTCATGCAGTTGCTGCAACTGCTGACGATCCCGGTCAGCGAGATGTTTCGCGACCCCTCGCATTTCCTCGCTATCCGCGAGGAAATCGTGCCGCTGCTCAGGACGTATCCGTCGATCAAGATCTGGATCGCCGGTTGCAGCACAGGGGAGGAGGTCTACTCCATGGCGATCCTGCTGCGCGAAGAAGGCCTGCTGGACCGCACGCTCATCTATGCCACCGATATCAACCCGCGCTCGTTGGAAAAAGCCAAGCAGGGGATTTTCTCCCTGGAGAACGTGCGCACCTATACCCAGAACTACCAGGCCGCCGGAGGCCGGCGCTCGTTTGCCGATTACTATACCGCCGCCTACGATTATGCGATGTTCGACAAAACCCTGTGCGAGAACGTGACCTTTGCCGATCACAGCCTGGCGACCGACAGTGTCTTTTCAGAAACTCAGTTAATTTCCTGTCGTAATGTATTGATATATTTCAATAAAAAACTACAGGATCGGGCGTTTGGATTGTTTCATGAGTCCCTTTGTCACCGTGGTTTCCTGGTATTGGGCAGTAAGGAGACGTTGGATTTCTCGGCTTACGGCCATCGATTCGAGCCGTTGGTCAAACAGGAACGGATCTATCGCAAGTTATGAACCAGACGAAGGACAGATCCAACCCGCCCATCGAGGCCATTGTCGTCGGTGCATCGGCCGGTGGCGTCGAAGCGTTGCTCAGGGTCTTCGGACACCTGCGCAAAGGCTTTGGCGTGCCCATCCTGGTGGTATTGCATTTGCCGGACGAGCGCGAAAGCCAGCTGGCCCGTGTCTTCGGACATCGTCTGGCGGTGCCGGTGGAGGAAGCCCGGGACAAGCAAGACATCGTGCCGGGAACCTTGTATGTCGCCACGCCTGGCTATCACTTGTCGGTCGAGGCAGACCGTAGCCTGTCGTTGAGCCTGGAGGAACCGGTGCATCATTCGCGGCCGTCCATCGATGTGTTGTTTGAATCGGCCGCCGATGTCTATGGCCAGAAACTGCTGGCCGTGGTGCTGACCGGCGCCAACAACGATGGCGCCTGTGGCTTGGCGAAGGTCAGGGCGCTGGGCGGGATCACGGTGGTCCAGGACCCCGATGAAGCCCAGGTCTCGACCATGCCCGAAGCGGCGCTGGCCCTGCACGAGCCCGACCATATCCTTACTTTGCAAGGCATCGGCCAATTGCTGGCCGGGCTGGAATGAACCACATGCCAAGAGATATTCAAGCCAAACTGCTGATCGTCGATGATCTGCCTGAGAATCTGTTGGCCCTGGAAGCGTTGATCAAGGGGGGCGACCGCGAGGTCTTCAAGGCCCTGTCGGCGGACGAAGCTTTGTCCCTGCTGCTGCAACACGACTTTGCCCTGGCCATCATCGATGTGCAGATGCCGGAGATGAACGGTTTCCAACTGGCCGAGCTGATGCGCGGCACGGAGAAGACCCGCAGCATCCCGATCATTTTCGTCAGTGCCGCAGGTCGTGAACGCAATTATGCCTTCACCGGTTATGAAAACGGTGCGGTGGACTTCCTGCACAAGCCGCTGGACACCCAGGCGGTCAAAAGCAAGGTCAATGTGTTCGTCGAGTTGTACCGTCAACGAAAGGCCATGAAGGAGCAGGTCGTAGCCCTTGAGCAGAGTCGCCGCGAGCAGGAGGTTCTGTTGCAGCAACTGGAGGCCACCCGTGGCGAGCTGGAGCAGGCTGTGCGCATGCGTGACGATTTCATGTCCATCGTCGCCCACGAGGTGCGCACGCCCCTCAATGGCCTCATTCTCGAAACACAACTGCGCAAGATGCACCTGGCCCGGGACAACGCCGCAGCCTTCAGCCTGGACAAGGTGCGGGCGATGGTCGAGCGCGACGAGCGGCAGATCAAGAGCCTGATCCGGCTGATCGAGGACATGCTGGATGTCTCGCGGATTCGCACCGGCAAACTGTCGATCCGTCCAACCCGTTTCAACCTGACAGCATTGGTGGAAAACCTGCTGCGCAATTTCCAGCCGCAGATCGCCGTCGCCGAATGCTCGTTGACCTGCTTGGCCGAACCCTCGGTGGAAGGGCTTTGGGATGAGTTTCGTATCGAGCAGGTGATCTCGAACTTGTTGACCAATGCGTTGCGCTACGGTGGCAAGGGCCCGATCGAGGTGCGCGTCTACAAGACGCCCGACCACGCCTGTATCGAGGTCCAGGATCATGGCATCGGTATCAGCGAGGAAAACCAGAAACGTATCTTCCAGCAATTCGAGCGCGTATCGTCCAAGGCGGCCGCTGCTGGCCTCGGGCTGGGGCTGTTCATTTCCGAGCAGATTGTCGCGGCCCATGGCGGGACAATCACGGTCAACAGTCGCCTCAATGAAGGGGCCTTGTTTCGTGTTTGCCTGCCTTTGCAGAAAACTGTCTTGGACAAAACCGCCGAACAGACGCAACCTCTGCGAGACCCCAAGGTCGTATCAGCAGCTATTGATCGAACAAAGGCTTCTCATGAGTGAAGATGCGCAAGATGTTGTATTGATCGTCGAGGATGACCCATCGATCCTGATGGTGTTGTCGGCCTACCTGTCGGGCGAGGGATACCGGGTGCTACAGGCCGAAAACGGTGCCCAGGCGTTCGAGATCCTGGCGAGCAAGCCTCATCTGGACATGATGATTACCGATTTCCGCCTGCCGGGTGGTATCTCCGGGGTGCAGATCGCCGAGCCTGCGGTCAAGTTGCGTCCAGAGCTGAAGGTCATTTTCATCAGTGGCTACGCGCAGGAAGTGCGCGACACTGACAGCCCCATTACCCGCAAGGCGCCGATCCTGGACAAGCCGTTCGACCTGGATGAGCTGCAGAGCATCATGCAGTCGATGTTGTCGTAGGTTTCAAAAGTATTGTTTGGATTGGGCAAGGCTTTTGTGGGAGCAAGGCTTGCCCGCGATGAGGGCTGCTCGGTCTTTCTGAAACCGAGGTGACTTCATCGCGAGCAAGCTTTGCTCCCACAGAATCAAGGATCTTCCCACAGAGTTAAGGACCTTCTCACTGAATCAAGGAACCGTGATCATCTCCCGCACCTTGGCCGTCAACAAATCAAACGTGAACGGCTTGGTTATCATCTGCATCCCCGGGTCCAGGAAACCGCCGCGTACCGCTGCATGTTCCGCGTAGCCGGTGATGAACAGTACCCGCAGGTCCGGACGGATCTGCCGGCCGATTTCCGCCAGTTGCCGGCCATTCATGCCGGGCAGGCCCACGTCGCTGATCAGCAGGTCGATGCGTTGGCCTGACTGGAGGATTGGGACTGCGCCGTTGGCGTCGGCCGCTTCCACGAAGGCATAGCCCAGTTCGCTCAACACCGCGCTCACCAGCACTCGCACCGCTGGATCGTCCTCGACGATCAGCACGGTCTCACCGTCCTGCGCATACGGTGCGTGTGGGGTGGTGACCTGGGGCTCGTGTATTTGCTCACCGCGAAAGCGCGGCAGGTAAAGGTTCACAGTGGTGCCTTTGTCGACTTCGCTGTCGATGGTCACATGCCCGCGCGATTGCTTGCTGAACCCATAGATCATCGACAGGCCCAGCCCCGTGCCCTGGCCGATTGGCTTGGTGGTGAAGAACGGATCGAACGCACGACCGATGATCGCTTCGGGCATGCCGCAACCGCTGTCCTGCACGCTCAGCACCACATAGTCGCCGGGTGCCAGGTTGGTGTAGGCGTCGGTGAAATCGGCGTCCAGGTGCTGGTTGCAGGTCTTTACCACCAGGTTCCCGCCATTGGGCATGGCATCCCGGGCGTTGAGGACCAGGTTGAGCAGGGCGCTCTCCAGTTGGTTGGGGTCGGCTTCGGCGACCCAGAGCTGCTCGTCCAGCTGCATGTCCAGGCGGATGCTTTCGTTGAGGCTGCGTTGCAGCAACTCGCCCATGGACAGCACCAGCGTATTCATCTGGACGGCCTTGGAGTCCAGTGATTGCCGACGGGAAAACGCCAGCAGGCGATGGGTCAGGCCGGCGGCGCGGTTGGCCGAGGTCACGCCCAGGTCGATGAGGCTGTCCAGGTCCTCGGTGCGGCCCCGGGCCAGGCGCCGACGCAGCAGTTCGAGGCTGCCGATGATCCCGGTGAGCATATTGTTGAAGTCATGGGCGATACCGCCGGTGAGTTGGCCGACCGCTTCCATTTTCTGCGACTGGCGCAGGGCTTCTTCGTTATGGCGCAACTGGGCGGTGCGTTCTTCCACCTGCTGCTCGAGGGTTTCAAGGGTGGTTTGCAGGCGCAGTTCGCTGTTGCTCAGGTCGATCAGGCGGTCGCGGGCTTCGTACTGCCTTCGACGGCCGCGCAGGGCGGTGGTCACCAGGCTGATCAGGGTCACTGGGTGGAAAGGGCGCTCGAGGAAGGTCACGTTGCCCAGTTGCGTACCGATACGCGCCGCCGGGTTCTGTTCCGGGCCGCCGTGATGGGTCAGCAAGACAATGGGCAGGTCAGACCAGGCCGGCTGCTGTTCGATGTGCAGGAACAGCGCTTCCAGATCGGGCCCCACCAGGGCTTCCGAGGAAATCACCAGCAGGCCGGCGCCTTTTTCCAATTCTTCGCACAAATGGCCCAGATGACGGCAAATGAGGCCGGCGAAACCGGCTTCATTGAGGATCATCAAGGCGATCTGGCTGTCCCGTCCCAGCGGCGCGAGGATCAGCGCCCGCTCGGACAGGGGCTCGGCCAGCGTCACCGGGGTTCATCCCCGAGCAGCGGGTTGCTCTCGCCCATGTAAGTGGGAACCCCTCGCAGGACGCCTTGGAACGCCTCGAGCGGCTCGCCGATGGTCATGCCCAAGCCGCTGATGCGATATTCGCGGATGGTCGACTCATGGCTGCCGGTGCGTTTCTTGATGATGGAAATCGCCCGGCGCACCTTGCCCAGTGCTTCGAAATAACGCAAAAGAATCACCGTGTCAGCCAGGTAAGTAATGTCCACGGGCGCCTGCATGTCGCCGACCAGACCGTGCTGTGCAACAGTCATGAAGGTCGCCGCGCCCTTGCGGTTGAGGTAGAGCAACAATTCATGCATGTGCAGGACCAGGGCGTTCTCTTCCGGCATGGCCGCCTGATAGCCATTGATGCTGTCGATGACTACGGTCTTGATATCGCCCTCATCGACACAACGGCGCACGCGGTGGGAGAACTCGCCAGGGGACAGCTCGGCGGCGTCCACTTGTTCGATCAGCAGGTTGCCGGTCTCTTGCAGGGCCTGCAGGTCGATGCCGATGTTTTTCATGCGTTCGAACAGCAAGCCCAGTTCTTCATCGAAGATGAACAGCGCGGCCTTCTCGCCACGATGCACGGCGGCTGCAGCAAAAATCAGCGAGATCAGCGACTTGCCGGTCCCCGCCGGGCCCAGGATCAACGTACTGGAGCCGGTCTCGATACCGCCACCCAGCAGCGCGTCCAGTTCGCCGATGCCGCTGGAGAGTTGCTGGCGCAGGTATTGGCCTCGGTGTTCGGCGGCCACCAGGCGTGGGAAGACGTGTACGCCGTCGCCCATGATGGTGAAGTCATGGTAACCGCCGCGGTATTTCTGCCCGCGATACTTGACCACCCGGATACGCCGCCGTTCGGCGCCATAGTTGGGGGTCAGTTCTTCCAGGCGAATCACCCCGTGGGCGACACTGTGGACCGTCTTGTCGAGGGACTCGGTGGTCAGGTCGTCGAGCAACAGGACCGTGGCGTCGTAACGCACGAAGTAGTGCTTGATCGCGAGGATCTGGCGACGATAGCGCAAGGAGCTTTGCGCCAGCAGGCGAATCTCCGACAGGCTGTCGAGCACCACCCGGGTCGGCTTGACCCGTTCGACCACTTCGAAGATCTGCCGGGTCGCCTCGCCCAGCTCCAGGTCCGAGGAGTACAGCAGGCTCTGCTGGTGCTCGGCATTGAGCAGGCTTTCGGGCGGGGTCAGTTCGAAAATATGAATGTTGTCGTCCAGCGTCCACCCGTGGGAGGTTGCGCCCTGACGCAGTTCACGCTCGGTTTCCGATAGCGTGATGTACAACGAGCGCTCGCCAGCCTTGGCGCCGGCCAACAGAAAATGCAGCGCGACCGTGGTCTTACCAGTCCCCGGTTCCCCCTCAAGCAGGAACACATGGCCGCGGGACAAACCACCGGAAAGGACATCGTCCAGTCCTTCGATGCCGGTGGCGGCTTTTGCACTGATCAACTCGTTAGATGTAGACAAAAATAGCCCTCTCATGACTAGGGAAGTGGGCAGCAGGCGGGGTAACGCCTGAATTCAACTGCCTGAACACTTGACCTTTGGCGGTGATGGCGGTTCCGCTTACATCGATAAAACGCGGTGTATTGCACAACTTTGTAGGAGCTGTCGAGCGAAGCGAGGCTGCGATCTTGTCCCGGACAATTGAGTCGCAAGTGAAAGATTAAGATCAAAAGATCGTCCGAACGCGGCCCGAGCCTTCGGCAGCTCCTACAGACCCTGTTGCAGCGCCGGGTCGTCGGGGTTCAACTGTTCAAGTTGCGCCAGCAGGATTTGAACATTCTGCAACTGGCCGGTCTCCTTCCAATAGTTGATCAGCAGCACCCGAGCCTTGCGGTCGGCGGGGTAGCGCTGGACGATTTCCTGCAGCTGTTTCTGCGCCGCTTCCACTTCCTGCTCGGCATGCAGGGTGGTCGCCAGGTCATAGCGGTAATGGCGGTTCTCGGGCTCCAGTTCCACCGCTTTTGCCAAGCCGAGCACCGCATACTCGTTCTGGCCGTGTTGCAGCAGCCACATGCCCAGCGCATGTTGCAGATAAGCCGACGCTGGCTGGGTTTGCAACTGTCGGGCGAGCAATAATCGTGCGGCTTCGCTTTGGCCCTGTTTGTCCAGCACCTCGATCTGCATGACCAGCGCTGGCAGGTTGTCCGGTTGCAGGCGCAAGGCCTGTTCAAGGGCCAGTTGGGCTTTCTTCAGTTCGGCGTTGTGCAGGTGCAGTCGGGCGAGCTGGTAGTGGGTCTCAGCGGTTTTCGGACCGTCCTCGAGCACCTGTTCCCAGGTGTCGATGGCTAACTGCATCGCCCCGAAATACAGGCCGAGATCATCCGGCGACAAACCCAGCAGCGCGTTCACGGCGGCGAACCGGACGTTCTGGTCGTCATCGTCCAGGAGCGGGCCGAGCAACAGGCTGCGCTGGCCTGTCGGTACCAGCCCGACAACGCTGCCGATGGCGGCCCGACGCACGTCCGGCGATTCGCTGTGCAGGTCCGCATCCGCCAGCTTCAGGGCTTGGGGGCTGGGGTAGTTGGGCAGTTCGGCGTGCAGCCACACGCGGCGCTTGGGCGAAAGGTCCGGACGCCCCAATTGCTGGTAAAGCATCCGCGCCGCTCCTGGCTGCCCGTTGCGGGCGCTTCCCAAGGCTTCACTGTAGCCTCGCTTGATCGCTTCGGGGATCTGCGGCGTGGTGCTGCGCAGCCATACCGCGACAAGACCAATCACCAACAGGACACAGAGGCTGAGGAGCAGATAGCGGCGGCGAGGCGAGGGCATGCAGGGAATCCATTACCAGAAGCGTGAAATGTCGCAAGCTTCGGTCAGGTGGGGGCTTGAGTCAAACCCTGTGAAGCATCTCATGCGCCCAGGGTAAGCTTGCCCGAGTCAATGTGGGAGCAAGGCTTGCCCGCGATGAGGGCGGCTCATTTAGCATCAACGTAACTGACCCGCCGCTATCGCGAGCAAGCTTTGCTCCCACAGGCGCTCCTACAGGAGGAGGTGGAGGTTAGCGCCAGCCGAAAAAAAGCCCCGCGTCCAAATGAGACGCGGGGCAAAAATTTGGCTGGTTGCGGCCAACCAAAGGAGCTCGGTCGAGAAGGCGATCAGTTGCTGGCAACGGTCTCCGGTTTCCAGCCGCCGCCCAGGGCCTTGTAGATCGCGACGATGCCGCGGTACAGGTCCACTTCGGCCTGGGCCTGGGTGTCTTCGGCGGCCAGGCGTTCGCGCTGGGCGTCGAGCAGCACGAGGAAATCCACAGTGCCTTCGCGGTAGCGAATCTCGGCGAGGTCGGCGGCGGCGCGGCTCGATTCACTCTGGCGGATCAGCGAGATCAACCGTTGTTGGCGCTTGCCGTAATCACTGAAGGCGTTCTCCGATTCTTCCAGGGCCAGCAGTACTTGCTGCTCGTAGGTCGCCAGGGCGCCATCCGCCTCGGCGTCGGCACCGCGCAAGCGAGCCCGCACGCTGCCCAGGTCGAAAGCGGCCCAGGTAATGCTCGGGCCCAACGCCCAGGCGTTGGCCGCCGAGGAGCCGATCTGCGAGCCACGTCCGGCGGTGAAACCGAGGAAACCGCTCAGGCTGACCCGTGGGAACAGGTCGGCCTTGGCCACGCCGATGCGCGCCGTGGCAGCGGCCAGTTGGCGTTCGGCACTGAGAATGTCCGGGCGCCGTTGCAGCAGTTCACCCGGGTCGCCGATGGGCAGGGCCTTGGCGATGGCTGGCAACTGTTTCGGGCTCAGGTCCACGCTGAGCTTGTCCGGACGCTCGCCCAGCAATGTGGCGATGCGATTGCGTTGGCGCACCTGTTCGGCCTGCAGCTGCGGCACGCTGGCTTCCACCGAGGCCAGGCGGGCATCGGCCCGCACCACATCGAGCTGATCACCGACGCCGGCATCACGCAGGCTTTCGGTGATCTTGCGCGAATCCTGCTGGTTCTTCAGGTTCGCCAGGGCGATTTTTTCCCGCAGTTGCGCACCGCGCAATTGACCGTAGGCGTCCACCAGTTCGGCGATCATGGTCACCTGCAACTGATAGAGATCGGCTTCGATCGCCTGCTGATTGGCATCGGTGGCTTCCAGGTTGCGCTGGATGCGTCCGAACAAGTCCAGCTCCCAGGCCATGTCCAGGCCCAGGTCGTAACGCTCGGTATTGACCCGGTCGGTGGTTTGCCCCGGGATCTGGCCTTTGCCCAGGTTGCTGCTGGCACGGCTGGTGATGGTCGGCATGGCGTCATTGCTGGCGTCATCGCGAATCGCCCGGGCGGCCCGCAGACGGGCGAAGGCTACGCGCAACTCGCGGTTGCCTTCCAGGGAGCGGGTCACCAACGCGTTAAGGGTCGGGTCGTCGAACTGCTGCCACCAGATGCCTTCGAACCGGGCACGGTCGAAATTCTTCTGGCCGGCGGCGCCGTCGGTGGCGGTGGTGATATTCGCCGCCTCCGTTTGCGGGGCCTTGTAGTCCGGGCCCACGGCGCAGGCACTCAAGGCCAATACCAGCAAGCTCGGCACAAACGCTTTCAAACTCATTGTTGCGCCTCCAGTTTCAAAGCCCGGGCCGCCTTGCGGGCCTCGCTGCGCTCGACGAAGTTGCGGATCAGTACATAGAACACAGGGGTGAGCAGCAGGCCGAAGAAGGTCACGCCGAGCATCCCGGAGAACACCGCCACACCCATGGCATGGCGCATTTCCGCACCAGCACCGCTGGAGAACACCAGGGGCACCACGCCCATGATGAAGGCGAAGGAGGTCATCAGGATCGGCCGCAGACGCAGGCGGCACGCTTCGAGGACCGCCGCCAGCGGCTTCATGCCTTCGAGCTGTTTATCCTTGGCGAACTCGACGATGAGGATCGCGTTCTTGCAGGCAAGCCCCACCAGTACGATCAAGCCGATCTGGGTAAAGATGTTGTTGTCGCCACCGGAGAGAATCACCCCGGTAATGGCCGACAGCAGGGTCATCGGTACGATCAGGATCACCGCCAATGGCAGGCTCCAGCTTTCGTACTGTGCCGCGAGCACCAGGAACGCCAGTAGTACGCAGAGCGGGAACACGAACAGCGCGGTGTTGCCCGAGAGGATCTGCTGGTACGTCAGGTCGGTCCACTCGTACGTCATGCCGTTGGGCAGTTCGTCCTTGAGCAGTTTCTCGATGGCTTTTTCAGCCTGGCCGGAGCTGTAGCCCGGGGCGGCGGCACCGTTGATTTCAGCGGTGATGAAGCCGTTGTAGTGCATCACGCGGTCTGGCCCCGAGGTATCGCTGACCTTGATGAAGGTCGCCAGCGGGATCATCTCGCCACGGTTGTTGCGCACCTTGAGCTGGCCGATCTGGTCTGACTCGAGACGGAACTGCTGCTCGGCCTGGACGTTGACCTGGTAGGTACGGCCGAAGCGGTTGAAGTCGTTGGCATACAACGAACCCAGGTAGATCTGCAGGGTGTCGAAGATGTCGCTGACGGCCACGCCGTGGGTCTTGGCTTTTTCACGGTCGATGGCGGCATCGACCTGGGGCACGTTCACGGTGTAGCTGGTGAACAACCCGGCCAGTTCCGGCACGCTATGGCTCTTGGTGATGATGTTCATGGTTTCTTTGTACAGCTCGTCGTAGCCCAGGTTGCCCCGGTCTTCGATTTGCAGGCGGAAACCACCGATCGTACCCAGGCCCTGTACCGGCGGCGGCGGGAAGATCGCCATGTAGGCTTCCTGGATCCCGGCGAACTGGCCGTTCAAGGCGCCGGCGATGGCACCGGCCGACATGCTCGGGTCCTTGCGCTCGTCGAAAGGCTTGAGGGTCACGAACACGATGCCGGCGTTCGGGCTGTTGGTGAAACCGTTGATCGACAGGCCTGGGAAGGCCACGGCGCTTTCAACGCCCGGTTGCTTGAGGGCCAGGTCCGACATGCGCTTGATCACGTCTTCGGTACGGTCCAGGCTCGCGGCGTCCGGCAATTGGGCGAAGGCCACCAGGTATTGCTTGTCCTGGCCGGGCACGAAACCGGTCGGGGTGGTGGAGAAACCGAAGAAGGTCAACACCATCAGGCCCGCATAGAGCACCAGGGCGATGCCGCTGCTACGAATCACTCGGGCGACGGTGCCCACGTAACCGTGGCTGGCGCGCTCGAAGAAGCGGTTGAACGGACGGAACAGCCAGCCGCCGAAGAGCTTGTCGAGGAACTTGGAGAAACGGTCCTTGGGCGCGTCATGACCCTTGAGCAATACGGCAGCCAGGGCCGGCGACAGGGTCAGGGAGTTGACTGCCGAAATCACCGTGGAGATGGCAATGGTCAGGGCGAACTGCTTATAGAACTGCCCGGTCAAGCCACTGATGAACGCTGCCGGAACGAACACCGCGCACAGCACCAGGGCGGTGGCGATGATCGGGCCAGTCACTTCGCCCATGGCGCGCTTGGTCGCCTCCACCGGGGTGAGCCCCAGTTCGATGTTTCGCTCGACGTTCTCCACCACCACGATCGCGTCGTCCACCACGATACCGATCGCCAGTACCAGGCCGAACAGCGAGAGGGCGTTCAACGAGAAGCCAAACAGGTGCATTACCGCGAATGTACCGATCAGCGAAACCGGCACCGCCACCAACGGAATGATCGAGGCGCGCCAGGTCTGCAGGAACAGGATCACCACCAGCACCACGAGAATCAGTGCTTCGAACAGGGTATGTACCACTGCCTCGATGGAGCCACGGACGAAGATCGTCGGGTCATAGACGATGCTGTAGTCCATCCCGGCCGGGAAGCCCTTCTTCAACTCTTCCATCTTCTCGCGGACGTCGTTGGAGATCTGGATGGCGTTGGAGCCCGGACGCTGGAAGATCGGAATCGCCACCGCCGGCTGGTTGTCCAGCAACGAACGCAGGGCGTATTGGCTGGAACCCAGTTCGACCCGGGCGATGTCCTTCAGGCGAGTGATCTCACCGTTGGCACCGGAACGAATGATGATGTTCTCGAACTCTTCTTCATTCACCAGGCGACCCTGGGTATTGATCGACAACTGGAAGGCCTGGGCATTCGGCGCTGGCGGTGCACCCAGGGCGCCGGCAGCCACCTGGCGGTTCTGTTCACGGATCGCGGTGACCACGTCGGTGGCGGTCAGGTTGCGCGAAGCGGTCTTGTTCGGATCCAGCCAGACTCGCAGGGAGTAGTCACCCATGCCGAACAGCTGCACATCACCCACGCCGCCCAGGCGCGCCAGCTCATCCTTGATGTTGAGCAGGGCGTAGTTGGACAGGTAGAGCATGTCGTAGCGTTTGTCCGGCGAGGTCAAGTGCACGACCATGGTCAGGTCGGGCGATGCCTTGTCCACCGTGATGCCGATCCGGGTCACTTCTTCCGGCAGCTTGGGCTCGGTCCGGGTGACGCGGTTCTGCACCTGCACCTGGGCGTTGTCCAGGTCGGTGCCCAGGGCAAAGGTGATGGTCAGGGTGATCTTGCCGTCAGCGGTGGATTGCGAGGACATGTACAGCATGTTCTCGACGCCGGTGATGGCTTGCTCCAGGGGCGCGGCCACGGTCTCGCCGATGACCTTGGGGTTGGCGCCCGGGAAGTTGGCGCGCACGACCACGGTCGGCGGCACGACTTCCGGGTATTCGCTGATCGGCAATTGGAACAGCGAGATGGCGCCGGCGATCAGGATCAGCAGCGAAAGCACTGCTGCGAAGATCGGCCGCGAAATGAAGAACTGGGAAAATTTCATCTTGGATTCAGTCCCTTAACCGCGTGGGGTGGCAGCGGCCAATTTGCCTGCCGCCCCTGACGCGTCCTTGGATGGCGCGACTTGGGGCAGGTTGCTGGCTTCGAGCGCTTTACGTTGTTGTGCCAGGGCGGCGATGGTTTCATCGCTGGCCATCGGCACGGTTTCAGGCGTGACCGGTGCACCTGGACGAGCTCGTTGCAGCCCTTTGACGATGATGGTGTCGTTCTTGCTCAGGCCGCTGCGCACGATGCGCAGGCCTTCGATCTTCGGACCCAGTTCGACGGCGCGATAGGCCGGCTTGTTCTCGGCGTCCATCACCAGCACGAATTTCTTGCCCAGGTCGGTGCCGACGGCTTCGTCGTTGATCAGCACGGCGGCGTAAGTGCCGCTGCCCACCAGCTTCAGACGGGCATAGAGGCCTGGGGTGTAGGCGCCGTCCTTGTTGTCGAACACGGCGCGACCGCGGATGGTGCCGGTCTGCGGGTTGACCTGGTTGTCAACGAAGTTCATCTGGCCCTGGTGCGGGTTGCCGTCTTCGTTGGACAGGCCCATGTAGACCGGTGTGGCCTGGCCGCGCTGGCCCTGGCGGGCAAGTTGGGTGTACTTGAGGAAGACACGTTCGTCGGCATCGAAGTAGGCGTAGACCTTGTCCGTGGAGACCACGCTGGTGAGCGGGGTGACGTCGGCGGTCACCAGGTTGCCGGCGGTGATGGCCGCCCGGCTGACGCGACCGCTGATGGGCGAGGTCACCCGGGTGAAGCTCAGGTTCAGCTTGGCCAGGTCCAATTGTGCCTGGATGGCCGCTGCGGCGGCGCGGGCTTCCTGGGCGGCGCTGGTGCGCGAGTCGGCCAGCTCGGCGGAAATGGCATTGCTCAAGCGCAGGCGTTCGCCACGCTGGGCTTCGTTCTCGCTGCGGGTGGCGGTGGCGCGGGCTTGGGCCAGTTGGGCTTCGAGACGACGTACTTCAGCCTGGAAGGGGCGTGGGTCGATCTGGAACAACAGGTCGCCTTTCTTGACCAGTGCACCTTCGGTGAAGGCCACTTCGTCGATCTGCCCGGAAACCCGTGGGCGGATCTCGACGGTTTCCGGCGCTTCAAGGCGCCCGGTGAACTCATCCCATTCGTTGACAGGTTGCTCCAATACCTTGGCCACACTGACTTTGGCCGGCGGCATGGACGCTGCCGTGTCGGGAGTCTTGCCGCAGGCGCTCATCACCAGCACCGCCAGCAGCGCGAGGGGAAAACGCAGTTTTGAAAGTGAATGTTCCATGGATAGCATCCGCCAATGTATTGAGAATGGGCGGATGATGCGTGGCGCAAGGCAGAGGAACGAATCGAATGAAGCAAAGGTAACTATCACTCAGAATGATATAAGCCATCGATAAGGCCTCTAGTCCGGGAGTGCGGGGCACTTTGGACAAAGCAAGGGAAGCCGTGGCGAGGGAGCTTGCTCCCGTGGGGTTCTGTAGGAGCTGGCGAAGCCTGCGATCTTTTGATCTTGATCTTTCGCTCTGGACTCAATGGGCAGGGGAAAGATCGCAGCCTCGTTGCACTCGACAGCTCCTACACAGCTCCTACGGTCGAACGAGAGTAAGAGCGCTTGCTATCAAATGTATTGATGATTGCAGTCTACTGCGGCAAATAAACATCATGGACCCGCTTGACTGTCCCATCCGCGCGAAGCGCTTCAACCGCTTCGCGCAAATCCTCGACCATTTTTGGCGAGCATTGCTTCGAGCAGGCCAGGTAAAGGTCAGCGCTGCTGCCGACCTTGCTCATGAGCAGTTTGCGCTTGGACACCTTCGGCCAGA
The DNA here is from genome assembly GCF_052114545.1 of Pseudomonas sp. KB_12. Classification (NCBI taxonomy): domain Bacteria; kingdom Pseudomonadati; phylum Pseudomonadota; class Gammaproteobacteria; order Pseudomonadales; family Pseudomonadaceae; genus Pseudomonas; species Pseudomonas sp. KB_12. Next base: position 72,558 of record NZ_JBFREY010000013.1, on the reverse strand, counting down.
TGTACAGACTCTCCGGCACGCCGTTGAACCAGGCATCGATACGCCCCATCAACAGCATTTGGGCGGGGTTGTCGCCAATGGCCAGCGGATAGATCTGTTCATCGCTGAACCCTTCGGTGCGCAGGATATCTTCCTGTGCGCTGCCCAGGCCGACGCCGATCTTGCGGTAGGTTTCCTTCGCTTGGGCGAAGCTGCTCACGCGCCGCTCAAGGCTGAAAAAAGCGCGCTCCATGGGCATGATCGAGGCGATCCAGGTGAAGCGATCCTCGCGGGTGGGGATGCGCGAGAGGGGTGTGATCAAGTGGTCATGTTCTTCACTGACGTGCTTTTGTGCCCTGGCCCAGGGGAGCACATGGATTTTCACGGCATACCCGGCCTTGGTCATGGCCGCCACGGCGACATCGCCGACGATTCCGTGGCCCCTGGGGTCGTCGACGAATGTCAGCGGCGGTGCGTCGAGGATATGCAGTTCTATCTCCAAGGGTTCACCGCGTGCGTTGCTGACAACCAACAGCGGTAACAACAGACAAAGCCTGGATAGCGCTCTGGTGGGTGCATTCAAGACGCGTTTGCTCGGGCTCATGATCGATACTTCAGGCATGGAAAAGTGGGGGCGTCATTCTACGAGGCGGCGCCGGGAGCAGCGTGCTGCAGGCCGATTTTATGTGATGCGGCGCATCCCGCGCGGGTTCGCCGCAGTCGTTTATCTGGACACGTCAGTCTGTTGCATTGGCCTGACCGCGTGTCTCTGAAGGTATAGATCATCCCGTCGATAAAAACCTTGAGTCGATACCGGATCAAGGCGGTTAATTCAAAGGCCGTTAGCACCCATGCGGATGATTGGAATGTCCACCCACTTTATTTATCGGCAAACCGCTCAAGTAACGGAGCAACGGGTCCGTTACATATTGAGAGGGGGTAAATCTCTGGCCCTCGGCAGTAACCCAGTTTTACCGATCAAGCGTCATCGCCCTCTGCATAAAAGGGGGATCGCAGGTTTCGGTGCGGGGTCAGTAAAGGAAGTTGATAGATGGTGCAAGAATCCCCTGAGGTCGTATCCCGTAAGAACTCGCTCACCACGCGCGCACTGCGTCTTGCCATATTCCGCATTGGCTTGGTGTCGTTGAGCGCGGGGGCGATTTCCTATTATGTCAACTCGACCTCGATCGAAAGAGAGGTGACCGGGCAGTTGCTGTTGTCTACCGAGCAGTCCTTGCAGCGCGAAGCCTTGCCGTTTCGTGAAATCAAGGATCTGCAACAGAACTTTCTCAATGAGTTCAAGGAAATCCTGTCTCGCCCTGGCATGCAAGCCAGGCTGGTGAACGACTTCCAGCAGATATTCTACCGTCACGAAGACGGCTCCTATACGCAGCGCCCTCAGCTGTTCGAAGGCCAGCCGTTGGCCGACGGGCGCCGCTTTGCCGAGATGTCTGCGACCTACGCGCCTGACATCGCGCCCAACGACGACACCAAGGCGCGTTTTGCCCTGTCCTACATCCTGTCCCACAAGTACGGTTCCAGCACCAAGGGCCGTCTATTCAATTTCTACGGCGTGGTGCCCGAAAAAGGCTTCCCCATCTATCAGGACGCCGACATCGCCAAGGTATTCACCTACTCGGGGCCCGAAGCCCTCAAGCTGGAAACCTATGAGTTCTATGAGCGCGGATTCGGCACGCCCGGCAACGACACACTGTTTACCCGCATGTATTGGGATTTCTCCAACAATGCCTGGATGACGACCATCGCCACGCCCGATGTGGCCGATGGGTCCGGCAAGCACCGTATCCTGGCGTGTGTCGATGTGCTGCTTGATGAGCTGATGAAACGTACCGCCAAGCCCGCCATGCACGGTGCGTATAGCACACTGTTCATCGCCAATGATGAAGGCACGCTGATCTACCATCCGGGCGTCATGGAACAGGTCAAGAGCAGCGAGGGCAAGGCATCCATCCAGTCGCTCAAGATGGCTCAATACTACCCGTTGCTCGAAGCCGTTCCCGCGCTGGCGCCTGGCCAGGCGCGGATCGTCCAGACCCAAGACGACATCGTCGCGATAGGCCTCATTGCCGATACGCCTTGGGCGCTGGCTGTCCATTACCCGCGCAAGCTGATGACCCCGGCGGTGCTGGATAACCTGGCGATCGTGGTTATTCTTGGGCTGCTGACCCTGTTGGTGGAAATCTTCATCTTGCGTTCCATTCTGCAAAAACAGGTGGCGGCGCCGCTGTTCCGCTTGATCCAGGCGGCGCGACTCCTTGGGATAAGCAAGGAGCGCCTGCGTGCCCAGCAGTTGCCAACCCACTCCTCTGACGAAATCGGTGAGTTGGCCCGCGCCTTTGCCAAAATGGTCGAGCGGGTCCAGGACGCCCATGAACATCTGGAACTCAAGGTGCAGGGCCGCACCGCCGAACTCGAAAAAGCCAATCGACAATTGTATGAGCTGAGCAACACCGACGGCTTGACCGGTATTGCCAATCGTCGCTATTTCGATGAAGTGCTGCACAGTGAATGGCGGCGCAGCTTGCGTGCAGGCACCGTGCTGTCACTGATGCTGATCGACGTCGACTATTTCAAGAAATATAACGACCACTACGGGCATCAGGCGGGTGACGACTGCTTGCGCAGGGTCGCCCAGGCACTGAAGACCCATGCCCAGCGGGCGGGTGATCGGCTGGCGCGTTACGGCGGCGAGGAATTTGTGCTCATCACCAGCACCAGCACGGGGATCGACAAGGCCTTGGAGCATGCCCAGGCCATTTGCCAAGCGACGCAAGACCTGGCACTGCCCCACGAAATGTCACCGTTCGGCATGGTGACCGTGAGTATTGGCCTGGCAGTGATGGCGTTCATCAAGGAGGGGACGGCAGACGAACTGCTCAAGCAGGCCGATCAAGCCCTTTACAGTGCCAAGGAGCGGGGCCGCAATCAGGTGGTATTGGCCGATAGCTTCGTGAGGAAGATTGTTTGAAGGAAGTGCGCCACGCGTTCTTTTGCGGACAGGACTATGGGATGAGCCCAACGTCGGCCTGGGCTTGCGCCGCAATCAGTTGCACCAGTATCTCCGCCGGTTCGGCAAGGCTTGGTCGAGTTCGATGGACGAGCCCGACATCACGGTGGAAGGTGTGCTCCGCGAGGTCGAGGGCGCGTACACCCTCAGGCCATTTGCGGTGGGTCGCGGTTTGCGGCACCAGGGCCACACCGACGCCGTTTCCAACCAGCTTGATGATGGCCTCCAGTTCATCCAGCTCGCTGACTTCATGCAAGGCGAAATGCATCTTGCGCAGGAAACGGTCCACCTGCCGGCCGCCGAATGACGCCCGGTCATAACGAATGAAGGGTTGGCTGCCAAGCAGTTCGGCCCAGTCGTCTCCGGGGAGCGCGCTCGGAACGATCAGTCGATACGGCTCCAGCGCCAGCGTCATCCAGCGCAGATCGCTTTGCAGCGAGAAAGGCGGGCGGATGATGGCGGCCATGTCGATTTCGCCGGCATCCACCAGGTTGATCAACTCCATCGACACGCCGGGAAGGACCCGCGTGCGGCACTGCGGACATTGCTGGTGAAACCTGGCGAGCGCGTCTGGCAGGAAGGAGCGCTGCACCGAAGCGATAGCGCCAATGTTCACCAGGACACTGGGGGCAAGCCCGGCAGGGCTCGCGCCAAGATTGTCGTAAAGGCGCAACAATTCCTGGGCTTGCAAGAGTATTTGATGGCCCATCCGATTGAGATGAGCCGAGCGTCCCTTGCGGTCGAAAATCTCGAAGCCAAGCTCGGCCTCCAGACGCTGGATCTGCGCGCTGACCGCCGCCTGGGTGAGGCCGATTTTATTGCCTGCGGCAGCGAAAGTACCTTCCCGTGCTACGGCGATAAGGGTCTTGAGTTCTTTGATCATTCACAAATATTAATTGTGTTACTGAGAGAAATATATTGTTTTTCTTGTTTTTAGCCCGGCCTTACGATGGCCCGGTCCTTACAAAAGCAGCAGGAGCCCTGATGAGCCTTTCTCCCTTCCACCTCGCAATCCCTGTTTATGACCTTCCAGGCGCTCGGGCCTTTTATGGCGAGGTGTTTGGGTTGCAAGAGGGCCGCTCCAGCGCCCACTGGGTCGACTTCAACTTCTACGGTCATCAGTTGGTTATTCATGAACAGCCAAAGACCGCTTCCCAAGAGAGTGTCCACAGCAACCCGGTAGATGGGCACGACGTGCCGGTGCCTCACTTCGGCATCATTCTGGGTTGGCAGGAGTGGGAGGCGCTGGCCGAGCGGCTGAAATCCTTTGGCACCGAGTTTGTGATCGAGCCTTACATACGTTTCAAAGGGCAGGTGGGGGAGCAGGCCACGATGTTTCTGTTCGATCCTTGCGGTAATGCGCTGGAATTCAAGGCGTTCAAGGATATGAGCCAGCTTTTCGCGAAATGATCAAAACAAAGGCACGATGGTGTTGTGCCTTTTGATGTCAAGGGAGCAGCTGATTCTGCGCGGGGTTTGCCATTCGTGCCGCGTAGAGCCGGGGCGAACACCCCATGATGCGTTTGAAAGCGGTGCTGAACGCGCTGTCCGACTCATAACCGAGTGACAAGGCGATGGATGATATCGAGTCGTTGGCATTCAACAACTTGTCCGCCGCCAGCAGCATTCGCCAACGTCCCAGGTATTCCATGGGTGAGGTGCCGACCTTCGCCTTGAACCTGAGAGCAAAGCTGGACCGCGATAGTCCGGCGCGCTTGGCTAATGCCTGCAACGTCCAGCGATGGGAGGGTTGACTATGCATGGCTTCGATCGCGGTCCCGATGGTTCTATCGGCCAAGGCGTAAAACCAACCGACATGCTCTGTTGCTCCTTGCGCGAGGTGCGCTCGCAGGGCCTGAATCAGCATGATGTGCGCCAGGTGCTTGACGAGTAATGAACCTCCCGGTTGGTTTTCGCGCAATTCGTATCGCATCCGCTCCAGTGACCAGCGCAGATCGGCCTGCGCCGAGCTGTTGCGAATGTGCACGATAGGCGGGAGCTGGCCCATGAGGAACTGGGCATGTTCGGCGGCTAACGTAAAACGACTGCCGGCAAGAAAACAATCGCCACCGCCGTTGTAGGTCACGATGCCGTCGGCACGAGTCGCAGGAAAGAGGTTGCTGGCATCGACGGTGGGCAAGGCGAGATCGCTAGCCAGGCGAAACCGTCGTCCCCCTGCGGGTATCAGGAAGCAATCGCCGGTCTCCAGCCTTATAGGCTCGGGAATGCCGTCCATGACCAGCCAGCACCGGCCGGAAATAACGGCATTGAATTTGTTGGCGTCAAAGGTGCTGAACTGAATTGCCCATTCTCCGCCAGCGTCCAACCCCGCGGAGGAGTAACTGTGTGGCCTGAAGAGCGAGAGGAGGTCTGAAAGCGGATCCATGGGCATTCCGGACGATGGCAAAGAAACTTGGGACGCTGGAGCATAGATCGTATCGATCCTCGCGACTACTGTGTGCGCACTCAGGCCTGTTGATACGGCCTGTCGAATGGAGTGCATCATGATAGTTGTCACCGCCCCAACCAGTAATATTGGTAGCCAGGTGCTTGAACGGCTTCTCGCTGAACGTGCGTCGGTTCGTGTGATAGCCCGCGATCCTTCGCGGCTGCCCGCGCATACCCTGGAGCGCGTCGAAGTCGTTGCGGGTTCTCACAGCGATGACGAGGTTGTCGATCGTGCTTTTCGAGGCGCCGACTCGGTGTTCTGGCTGGTTCCCCCTGATCCTCGTGCGCTCAGTGTCGAGGCGGCTTACCTGGACTTCAGCCAGGCGGCTTGTCGCGCGATCAAGCGCCATGCTGTCGGACATGTTGTCGGTGTCTCCGGCCTGGGGCGCGGGGTTGCAGGTAATGCCGGCCTGGTGTCAGCCTCTCTGGCGATGGATGATCTCATCGCCAGCACAGGGGTAAATTATCGTGCACTGGCGATGCCGACGTTCATGGACAACATCCTGCGCCATGTTGACTCCATCAGAGACGCGGGGGTGTTTTACTCGCCAGTGTCAGGGGATCTGAAACTGCCCACCTGCGCCACTCGCGACATCGCCGCCGTTGCTGCCAAGCTGTTGATGGACCGAGACTGGACCGGTTACGACGACGTGCCCGTACTGGGTCCTGAGGACGTGTCGTTCAATGACATGGCGCAAATCATTTCCGAGGTGCTGGGCAAACCTGTGCGTTTCCAGCAAGTGGCCTACAACGATTTCAAGGATGGCTTGCTGGGGGCTGGCATGTCGCCCGCAATGGCGCAGGGTGTGCTGGATATGATGGTCGCGAAGAACAATGGACTCGATAAGGCTCAATTGCGAACGCCTCAATCGACCACGCCGACTCATTTCCGTCAGTGGTGCGAGGAGGTGCTCAAGCCTGCGGTACTGCGTTGAATGTTTCGGCCTCTGTCGTTGCATCCTCTCCAATATCGAAATAAGGCTCTCAGCGATAGGTATCGGTCTGGCCAGAGGCTAGATGGGAAAATAGGCAAATACATGCGAATGCCATTCATGAGTCTTGAGCGGTTTATGACTAAATTACAATTTGGTCACGGATTGTCAACCCTCCTCAGGATGCGTAAGCTGCTCCCATGAACCAGCCCTCAATACCTTCGCCCAGCACCCGCGGCCCCGCCGATCACGACATTCGAAACCAGATTGTCGCGGCGGCCAACGAGCATTTCAGTCAATACGGCTATGGCAAGACCACGGTGTCCGACCTGGCCAAGGCCATCGGGTTCTCCAAGGCCTACATCTACAAGTTCTTCGACTCCAAGCAGGCGATTGGCGAGGCCATCTGCAGCCAGTGCCTGGCAGAAATCGTCGCGGCGGTGGAGCAGGCCATCAGCGAAGACGGGCTTTCAGCGACGGAGCGTTTTCGCCGCCTGGTCAAGGCCCTGATCACCACAGGCGTAAATCTGTTTTTCAATGATCGCAAGCTCTATGACATTGCGGCGTTTTCCGCGTCGGAGCAATGGCCCAGTTCGCAAGTCTATAACGCTCGGATCAAGAGTTTCGTGTTGCAAATCGTGCGCGAGGGACGGGAATTGGGCGAGTTCGAACGCAAGACGCCACTGGACGAAACCGTAGACGCGATCCATCTGGCGCTGCGGCCTTTCGTCAATCCCTTGCTGCTGCAGTACAGCCTCGATTACGTCGAGGTTGCCCCCACGCTCACCTGCAACCTGATCTTGCGCAGCCTCATGCCTTGAGCTGTGGCTGAAGATTGCACCCAGGCCATCGCAGGCGACGCCTTTACCCATCCGATTCACCTCTTGCTCCAGCGGCTGATGGTCGCCTTTATTTATCCAGTTCGTGACTATTGACACAAATGGTCACATGAATAAATATGACGCATCTGCTCTTAGCCTGGGGCGTCGGTATGACGAGCTTTGCCAAACTGCTGCAGCAATTCGATCCAGACGCCCCCTTTGTTTCTCCGCCCAACTGGCAGCAACGTCGTACCATCTTTGGCGGGCTTTCAGCGGCGTTGTCGTTGCAGGCGGTCTTGCGGGAACGTCCGGCGGACTTCCCTGCGTTCAAGTCCGCCCAGGTGTCGTTCATCGCCCCGGTGACACAGGCCCAGACGTTCGATGTAAGCGTGTTGCGCCAAGGGCGATCAGTCACCTCGGTATCAGTCGACTGTCTGTCGGGTGATGACCTGGCGTTGCGCACGATCCTGCTGTTCGCCCAGCCCCGGGCGAGCAGGATTGCGCACGACTCCTGGGGCCGGCCGTTTGTGGCGGGACCGTCCCACTACGCCACCCTGGCGCTGGACAGCAAGATTGCTCCGGCCTGTGCTTATAACTTCGAGATGCGTCCTGCGGGCGGTTCGCTGCCGGTGTCCGGTGCTGAAAGTCCCGAATTATTGATGTGGGTACGCCATCTGGATGCCCAGGGCGTGGACCCGGCCGTTGCCCTGATTGCACTGGCTGACAGTTTGCCGCCGGCGGCCATGACCTGCTTTACCGAACCCGCCGCTATCAGCTCCGCGTCCTGGATGATTGACCTGCCGCAGCCAGCCGCTGTCGGCGAATGGTTTCTTGTCAGCTCTTTCAGCCAGCAGGCACTGGAAGGGTACTCGCTACAGGACATGGAAATATGGGACGAAAGCGGCCGCCGCGTGCTTTGGGCGCGCCAGACGGTGGCGATTTTTACCTAGTCCAAACAACCCAGGCTGCAGCCCCCAGAGTTCCAATCCAGAGTCCCAATAATGAAAAAAATAATACTCAAGGCCCCCGTGGGCCTCGTCGTTGCGTTCGCCACTTCTCATGCGCTTGCAAGCGGTTTTGCCCTCAATGAACAGAGCATCAGCGGGATGGGATCGGGGTTTGCCGGTCGCTCGTCCTCGGCCGAGGACGCGAGCACCGTCTTCGGCAACCCCGCGGGCATGTCTCGTCTGAAATCAGAGCAGGTGAGCCTGGGGGCGGCGACGCTCTTCGCGAAGAATGACATCAGCCAGACCCGCAGTACCTTTGGCGGCCAGGAGGACGGCGACGTCGTGCCCACGACCACCGTACCCATGGGTTACTACGTCAAGCCCATCGATGAACATTGGGCGTTCGGCGTGGGTTTCTATGTGCCGTTCGGCCTGATTACCGATTACGGCAGCGACTTTGCCGGGCGCTATTACGGCAACAAAAGCGAGGTCACGACGCTCACGTTCCAGCCCACCATCAGCTATGCCTTCAATGACAGGGTTTCGATCGGGTTCGGTCCGACGGTCAACCGTATCAGTGGCGAGATAACCGGCACAGTGCCCAACCCACTGAGTCCGGGTCGCAATGATGGAAAACTCAAAAGCAACGGCGACGATACGGCCCTTGGTTTCAATGCCGGAGTGCTGGTGCAGGCGACGGATCGAACCCGTGTGGGCTTGACCTACCATTCCAAGGTCAGCTACCACCTGGACGCCAAGACCAAGGTCAGTAACGGCATCTTCAGTGTGATAGGGCTTAGCGGGCGCAGCTATGATGCTTCACTGGATGTGGACACCCCGGAGTCCGTGGACTTCTCGGTGACGCACCAGCTCGACAACGACTGGACCCTGTACGCGGGCAGCACCTGGACACGCTGGAGTCGCTTCAAGGAGCTGACCATCGAGAATACGGGCTTGCCACCTTTATTGAGCGGTGCRCTGGGCACCATTACCGAAGAGCAGAACTGGCACGACACGTGGGCTCACGCCATTGGCACGGCGTATCAGTTGAACAGCCAGTGGGTGTTACGCGCAGGCTTCTCGGTCGACCAGTCGCCCGCCAACAACACCAACCGTGGGCCACGGATTCCTACTGGCGACCGAAAAATCGTCAGTTTCGGCGCCGGCTGGACGCCAGTGGACAACGTCACGATCGACGTCGCTTATTCCTATCTGTGGGAGGAGAGCGTACGGGTCAACGAAACCCCGCCAGCCCGAGGTGCCTACAGCTCCAAGTACAGGAACAGTGCGAGCGGCCTGGGTACTTCCGTTAGCTATCGCTTCTGATCGAGTGCCGCTTTACCGGCCGGGAGTATAGGCTGACTCCCGGCTTTCAGAGCGCTTCGCCATCCTTTCAGGCTCCCATGATGCGTGCCATGAGACCTTGGTGAAACCGACGCGGCGTGGCCCAGGTCAGGACGGTCATTGCCTTGTTGCCAAAGCCCGGCACGACACTCAATCGTCCGGCTTGCAGTGCTCGAATGCCTGCGCGGACCACGGGTTGTGGCTGCATCATGACCATTTTCAAGGCTGGCGTAATCGTTTGCCTGGCGCTTTGCGCAAACCCTGTATCCGACATCCCTGGACAAAGTGCCGTCACGATGACGCCGTCGCTTTTGAGTTCACGATGCAACGCATCAGAGAAGCGCAGCACGTAAGCTTTAGCGGCAGAGTAAACGGCAAAATTCTTCACGCCTTGAAAAGACAGCAGGCTGGCGACCATCAGGATGTGTCCACGCTTGCGGACTCGCATGTCTGCCGCGAAGACGTGAGTCAGGGCCGTCAGGCTGGCGATATCCAGATCAATCATGGCCAGGGAACGATCCAGAGGCTGATCCAGAAAAGGCCCTTGCAGTCCATGTCCCGCATTGTTGATGAGCACATCGACCACTATTTTTCGCTCGCTCAGACGCTTATGCAGTTCGATGACCGCGGGGATCGACGACAGGTCTACTTGCTCGACGAGCACATCAATGGCGAAGCGTTCGCGCAACTGAGCGGATAACGCTTCGAGCTTATCCAGCCTGCGCGCTACCAGGACGAGCGATTTCCCTTGTGCTGCGTATTGCCGGGCAAACTCTTCGCCAAATCCGCTTGAGGCGCCAGTGATGAGCACCCAGGAGCGTTCGTTCGGTTTCATGTCGTTGGTCTCTGGTTGTGAGCTGAAGGAGAAGGGCTGCAAGCGTTGGGTGATTTGGTCAACTCAGCGAGTCGCCACCGGCTGGGCCTCAGGAGGCTGCCAGCCACCACCGAGCGCCCTGAATGCGGCCACCGCCGCCCGTGCCGATTCTGTGCGTGCTTGCGCCCGTGCATCGGAGACTTGCAGCAGCGTCGCATCGGCATTCAGGACATCGATCAGGCTGGCTGTGCCTTTCTGATAGGCAATGAATGACGATTGGCGGGCCTGCGTCAGCGAGGTTTCGCCCTGGGTGAGGGTGCTCGCCTGGGATTCTCGATTCACCAGCGCGGAGAAGGCGTTCTCGACGTCCTCGGTGGCGCGCAATGCGGACTGGCGGTAAGCCGCCAGTGCTTCGGCTTCCTGGCCCTTGGCCTGATCGATTTGCGCATTGATGCGGCCAAAGTCGAAGAGTCTCCAGCGCAGGCCCAGAGCGCCAACCGCCTGGCTGGCGTCGCCGGTGAACAGGTTGCCCGCGGAAACCGCTGTGGCACTGCCCAGCAACGCACTGAGGGAGAATTTCGGGTAGTACTCAGCGACGGCTTCGCCGATACGTGCATTGGAGGCGGCAAGACGGCGCTCGGCCACGATCAGGTCTGGTCGGCGGCGCAGCAGGTCAGCGGGGGTGCCCATGGTCGTTATCTGTGGCGCCAGAGGGATGCTTCGTCCGTTCGCCAGTTGCGTGCGATGGGTACCGGGCGACGTGCCAAGCATGACATCTAGCGCATTCATGGCAGCGTCCAGGCCGGTCTGCAGCACGGGCACCGTCGCCTGGACCTGTGACAGGGCGCCCTCGACCTGATGAACCTGATAGCTGGCCGCAAGGCCCTTGCTGTAGAGGAGTTGGGCTTTCTCCAACAGATCCTGCTGCGTCTTGACTTGTCGATTGGCGATGTCCAGCCGCGCCTGCAACCCGCGGGCAGTGATGTAGAGATCGGCGGTCTGCGCGGCAACGACCAGTCGTGTCGCCGCGACGCCTGCCTCGCTAGCTTGGTATTGGGCCAATGCGGCCTCGCGTCCACGGCGCAGGCCGCCGAAGAGGTCGATTTCCCAGCTGGCCCCCACATTGAGTTCGTAGGCGTTCCCGTATCGATTGTATCCGGGTGTCGAGTTCAGCACTTGGCCAAGGGGAGTTTCCACGGATTGGTATGAGCGCGCGGCCTGGCCGTTGATGTTTCCAGAGGGCAATAACGCGGCATTTGCAGCACCCAGGCCTGCTCGTGCCTGGGTGACACGGGCCGAAGCCTGCGCCAGGTCCAGGTTCTGCTCAAGTGCCTGGGCAATCAGGTCGCTGAGCACTGGGTCAGCAAAGCCTTCCCACCACGTGACGAGGCTGGCCGATGTCGCTGCAGACCTCTGCTCGACAGACGCCTGGCCCAGGTAACGATGCGCCAGCGCAGCGTCCGGACGCTGGTAGTCCGGACCGACCGTGCAACCTGTCATCAAGCTGAAGCTCACCAGCAAAGCGGCGGGGTGGAGGGGCGACATTGAGACTCCTGGAGCCATGGATGGTTTGTGACCATATTATATTGTGGTCACAATCTGTCAATGAACACTCATAGGACGCAGCGGCAATATGATCTGTTAATCGACAAGCATTGCTGCAACCAATGCAATGTGATGGCTTGTGACGATTGACAGTAATGGTCACTAGATTGAGAATGAGGCTCCTGTCCTATCTGCCCAAAAGGGAACCTATGCTCCGGCTTCGACCTGTCACCTTTGCCGTTTGCTTGTTGCCTCTCGTCCTGACGGCGTGTGGCGACTCATCCACCGCTAAAGATCCACGCACGCTTGCGCCCTTGGTACGGGTCTCTGAAGTCCAGGGTTCGTCTGATCTCTCGCGATCTTTTACCGGCGTCGTGGCGGCTCGGGTCCAGAGCGACCTGGGCTTTCGGGTAGCGGGCAAGGTGCTTGAGCGCCTGGTCGATAGCGGGCAGGCCGTCAAACGGGGGCAGCCGTTGATGCGCCTCGACCCCATCGACCTGGGGCTGCAGGCGCGAGCCCAACAAGAGGCGGTCGCTGCCGCCCGGGCCCGGGCCAAGCAGACCGCCGATGACGAGGCACGCTATCGCGACCTGGTCGCCGCAGGTGCTATTTCTGCATCGGGCTACGATCAGATCAAAGCCGCTGCCGATACCGCCAAGGCACAACTGAGCGCCGCACAAGCGCAGGCCGACGTCGCCCAGAACGCGTCTGGTTATGCCGTGTTGCTCGCCGATGCCGACGGCGTGGTGATGGACACGCTCGCCGAGCCTGGGCAAGTCGTCAGCCCCGGGCAAACCGTGGTTCGACTGGCGCGGGCAGGGCAGCGTGAAGCCGTTGTGCAATTGCCCGAGACCTTGCGGCCTGCCGCAGGCTCCGCCGCACAGGCGACGCTTTATGGCGTTACCACGAGGGCGGTCACCGCGAAGCTGAGGCTGCTGTCGGATTCGGCTGATCGTGTGACGCGTACCTTCGAGGCTCGGTATGTGCTGGAGGGCGCGCTGGCCACTGCGCCGCTGGGTTCGACCGTCACCCTTCGCATCGCCGAAGACAGCGCGCAACGGCAGGCGCTGCAAGTGCCGATCGCTGCCGTTTTTGACCCGGGCACCGGCACCGGCGTGTGGGTCATAGACGGGGAACCGGCGAAAGTCACCTGGCGACCTGTGCAAATCCTGAGTTTGAGCGATGACGCTGCGCGAGTCGCCGGCAAGCTCAATGTGGGCGAGCGTATTGTCGGGCTCGGCGCCCACCTGTTGCGTGAAGGTGAGCAAGTGCGGCTGGCTCAACCGGGTGACGTGAAGGTTGCCGGGGGCCGTCCATGAGCCTCAACCTGTCGGCACTCGCTGTTCGCGAGCGCTCCATTACCGTGTTCCTGATCTTTCTGATTGCCGTCGCAGGCACCTTGGCGTTCTTCCAACTGGGACGTGCCGAGGACCCACCGTTTACGGTCAAGCAGTTGACCGTCATCACGGCATGGCCAGGCGCGACCGCCCAGGAGATGCAGGACCAGGTCGCCGAACCGCTTGAAAAGCGCCTGCAAGAGCTGAAGTGGTACGACCGCACGGAAACCTACACCCGTCCGGGCCTGGCTTTCACCATGGTGTCGCTGGTCGATCGCACGCCACCTTCGCAAGTGCAGGAGGAGTTCTACCAGGCGCGCAAAAAGCTCCAGGACGAAGCACTCAAGTTGCCAGCGGGCGTGATTGGGCCGATGGTCAATGATGAGTTTTCCGATGTGACGTTCGCGCTTTTCGCCCTGAAAGCCAAAGGCGAGCCACAACGGTTGCTGGTGCGCGATGCTGAAGCGTTGCGCCAACGCCTGTTGCACGTGGCGGGTGTGAAAAAGGTCAACATCATCGGCGAGCAGGCCGAACGCATCTTTGTCTCCTTCTCCCATGACCGGCTGGCCACTTTGGGCGTTTCGCCCCAGGACATCTTCGCCGCGCTGAACAGCCAGAACGTACTCACGCCCGCCGGTTCCATCGAAACCAACGGGCCACAGGTCTTGCTCCGGGTAGACGGTGCCTTCGATAAACTGGCAAAAATCCGTGACACGCCCCTGGCGATTCAAGGTCGCACGCTCAAGCTCTCGGACGTCGCGACCGTTGAGCGTGGTTATGAAGATCCGGCCACCTTCCTGGTGCGCAATAACGGCGAAGAAGCGCTGTTGCTGGGCGTCGTGATGCGCGAGGGCTGGAACGGCCTGGACCTGGGCAAGGCCCTGGACGCGGAGACGGCCAGGATCAATGAAGGCATGCCGCTGGGCATGACGTTGACCAAGGTCACCGATCAAGCCGTGAACATTGACTCGGCCGTCGGCGAGTTCATGGTCAAGTTTTTTGTCGCGCTGCTGGTCGTAATGCTCGTTTGCTTTCTCAGCATGGGCTGGCGTGTAGGCGTTGTGGTCGCAGCCGCCGTACCGTTGACACTGGCGATAGTGTTTGTGGTGATGGCGGCCACCGGAAAGAACTTCGACCGGATCACCCTGGGCTCGTTGATCCTGGCACTTGGGCTGTTGGTGGACGACGCCATCATCGCTATCGAGATGATGGTGGTGAAGATGGAGGAGGGCTACGACCGGATCAAGGCCTCCGCGTATGCCTGGAGCCATACGGCTGCGCCGATGCTGTCCGGCACGCTGGTGACGGCCATCGGATTCATGCCTAACGGCTTCGCCCAGTCGACCGCCGGTGAGTACACCAGCAACATGTTCTGGATCGTCGGCATTGCCCTGATCGCTTCCTGGGTGGTGGCGGTGGCCTTCACCCCTTACTTGGGGGTGAAGCTGTTGCCGGACATCAAGCCGGTCGAGGGCGGTCACGCAGCCATCTACAACACCCGCCACTACAATCGTTTCCGTCAGGTCCTGACCCGCGTCATCGCGCGCAAGTGGTGGGTGGCCGGCACCGTGATCGCGACATTTGTCGTGGCGATTCTCGGCATGGGGCTGGTCAAGAAACAGTTCTTCCCGACCTCCGACCGTCCCGAGGTGATGGTCGAGGTACAGATGCCCTATGGAACCTCTATCGAGCAGACCAGCGCCGCCACCGCCAAGGTCGAGGCCTGGTTGCAAAAACAGGATGAGGCAAAAATCGTCACGGCCTACATCGGCCAAGGCGCGCCACGCTTCTATTTGGCGATGGCACCGGAACTGCCCGATCCTTCGTTTGCCAAGATCGTGGTATTGACCGACAGCCAGGAAGCGCGCGAGATCCTCAAGTTCCGTCTCCGTGAGGCGGCTGCCGAGGGGCTAGCCCCAGAAGCGCGGATCCGGGTGACGCAACTGGTGTTCGGTCCGTACTCGCCATTTCCGGTTGCCTACCGGGTGATGGGGCCTGATCCGTCGAAATTGCGCGAGATCGCGGGCCGGGTCCAGGATGTCATGCAGGCGAGCCCGCTGATGCGAACCGTCAATACCGACTGGGGACAACTGGCGCCGACGTTGCATTTCACCCTGGACCAGGATCGTTTGCAGGCGGTCGGCCTGACGTCAAATGCCGTCGCGCAGCAATTGCAGTTCCTGCTCGCGGGGGTGCCGATCACGGCGGTTCGCGAGGACATCCGTTCGGTGCAGGTGGTCGGTCGTGCTGCCGGTGACATTCGCCTCGATCCGGCCAGGATCGAAGGGTTCACCCTGGTGGGCGCGGCGGGCCAGCGCATTCCGTTGTCCCAGGTGGGTGAAGTGGATGTGCGCATGGAGGATCCGATTCTTCGTCGTCGTGATCGCACCCCGACCATTACCGTACGCGGCGACATTGCCGAAGGCTTGCAGCCACCGGACGTTTCGAGCGCGATCATGAAGGCACT
This sequence comes from Pseudomonas sp. KB_12, assembly GCF_052114545.1. Classification (NCBI taxonomy): domain Bacteria; kingdom Pseudomonadati; phylum Pseudomonadota; class Gammaproteobacteria; order Pseudomonadales; family Pseudomonadaceae; genus Pseudomonas; species Pseudomonas sp. KB_12. The sequence goes on along the minus strand of NZ_JBFREY010000013.1, from coordinate 56,896 downwards.
GCAGCCGGTCATCGAGACGCTGCCGAGCGGCTACCGGATCGAGCAGGCGGGCGCCATCGAGGAGTCGGGCAAGGCCGGCAAGGCGATCGTGCCGCTGGTGCCGATCATGGTGGCCCTGACGCTGCTGATCATCATCGCGCAGGTGCGTTCGATCTCGGCAATGATCATGGTGTTCCTCACCGCACCGCTGGGCCTGATTGGGGTGGTGCCGACCCTGCTGATTTTCCAGCAGCCGTTCGGGATCAACGCCTTGGTCGGCCTGATCGCACTCTCGGGCATCCTGATGCGCAACACACTGATCCTGATCGGGCAGATCCATCACAACAAACAGGAAGGGCTGGACCCGTTCCACGCGGTCATCGAAGCCACGGTTCAACGGGCCCGCCCGGTACTGCTGACGGCGCTGGCGGCGATCCTGGCCTTCATTCCGCTGACGCATTCGGTGTTCTGGGGGACGCTGGCCTACACGCTGATCGGCGGCACGTTCGTTGGCACCATCATGACGCTGGTGTTCCTGCCGGCGATGTATTCCATCTGGTTCAGGATCCGTCCTGACCCTTCAGCGCACGCTCAGACAGCTGTGCAGGCTTAAGCAGCGCACTTGTGCTTTTTAGTGAACATCGACTGAGATATGAAGAGGTTTCAATGATGACTTCCCAAGGTCAAAAACGCATCGTCGTCACCGGCGTGGGCATTGTCGGCCCGTTGGGTTGTGGTGTCGAAGAAGTCTGGCAGCGCCTGCTGGCCGGGCGCTCCGGCATTCGCATCCTGTCTGGCGATATTACCGAGGGAACTGGCGTGGCGGTGGGTGGCCAGGTGCCGTCGTTGGAGGAGGACGCCATCGCCGGTTACGACCCGGAGCGCATCATCCCGGTCAAGGATCGCAAGAAGATGGATCGCTTCATCGAGTTCGCTCTGGTAGCCGCCGACGAAGCCCTGGCCCAGGCCAACTGGCATCCGACCGAAGCGGCTGACCAAGAGCGGACCGCCACTATCATCTCGTCGGGCGTGGGTGGCTTTGGCGCGATTGCCGATGCCGTGCGTACCACCGACGCCCGCGGCCCACGTCGCTTGTCACCGTTCACGGCGCCGGCCTTTCTCGCCAACATGGCGGCGGGGCACGTTTCCATCCGCCATGGTTTCAAGGGGCCGCTTGGCGCGCCGGTAACGGCCTGCGCGGCTGGGGTGCAGGCGATTGGCGATGCGGCCAGGCTGATCAGGAGCGGTGAGGCGGATATCGCCTTGTGCGGCGGTACCGAAGCGGCAATCGATCGTGTCACCCTGGGCTGCTTCGCGGCGGCTCGCGCGCTGTCCACGGGATTTGCCGAGCGCCCGCAGGAGGCCTCGCGTCCCTTCGACCGTGATCGCGACGGCTTTGTCATGGCCGAGGGCGCCGGCGTGCTGGTGATCGAATCGCTGGAACATGCCCTGGCACGCGGGGCCAAGCCCCTGGCGGAACTGGTGGGTTATGGCACCAGCGCCGATGCCTACCACCTGACGGCGGGCCCGGAGGACGGCAACGGCGCTCGGCGTGCGATGGAACAGGCGCTGCGCCAGGCTGCTATCAGCCCCTCGGACGTGCAACATATCAATGCCCACGCGACGTCTACCCAGGTTGGCGATAGCGGTGAACTGGCCGCCGTTCGCTCGGTGTTCGGCACGGGCTCCGGTGTTGCGATTACCTCTACCAAATCCGCTACTGGGCACCTGCTGGGCGCGGCCGGGGGCATTGAGGCTATTTTTACGGTGTTGGCGCTTCGGGACCAGATCGTTCCGCCTACCCTGAACCTGGTTCATCCTGACGAGGCCGCTGCGGGGCTTGATCTGGTTGGCTTGGAGGCCAGGCAGATGCCGATTACCTATGCGCTTTCCAATGGGTTTGGGTTTGGTGGGGTTAATGCCAGCGTGTTGTTTCGTCGTTGGGGGGGCTGAGGTTTAGGGGGCGTGTGTATATCCGTTGCTGCGGTAACGGCTGCTTAGGGTTCCGCCCTTACGGCGGCTCACTTTTGAGAAGCCCGGGAGCCGGCCCAGTCAAAAGTAAGCAAAACGCTCATGCCCCACCACTCGGTGCCTCGCCTAGGCTCGGCATGCCTGAACGAAGGCATTGCTCCGTGGGCCGCCGCGAGGGGCCATCCATGGCCCAGCGCGGCTACCTCGGCATCCATGCCGAGGTGCCCAACAAGAACCTGTGGGAGCGAGCTTGCTCGCGATGACCTCGGCACCATCCAACATCACTGCAAACTGAACCACCGCTTTCGCGAGCAAGCTCGCTCCCACATGGGGTTTCGGGTGTTCACACTGTCTGAGTACGACACAAGGACCTGTGGGAGCGAGCTTGCTCGCGATGACGCCATCACATCCAACATCACTGCAAACTGAACCACCCGCTTTCGCGAGCAAGCCCCCTCCCACAGGGGAAACGCGATCATCAAAAAACAGGCGGGTTATAAGGTCGCCTCGCTTTTGCTTGTGCCTGGGCCGGCATTCCGGCATCTCAAAAGTAAGCCGCTGCAGCCCACACCGCAGAAATGGATATACTCACCAGCCCGCCTGGAAAAGCCAAGTCGCTACCAGGCTTCCCCAACCCAACCTCGACGTAATCGCATGGCCCATACCCGTTACACCAATGTTCCTTAAGAACCGCTCAAACGTGCCGATACAGCGCGGTAGAACCGATTGCGCGGGTGCCCCAGTGGTGTCCGTCGAAAGATATTCCAGGCGCTCACGCACCTGTGCCCTTGTGATTTTTCAGGTTTGATCAGAATCGGACCTCAGGTAATGAACCATGTCAGCCCACAACAGGACCGAGCTGGAAGGCGCCCTTGCCGTCTGCAAAGGTAGTTTTCTGTCCGTTGGTTTTTTCAGTTTTTTCGTCAACTTGCTGATGCTGGTTCCTTCGTTCTACATGCTGCAGGTGTATGACCGCGCGGTAGGAAGCGCCAGCCTGTCGACGCTGTTGATGCTGACGCTGATCATGTTGCTGTTGATGATCACAATGGGTGGTTTGGAGTGGGTCCGTTCGCGAATCATGGTACGGATAAGCACTCGCCTGGACACGCTGCTGAGCCAGCGTCTGTTCGACGCCAGTTTCAAGCAGGCGCTCAATACCAGCGGCATGAATGCCACGGCCCAGCCTTTGAACGACCTGAACGGTTTGCGCCAGTTCCTGACCGGCAACGGCCTGTTTGCGTTTTTTGACGCGCCGTGGATCCCGATCTACCTGGCTGTCATGTTCATGTTTCATTCCTGGTACGGCTGGATGGGGGTCGTGAGTGCCGTGTTGCTGGGCGCGCTGGCCTTTGCCAACGAAAAGCTTACCCACTCACCGCTGCAAGTTGCCAACCGCGAACAGATGGCCGCCACCGCCTTCACCAACAAGAGCTTGCGCAATGCCGAAGTGGTGCAGTCCATGGGCATGCTTGCCAGCCTGCGCCAGCACTGGAGCGGGCGGACCCATAGGATTCTCGCCCTGCAAAGCCTGGCCAGCGACCGCGCCGCGACCATGACCTCGGTGTCCAGGACGTTCCGGCAGATCGTGCAGTCGCTGGTGCTGGGCCTGGGCGCCTATCTGACGATCAATCACGAGATTTCGTCCGGACTGATGATTGCCGGCTCGATTTTGCTAGGGCGCGCGCTGGCGCCCATCGATCAGCTGATCGGCGTGTGGAAAGGCTTTCTGGGGGCCCGTTCGCAATATGCCCGGCTGCACGAATTGCTGCTCAAGATTGCCGCCGAACCTGAGCGCATGTCGCTACCGGCACCTGAAGGGGCGATTCGCGTCGAGGGCCTTTCGGCCGGATCCCCGGACGCTCGTAAGCCGATTATTCGCGGCGTGGGCTTTCAGGTGGCCGCGGGCGAAGTAGTGGGCATCATTGGTCCCAGCGGCGCTGGAAAGTCGACCCTGGCCAGGGCACTGCTGGGCGTCTGGCCTAGCCTGGCCGGCACCGTACGCCTGGACGGCGCGGACATCAGCCAATGGCGTCGGGAGGAGTTGGGCCAGTACATCGGTTATCTGCCCCAGGACATCGAGTTGTTCGAAGGCACGATCAGCCAGAACATCTCCCGCTTCGGCCCGGTGAACGCACCTGCCGTGGTCGCCGCCGCGCGCATGGCGGGTGTGCATGAGCTGGTGCTGCAACTGCCCGATGGCTACGACACTTTGATCGGCACCAATGGTGGTGGATTGTCCGGCGGCCAGCGGCAACGTATCGGCCTGGCGCGCGCCTTGTACGGTGAGCCGCGCCTGGTGGTGCTCGATGAACCAAACTCCAACCTGGATGAGGCCGGCGAAAAAATGCTCGCCGAGGCGCTGCAAAAGCTCAAGCAGAGCAGGGCCACGGTGTTTGTCATTACCCATCGACCCGGGGTGTTGGCGCAGGTGGATAAATTGCTGGTTCTCAATCATGGCGAACTCAGTCTGTTCGGGCCGCGGGATCAGGTCCTGGCCCGTTTGCGCGACGCAACACCCGCAGCCCGCCAGGCTGCCTCGATTCAACTGTAGGAAGCGGATGAGCGATTTCATGCAAAACAGTCAACACTCATCCACCGCGTTGCTTGTCGATGACACGCCGGTAAGACGCGTCGGCTACCTCATGCTGCTGGTCACCTTTGGCCTGTTCGGTGGCTGGGCTGCGTTGGCCCCGCTCGACAGCTCGGCACTCGCGCCCGGCGTGGTCACGGTCAAAAGCTACCGCAAGACGGTGCAGCACCTTGAGGGCGGCATCGTGCGCGAACTGCGTGTGCATGACGGTGACCTGGTCAAGACCGGCGATGTGTTGCTGGTGCTCGACAACACCCAGGCCCGTTCGGAAATGGAAACGACGCGCAGCCAGTTGATTGCCGCGCTTCAATTGCAGGCCCGGTTGGAGGCTGAGCGTGACGCACTGCCCGAGCCTCTGGCGGTGCCGGCCCTGGATCCCGCGGACCCACGAGTGCAAGAGGCCCGCGACAGTGAAGCCCGGATCTTCCAGACCCGACGGACCTCGTTGCTGGGCGAAATCGGCTTGCAAGAGAAGACCATCGGACAAATCGAAGAACAGATTCGCGGATTCAAGGCCATCATCGCCAGCAAGCAGGCGCTGGCGGCTTCCTATCAAGAAGAAATAGTCGATTTGCGGGCACTGCTTGCCGAAGGCTATGTGGACAAACAGCGACTGCGTGAGCAGGAGCGCAGCCTCTCTCGCCTGCAAACCGAAATAGCTGAAAGCCAGTCCGAGATTGCGCAAGCGCATGTCCATATCGACGAGGCGAGATTGAAGATACTGCAGTTGAAAAAGACCTTCGCCAGCGAAGTCGCCGGCCTGTTGGGCGATGCACGGACCAAGGTGTACGAACTGCGCGAGCGACTGGCCACCCTGCAGGACCGCGATCAACGTACCGATATCCTCGCGCCCGAGTCCGGAATGGTCATGGGCATGACGGTCCATACCCTCGGCGCCGTGGTCAGCCCAGGCACTGCGCTGCTGGACATCGTTCCGGCCAACGAAGAGCTGATCATCGAGGCGCAGGTGTCGCCGATGGACATCGACCGCATCGCGTTGGGCAAGCTGGCGGACATTCGTTTCAGCGCGTTCAAGAGCAGCACCACGCCCGTCATCGAAGGACGGTTGGTGCAGATTTCCGCCGACCGCCTGATCAACAAGGACACCGGCACGGCTTATTACCTGGCACGCGTGGCACTGACGGACAAAGGGCGTCAGACGCTGGGCAACCTGACCCTGGTACCGGGAATGCCGGTCGAAGTGCTGGTCAACACGGGCGCGCGAACGCTGTTGCAATACTTGATACAGCCGGCGAGCAATGTGTTCGCCCGTTCGTTGATCGAGGACTGAGATGAGGTTCCTGATTACGATGTGCCTGGCCTTCATGCCACTGGGAGCGCTCGCTGACGATACTTATGTCGACCTGTGGCAATTGCACCAGGAAGCGCAGGGCGCTGATCCGCGTGTCCTGCGGGCACAAGCCCTGGTTCGAAGCGGCGAGGGCAAGGAGCGCGCGGCCTTTGGTCAATTATTGCCACAGCTCAACGCCAGCGGCAGTGTCAACCGCGGCCGGCGCGACGACGACCTGAACCGTATCCAGTACAACGGCAAGCGCATGGCCGTGGTGCTCAATCAGGTGATCTACGATCCGCAGGTCTGGCGCAGTTACCAGAAGTACATCGAATTGACCCGGCAGAGTGGCTACGAGTCGACCGATACCCAGGTGCAGGCCAGCATCGATCTGTCCGAGCGTTACTTCGCTGTTCTTGCGGCCGAGGATGACTTGTCGCTGGTGCGCAGCGAGCTGGAGGCGACCGAACGTAACCTCAAGCGAGTCAAGGCCTTGTACGCGCGGCAGATGGCGATGGTGACCGACGCACTCGACCTTGAGGCGCGAGTGGATGCGCTCAAGGCTGACGAGATCGAAGCCAGCAACAAGGTTCTGGTCAGCCGTGAAGCGATTTCCGAATTGGTGGGGCGCGATGTCAGCGAGCGGTTCAAGCGCATCGGCGACAATCCAGCCTTCAGCCTGCCGGCGCAAGCGCAGGACTACTGGGTGCAGACGGCACTCGACAGCAACCCGGCGCTGCACGCCCGCGAGCACAGCGTCCGCGCCGCCGAGGCGGCTATCGATGAAAACAAGGCCGGGCATCTTCCTCGGCTGGGCCTGAACTTGACGGCGCAACGCAGCGATATTGGCTATGAAGGCGCCGTGACGCCTCGCTCGGACAACCTCGTCGCGTCCCTGGACTTGCAGATGCCGCTCTACAGCGGCGGTTCCACCCGCGCACGTGTATCGAGCTCCGAAAGCGACAAGGAAGCCGCCCAGCAGGAGCTGGAAGCCTTGCGTCGCCAGGTCATCAAGGAAACCCGCACCGCTTATCTCGGCATGACGGCCGAACTCAGCCGGATCAAGGCAACACGGCGTGCGCTGGAATCGGCTGAAAAGTCTCGGGTCGCCACGGAGAAAGCCTTCGGCTATGGCGTCAAGAATGCAGTCGATGTGCTGGACAGTATCAAGGACGAGTTTCGCGCACGGCGTGATTTCTATCAGTCCCAATACAAGTTCGTGACCAGCTTGCTGGTGCTGCATCGCTGGAGCGGAAGATTGGGAGATGGGGATATTCGCCAGGCTAATGGATGGCTGGTTGCGCCATAATTAGCGGATTCAAGGCGTCAAATAGTGGCTAAGTGATATCATTTTCGCTGTTTCTGATGCAAAATAACCCTTTGTAGCGGCCGCATTTCGGAAGGCCGCAGATCGTTCACAGGAAGCTTCGCATGCCTACTCCAGTTGGTTATTCATTTTCTTCGTCGGCAACGCTGACCGGCAATGCGCAAGTCGACAGCTTGCTGGTCGGTACCTATTGGATGGGCAACACCTGGAGCACCGGTACGTTCACCACGCCGCTGACGTACAGTTTCATGACTGAGACTTCGCGTTTTGCCAGCATCTACAGCAGTGAAAATGAGTATGAGGCCGGCTACGTCCTGACGTCAGCCCAGCAAAGTGGCATTACCAGTGCGCTCAGCATGTGGAGCTCGGTTGCCAATATCAAATTCACCCAGGTCAGCGAGTCCACCACCACCGTAGGCGATCTGCGATTCGGCGGTTATCTGGATATGGACAGTGACACCGCAGCCTGGGGCTATTTTCCCGCAGATACCCCCAGCGGCGGTGATGTCTGGCTCGGGCCAGTGACGAACAGCCCGACCCCCGACAAGGGCACATACGACTACCTGGTTTTTATGCATGAGATCGGCCATGCACTTGGCCTCAAGCACCCGTTCTCCCAAAGCCTGTCAAACGCCACGGTACTTGCAAGTCAGTTCGATGATGTCAGCAATACGGTCATGAGTTACAACACCTCGTATTCTTATGAACCGACCACCCCCATGCTGCTGGACATTGCCGCCATCCAGAGTCTCTATGGGGCCAATACTCAATGGCAGACCGGTAATAACACGTATAGCTGGGGGGCCAGCCAATCGGTTTTCGAGACGATTTGGGACGCCGGCGGCACTGACACAATCGATGCGAGCAATCAGAGCGCGGCCGTGCGCATCAATTTGAATGAAGGCCAGTTCAGCAAAATTGGCCGGGCGTTCATGGACCTCAGCACCCAGACGGCCTTCAATGAAGGGCTGGCGATCGCGTACGGCGCTAAAATCGAGAACGCCGTCGGCTCAGCCAATGACGACACCCTGATTGGCAATGCGCTGGGGAATGTCCTGAATGGCCTGGCTGGCAAGGATGTCATGATCGGTGGGGCCGGCAACGACATCTACGTGGTTGATAACATTGCGGACATCGCCAGTGAAACCAGCACCTTGGCCAGCGAAATCGATGCCGTGAGTTCTTCGGTGAGCTGGAGCCTGGGCGCTAACCTGGAAAACCTGATCCTGACTGGCACTGCCCACGTCAATGCCRYCGGCAAYACYTTGGGCAACGTACTCGYCGGAAATGCCGGCAACAACGTGCTCAATGGCCTGGGCGGCGCGGATATCCTGRACGGTGGTGCCGGCAATGATATCTACGTGGTCGATAACCTCGGGGACGTTGTCAGCGAAACCAGCACCTTGGCCAGCGAAATCGATGCCGTGAGTTCTTCGGTGAGCTGGAGCCTGGGCGCTAACCTGGAAAACCTGATCCTGACTGGCACTGCCCACGTCAATGCCRYCGGCAACACCTTGGGCAACGTACTCGTCGGCAATACCGGCAACAACGTGCTCAATGGCGGGGCTGGGCAGGATACGCTGATTGGCGGCATTGGCACTGATACCCTCATCGGCGGTGTCGGAGCCGACCGATTTGTTTTCAGTGCGTTGAATGAGCTGGGCATAGGCAGTGGTCGAGACGTCATTTCCGACTTCAGCAGCCTCCAGGGCGACAAAATTGACCTGTCGAAATTCGATGCCAATGTCCTGACCGCTACGCTCAATAAATTCAGCTTCATCGACTCGAATGAGTTCACGACCGCCGGACAACTACGCTTCGTCGACCATATACTTTACGGCAACGTCAACGGCGATCTGGGGGCGGATTTTGAAATCCAGCTCGTGGGCGTCAATACCCTCAATGCCACCGATCTGATCGCCTGATAGAGCGGCTCAAGGGCCTGGGTCTCTCCCGCCGGGTGCTCACTCAATAAAACGATGAGCGCCGTGGCGAGGGAGCTTGCTGCCGCAGGGCTGCTTAGCAGTCCTTTTGTGGGCGCTTCTCGCTGGAGCGGCAGCCCGCTCAAGCGGAACAAGCTCCTTGCCACAAGTTCGTCGACTGCTTTGTTAATTCATTGATTTTATGAGCACTGATTTATTCAAGTGCCAAGAACAATACGGCTATTGATCTTATTGATGTCGATCAGCATCAAAAACATTGACCGTTACGATTATGATCATCATCATAAGGCTGCCAGTCGATGATCCAGGACCACAGTTGCGATCTCTGACCGGATAACGTCGATAACCGGAAGGACATTCATGATGATCAACAAACGCGTAGCGTTAGTGACCGGCGCTTCATCCGGTATCGGGGAAGCCATTGCACACAAGCTCGTGGCCGCAGGCTACAGCGTCTACGGCACCAGCCGACGAGGCGGGCAGGCGGGACAGCAGGGGTTTCCACTGTTGGTGCTCGATGTCACTGACGATGCCAGCGTCGAAGCGGCCATCCAGGAGTTGCTGGCGTTGGAGGGGCGGATTGATCTGCTGGTCAACAATGCCGGCTTCGGCATCGCGCCGGCAGCGGCGGAGGAGAGTTCCGTCGAGCAGGCCAAGGCTCTTTTCGATACCAACTTCCTCGGCATCGTACGCACGACGCGCGCGGTGGTGCCGCACATGCGCCGCCAGGGTGCTGGCCGCATCATCAACATCGGCTCAATCCTCGGCGTCGTGCCTGTTCCTTACGCGGCCCTCTATTCAGCCAGCAAGCATGCGGTGGAAGGTTATTCGCAAGCGCTGGATCACGAATTGCGTACCCACGGCATCAGGGTCACCGTCGTCGAGCCCGGCTACACCAAGACTCAATTCGAGAGCAACAACCTCCAACCCGATGCCAAGCTCGACGTGTACGAAGACATTCGGATAAAAGTGACGAAAGTGGTGAACCAGGCCATGGCGACCGCCGACGGCCCCGACGTGGTGGCTGATGTGGTACTCCAGGTCGCGCGTGCCGAGCGTCCGAAGTTGCGCTATACCGCTGGCAAAGCGGCCGGCCAGTTGCAGTTCATGCGCAGTTTTGCCCCGGCGCGCTTGCTGGACACGGGCATCCGCAGGGCGCTGCAGCTCGAAACCAAGCGAGCTTCTCAGGCACACTGACTCGGCCTGGCATACCCGCTGCCGTGTCTGTTGCACCTGCAGGGCAGCGATGACGATCCGTTTGAACGAACAGGACAAAAACCATGACATTCAAGGCGCTGCTCACGACTAAAACCGGCGAAGCGATCTCGACCCATCTGATCGACTTCAAGGACGAGGACCTGATGCCCGGTGACGTTACCGTCGCGATCGAGTTCTCGACCGTGAACTACAAGGATGCCATGGCCCTCAGCGGACGCTCCCCGGTCATTCGCCAGTTTCCGCTGATTCCGGGCATCGACTTCGCCGGTATCGTCGAGACGTCCAGCCACCCGGGGTTCGAGGCCGGCGACCGGGTGCTGGTCAACGGCTGGGGGCTGAGCCAGACCCACCACGGTGGCTTTGCGCAGAAGGCGCGGGTGAGCGGTGACTGGCTGGTAAAAATCCCGGAAGTATTCTCGACCCAGGCAGCCATGGCCATCGGCACCGCAGGCTACACGGCGATGCTCAGCGTCCTGGCATTGGAGCATGGCGGGCTGACCCCTGATCGAGGCGATATCCTGGTCACTGGTGCCAGCGGCGGCGCCGGCTCGGTGGCTATCGCACTGCTGTCGGGCCTGGGTTATCGAGTGATCGCCTCGACCGGACGGCAAGAGGAAGGCGACTACCTGCGCGACCTTGGGGCGACGCGGGTCATCGACCGCAACACCTTGTCGCAGCCGGGCGCACCGATCGCCAAGGAACGCTGGGCTGGCGTCATTGATTCGGTGGGCAGCCACACCCTGGCCAATGCCTTGGCACACACCCAATATCGCGGCGTTGTAGCTGCCTTCGGCCTGGCCCAAGGCGCGGATCTGCCTGGCTCGGTGCTGCCTTTCATTCTGCGCAACGTGACCCTGGCCGGTATCGATTCGGTCAATGCTCCGCAAGCGGTGCGCCTGCAAGCATGGTCGCGACTCGCCCAGGACCTTGATTTGAGCAAGCTGGCCCGCACCACCCAGATGATTGGCTTGGCAGAGGTGCCGGCCGTTGCCGCTCGGGTACTGGAAGGCAAGGTGCGCGGGCGTACTGTCGTGGACGTGAATGCATGAGCAACGCTTCTCGCGCGTTCCGCTACCTGGCGAGCAGCCCTGGCGCTGGCATTTTTATTCGCCGTAAGTGGTGAGGGCAGGGCAAAGGCGCACGGGTAAACATCTGCGGATGAAAACGCTATGAGCCTTGGCGCCTGGTCACTTCATGTCCCTGGCCTGCATCCACAGCGGACTTTACCGGGCCTCTGCGGTCCGAGCCGTGAGTGAAGGCGTGGCATCTTTTGCCAACGCCTCATCAAGTCACAGCATACGGCGCAGGACGTCGCTTCGAGGGTCCCGGTCGAAGAGCCGGTGTTTGAGGGCGCCGGCAATATGCACCACGATCAGGCCGAGCAGGGTGTAGGCGAGCACTTTATGCAGCCATTGGAAGACAACGAACCAGTCGTCATTCTTGCTCAGCAGCTCGGGAAGGTTCACCCCAAAAAAGAACACCCCGTCACTCATCGTGTAGGTGCTCGACATCGAATAACCCATCAACGGCACGATCACCAGCAGTGCATACAAGGTGCGGTGCGCAAGCCATGAGCAAACTCTCTCATAGCGCGCCAGCGTCTCCGGCGGTTGCGGCAGCCTGGGGGTGCGCACGCGCAAGGTGAGCTGAATCAGGGCCAGCAGGAACGCCAACACCCCGAAGGATTTGTGCCACGGGTAATAGAGCTCATATTTGCTCGCCACTTCGTCATCGAGCCCGGTCATGTGCCAGCCTGCCCAGAGGAGGCCGGCGATGAGCACGGCGCGCACCCAGTGCAACATACGCAGGGACGTCGGATACCGATCAATTATTGTTTGATTTACCGGATTCATCGCGGTCTCTCCATCGATCATCAAGGTATCGAAAATGCACGTTTGAACGGCCACCCTCTATGACACAGGGGTGGTCCGGTCAGTGCGGTTTTTTGTTCTCAGTTGGGTAGCAGTACGGTGATGACTTTCTCCTCGGTATAGGCCAGCGCGCCGCTAAATCCGCCTTCACGGCCAACGCCACTGGACTTGACGCCGCCCCAGGGCAGGTTGGCGTCCAGCGGGCTCCAGCAGTTGATGCCCACGGCACCGGCCTTGACTGCTGCGGCGACGCGGTGCGCTCGCACCAGGTCGCTTGTCCAGACCGTTGCCGCCAGGCCATAGCTGGAATCGTTGGCCAGCGCGATCGCCTCGTCCTCGCTGTCGAACGTGATCACCGTGCCGACGGGGCCGAAGATCTCGTCCCGGGCGATCGCCATGTCATTGCTGGCATTGGCGAAGATCGTCGGCCGGACAAACCAGCCCTGTTCAGGGCTCGATACACCGCCGGCCAACAGGGTGGCACCTTGGTCGATGCCCAGTTGGATGTAACGGTTGACGCGATCCAATTGCGCCTTCTTGGCCACCGGTCCCATCTGTACGTCGGGTTGGCGAGGGTCGCCGACCTTGACGGCTCGCGCGGCATCGGCAAGCGCTGCGGCGAAGCGCTCAGCGATGTTGCGTTGGACCAGGATGCGCGAGCCGGCCGCGCAGATCTGTCCCTGGTTGGCAAACAGGCCGAGAGAGCAGCCGAACAGCGCGTCCTCGAACGAGGCGTCGTCGAAGACAATCTGTGGGCTCTTGCCGCCCAGCTCCAGTGCCACGTGCTTGAAAAGTACGCCAGCGGTGCGCTGGATTTCGCGTCCGGCCTCGGGGCTGCCGGTGAAGCTGATCTTGGCGACGTGCGGGTGCTCGCACAGGGCGCGTCCCACCTCGTTGCCATAGCCGGTGACCACGTTGATCACGCCGTCCGGAAAGCCCGCTTCCTGAGCCAGCGCTGCCAGGTGCAGGGCCGACTGTGGCGTTTCTTCCGAAGGCTTGATGACCACTGTACAGCCGGCCGCCAGCAAAGCGGCGAGCTTCCAGACCGTGATCATCAGCGGCGAGTTCCAGGGAGCGATGGCGCCGACCACGCCCACCGGCTCGCGGATCGTGTACGAGAGGGTCTTGGTGCCGAAGTAGCCGCCGGAGGGAATGGTGCGGCCCTCCAGCTGGTTGGCCCAGCCAGCGGCGGCGCGCAGGTTGGCGATGGCGTTGGGTACGTCCAGCCGGCGCGGCTCGATCGGTGAGCGACCGATGGCATTGGCGTCCAGGTCAGCCAGCACGTCGGTGTCGCGCTCCACCAGGTCCGCCAGCTTCGACAACAGCCGGCCACGCTGGGCGCCGTCGAGCTGGCTCCAGGCGCCACCCTCAAGTTGGCTGAGTGCCGCCGCTACGGCGCGGTCCACGTCCTCGGTCGTGCCGCGCGCGGAGCTGCCGTAGATCTGTTCTGTCACGGGGTCGACGAGCGTGATGCGACGCCCGTCGGAGGCCTCGAAGGACGCGCCTTCGATGAAGTGGTTCAAGTGTTGAGTCATTTTGCAGTCCTTCAAGTGATGTGGAGTAGTCGGGGTATGCCCACCTCATCCCTTGAGGGAGGCCAGGGCGTCGCCAAAGATGTCCAGTGCCTTGAAGAACAGCGCGCGTGAGATCGTCAGCGAGGGCATGACGCGCATCACGTTGCTGTAGCGACCGCAGGGAATCATCAGTACCCCGTGGTTCAACAGGTAGCCCATGAGTTGGCCGATCTTCTCCGGTGCCAGTGGCGCCTTGGTGACCGGGTCTTCGACCAGCTCGATCCCGATCATCAGGCCGCGACCGCGGACTTCACCGACCAATGGGCTGTCGAAGCCACGGATACGTTCCTGCGCTTCCAGCCCCAGCGTATGAGCGCGGTTGAGCAGATCGAGCTCCGGGTCCTGGAGGATGCTGATGTTGGTCAGCGCCACGGCCGCGGACAACGAGTTGGCGGCGAAGGTGTTGGGCATCGATCCGTCGGGAATCGCGGCTGCCAGGTCCGAACGCATGATCAGGCCCGCCATTGGCAGGTCGCTGCCGATGCCCTTGCCGAAGGTGAGCATGTCGGGCTTCACGCCTGAGTGCTCGACCGCCCACATCTTGCCGGTACGCCCGGCGCCGGACTGCACTTCATCGACGATCAGCAGCGCGCCACTGCGGTCGCAGGCCTTGCGCAAAAGCTGCAGGAACTCGGGTGAGGGAGGTACATAGCCGCCTTCGCCCTGCACTGGTTCCACGATCACGGCGGCCACGTCATCGGCGGCGGTGTAGGGGGTGTTCAGCAGGTAATCCACGTAGTCGCCGGCAATCTGCTCGGCGCTTTTGTGCGTGGTGTCGAAGGGGAAACGGTAGGCATAAGGGTAGGGCGCATGAATGACCCCGCCCATCTGGGCGCCGTAGCCCTTGCGGTAGGCCGTGCCTGTGGTCAGCGCACCGGAGGCGTTCCACACGCCGTGGTAGCCGCCGTGGAAGGCGATGATCTGGTGCCGCCCGGTGACGCGTTTGGCGAACTTGATCGCCGCCTCCAGCGCATCGCTGCCGCTTTGCGTGAAGAAGGTGATGCAGTCACCGCGCAAGCCGTCGGGCGCGATCTCGGAGAGCTTGGCGGCCAGTTCGGTGCGCCGGGTGCTGTTGACTTCCAAGGCATGCATCAGCACTTCGGACTGTTCGCGAATGGCCTGCACCACCTTCGGATGGCAGCGGCCTACGCTGCTGACGCCCACGCCAGCGGACAGGTCGATGTAGGTGTTGCCATCGGCGTCCTTGAAGGTCGCGCCGAAGGCCCGGTCCATGGCCACGGGCATGCGTGCGCCGCCGCGAGCCATCGACTCGGTACGCGCCGACAGCGCCAGGGCCTCGGTGGTCCTTGGGCCAGGAATGGCGGTGGTAATCCGCGGGGCATCGGCGAAATGGAGGGATTCTAGTTTGGCTTCACTCATGACGGTCTCTCAGGATGTCGGTTTCAGTGTCCCGATCATCCTCGTGGCCCGTTCCTGGCCGGTAGCCCGAATCGGCACATTGGGCGGGCCGCCTCGAGCGTCAGCAGCAGAGCACTGACATGACCAAAAGAGAATTTGCATAATTCTCTTATTGTGAGAATATCGCGCAACGAGGCATTCTAAAAACAAGAATATTGGCCGAGGCTGCATCACCATGAAAAACCTGAACATCAGCCATTTTCGTGACATCCATGTCCACGCCGCCACCGTCCAGGAATGGAACCAGGACTACAACCAGTTAACCGCCGGTTCGGCTGAGAGTTCGCTGATCCAGTTGTCGACAGGGCGTTGCCACGTATTCCGCGAGCAGATCAACCAACGCGTGGTGCAGCATGGCGTGGCCCCCCGAGGCAAGATGTGCTTTGCCGTGCCGATCACCGTCCCGGGTTCGATTCGGATGCAGGGTCGGGAGGTGGACGAGAGCAGCCTGTTCTTTCTTCATGGCGGCGAAGAGTTCATGTTCCACATGCCGATGGGCATGGAACTGCTGGCCATTACCTTCGAACGTGAATTGTTCGAACAGGCGTTGGCGCAAACCGCGTCGGCCAAGGAAATCAGCCAGCTACTCCGCCAGCCCGTAATCAGGCTCCCCACGCAACGCTACGCTGACGCTCGACGTCGGATGCTGGCGGCATTCTCCCAGGCGCTCTCGAACGCAGAGCTCGACAACGCGCAAGACCGGGAACTGGAATTGGAACAGGCCATGCTCGACGAGTTGCTGCAACTCATGACCGACCCGGCCTGCGACAAGCAGCAGCGTTCGCCAAGCTCCACGCGCAGCTTCATTGTCGAGAAATGCCATCGCCTGGCGACTGCGGAGCTGAACAACGTGCCCAGCGTCGACGAGTTGTGCCAGCGACTCCAGGTGAGTCGACGTACCGTGCAGAACAGCTTCCGCTCGGTTGCCGAGACGACCCCGCTCAATTACTTGCGCTCCGTGCGGCTCAACGGTGTACGCCGGACCTTGATGACCACCCAGGCGTCGCGTCTTTCGATCGGTGATGCCGCCGCCCAATGGGGGTTCTATCATCTCAGCCATTTTGCAGCGGAATACCAGGAACTGTTCGCCGAACTGCCGTCTCAAACCGCGCGCGCTGCCATCAGCGGTTGCGCGCTTGCTTGAATATCTGCCTGCTGCATTGCGCAACGGGCTGGCTTGACTTCACAAGGATGTAGAAACGATGAATAGCCTTCGCCGCCTGCTCCGGGTCTTCGACTTGTTTCGCCCTGAGCAGCCGGTCATCGACGTGGGCATCATTTGCCAGGAGCTCGGCTACACGCCTGCCACCGCCTATCGTTATCTGCGCGAACTCGGCGACGCGGGCTTCTTGAAGCGGTTGCCACGCGGCTACGCACTCGGCCCTCGAATCGTCACGCTGGAACATCAGATGGCGAACTACGATCCGTTGCTGGCGTGCAGCCGGGACCTGGTCAACAGACTGGTCGACGATACCGGCCTGGATGCGCTGGTCAGTGAGTGGCATGGCGATTCAGTGGTCAACGTGCTGATCCAGCGGGGCTCCGATGTCGGCCCGGTCGGTGGCGACAGGGGGCGGCCGATCGATCTTTTCCACAGCGCGACCTCGCGGGTCGTGTTGGCGTATCTGCTGCCGCGCCAGATCCGACGCATCTATGACGCTCACGCGATCCCGTCCGGATTGTTGCACCTGGGGTTGGCGTGGAAGCCGTTCACCAAGAGCCTGCTCGCTATCCGCAAGCAGGGCTACTGTATCAGCGAAAGCGAGTTGTACCCGGGACGCAGTGGTGTTGCGGCGCCGATCTTCGACGAAAAACAGCGCGTCCTTGGGAGCATGACCCTGGTCGGGCGCAGTGAACGGTTCCGGGCGTTTCAACCGGGCTACCTGTGCGACCTGGTTACCGGCGCGGCATCGGAACTGACGGCACGTATCGCCTTGCAATGAGGGGGTAGGGTGGGGATGGATGATGACCCGTCCGGTTTTTTCCGAGCACAGGTCTCTGGTTACCGATTTGGGATAGTGGGAGGTTCAGGGAGAGGCATAGGATCGAATCCAGCGTGCGACAAGAACAATAACGCTATCCGGTGACGGTGAGCGGTTGACTGCATCGATCCTACAACGCCTGCCTCATACAATAAGGTCAAGAAAACATGAGTGTACCTCTCCCGGTCAACAGCTCCACGGAGCTCAAGCGTGGGGCCCTGGGTGTCGGCTTCATCATCTTCTTCGTGGTTTCGGCGGCGAGCCCCTTGAGTGTCATCGCCGGTGGCTTCCCCATCGGCATCATGCTGGGCAACGGTGCCGGCACGCCGGCGTTGCTGATCCTGGCTCTGCTGGTGTTACTGGCGTTCTCGATCGGCTACACAACCATGTCCCGGCACGTCACCAACGCCGGCGGTTTCTATGCGTTCACCTCGCGCGGCCTGGGTGGCCTGGCCGGTGGGGCGGCGGGGGTGCTGGCGATGTTTGCCTACAACATCCTCCAGGTCGGCCTGTATGGCATGTTCGGTGGGGTGGTCAGCGGCACGATGGAAAGCGTGTTCGGCCTGGTGTGGCCTTGGTGGTCGTATTCGCTGATGGCGATGGCCAGCGTTGCGATTCTCGGCTATCGCAAGATCGATCTGTCGGCGCGGGTGTTGTCGGTCATTGTGATCGCCGAATACCTGGCGATCCTGCTGCTGGACTTCGCCATTCTCAGGACCGGCGGCGACAGTGGCATCAATCTCGACGCGTTTGCGAGCCGCCACGTGTTCAGCGGCACCCCGTCGATCGGCCTGCTGTTCTGTTTCGCCGCGTTCATCGGCTTCGAGGCCACCACGATCTACGGCGAAGAGGCCAAGAACCCGCAACGTACGATCCCGATTGCCACCTACTGTTCGGTCTTGCTGATCGGTGGTTTCTACGCGCTGTCGGTCTGGTCGATGGTGATTGGCGTAGGGGCGGACAAAATCGTCTCCACGCTTCAGGCCTTGCAGGACCCCACGACGTTTATCTATGGCATGTCCGATCACTTTGTCGGCCCGCACCTGACCCAAGTCATCCGCGTGCTGTTCATGGTCAGCATCTACGCCGGGCTGTTGGCGTTCCACAATGCCGCAGCCCGTTATTTCTACGCCATCGGGCGTGACGGCTTGCTGCCCAGCCGGTTGGGGACCACCCATCGCGTCCATCAGAGCCCGCACATGGGCTCGGCGTTGCAGAGCTTGATCTCCGCCGTGGTCGTATTGATTTTCGCCGCGACGGATGCCGATCCGATCCTGCAACTGTTCGCCTGGCTGTCCAACCTGGCGACGCTTTGCGTGATTTTGCTGATGGCGCTCACATCCGCGGCGGTATGGGCCTTTGCCCAGCGCCACCCCGAGCTCAAGCTGGGGATCTGGCGTGGGCGGATTTTCCCGGGGTTCTCTTGCCTTGCGCTATTGGCGGTGCTGTTTATCGCGGTGGTGCATTTCGATGTGCTGACGGGCGCGAGCAAGGCCTTGTCATACGGCCTCTGCGCGATCATTCCCGCGGCCTTGCTGGCTGGCGTGTTCCTCGCGGCACGACTGCGCAAAGTAGCGCCGCAGCGGTATCGGGTGTTGGGCAGTCACAAGCTATAGGAGCCTGCGCAGTATCGATGGCGCTTGAAAAGGATAAGGCTAAGCTCATTGGGGTCCAGTGTTCCCGTGCTTCAGCGGCCAGGCTGGACCTTAATTAGCAGAGGAGTCTTGCGATGACGCTTCCACGAGCGTTGGCATTCGATGTGTTCGGCACCGTTGTCGACTGGCACTCAGGCATCGCACGTGAGGCGAGTCCATTCGTATCGACCTACCTGCCCGCGGCCAGCCCTGCAGAGTTTGCAATGCAATGGCGCCGGTTGTATGCGCCAGCGCTGCGCGCGTGCATCAAGGGTCATGGAGGCTTCGTTGTCCTGGATACATTGCACTACGAGACGCTGGTCCAATTGTTGACGACTTACGGCCTGGAAGTCGACCAGCTTGCCCCCGAGGCATTGCACACGCTTGCCCATGCCTGGCGCCGCCTGGACCCTTGGCCTGACGTGGCCGAGGGCCTGGCCCTGCTGCGCCGACGCTTTGCGGTGGTGACCTTGTCCAATGCCAATGTGGCCTTGATGGTCGCCATGAACCGCTACAACGGTTTGCAGTGGGACGCGCTGCTGGGGGCGGAATTCGCGCAAACCTACAAACCGGATCCTGCGGCGTACCTGTCCACGGCAAGGGCGCTGGATCTCAAACCCAATGAACTCTGCCTGGTGGCCTGCCACCACAGCGACCTTGCGGCAGCCAGGGATTGCGGCCTGCTGACGGCCTATATCGATCGGCCCATGGAGTACGGTGGAGCGCCTGCCCCCGATGCAGCCCAAGCCCAGGATTGGGATTGGCAGGCCGATGGTTTCATTGACCTTGATGACAAGCTCCAGGTGATGTCTGGCTGACGAAGGTACTTGATATATATCAACGCCAAGGTTGCTCTGACGGAGGATGGTGAATCTACAGCGGAGGAGCCCGTAGCAGCGGCAATTACGACGGTGGCCCGCCGCACGTACTAGCCGTCTGGCGCGGCCAGGACCGTCCAGAACATCATTGCCCTTCGTTTTCGTCTCGAGCAAAAGTCATGTGCTCAATGGTGCCGGAGCCGCCGAGGCCTTAGGCAGGCTTTTCACAGGCTGTCCGGATCCCCAAAAAACATCTGAATCCGCGACCGCAACCAGCGCTCCCCAGGGTCATTGTCCTGGGAGCCGCGCCAGGCCATGTGCAGTTCGAAGCTGCGCACCGGTATGGGCGGGTCTTCGGCGCGTACGCCGCCGGCGGCGGTCAGCGCGTCGGCGGTGTAGTCGGGCACGGTGGCGATGATGTCGGTGCCCGACAGCAGGGTGCTCAGGCCGTTGAATTGCGGCACGGCCAGCACCACGTGGCGCTTGCGGTCGAGTTTCGCCAGCTCTTCATCGATGAAGCCGCTCAAGTCACCCGCGAAAGACACCAGGGCATGGGGGCGAGCGCAGAATTCGTCCAGGGTCAGTCGTCCTGGGGCGGTGTCAGCCCGTAATACTTTGGGCATGCTGCGCCGCAAGACCTTGCGCTTGGCGTTGGCCGGCAGGTCGTCGGTGTAGCTGACACCGATGGAGATTTCACCGGACGCCAGCAAACCAGGCATCAGAATGTAGTTGACCCGGCGCACCACCAGCACGATGCCGGGCGCTTCGGCCCGAAGGCGCTTGAGCAGCATTGGCAGCAGGGCGAATTCGGCGTCGTCCGACAGGCCAATGCGAAACACCGAGGTGCTGGTGGCCGGGTCGAATTCCGCCGCGCGGCTGACCGCCGTGGAAATCGAATCCAGGGCCGGGGAGAGCAGGGCGAAGATTTCGACCGCACGGGCCGAAGGCTCCATGCTGCGGCCGGTACGTACGAACAACGGGTCATCGAACAGGCTGCGCAGGCGCGACAGCGCGGCGCTGATGGCCGGTTGGCCTAGGAACAGTTTCTCGGCCGCGCGAGTCACACTGCGTTCATGCATCAATGTTTCGAACACGATCAACAGGTTCAGATCGACACGCCGCAGGTCATTACGATTCATCTGGGGTCCTGGCAGATTCGGCAAGCTTGACGTGAGCGGCCATATGGGAACAATGGCCGGCATGAATCTTACGGGGAAAGGCTGGTACTCTGCACCGGCTAATTGAGTTTTCTTAGGTTAAGTCCCACAGGATTGGTTGGTTTTTCTTACTGCGGAATCAATGACAGGCATGTCGACTATTAATAGCCACTGATGGTCTTGGGTACAAAGCCCGGATAGAGTTCATGGCATTAGAGGTTACTTTGACGAGGTTTGCGATGTCCCGCACGATCCGTTTTCACAAGTTTGGTGGTGCCGAGGTGCTCAAATGCGAAGAGCATGCGGCGGCTCTTCCTGCGCCAGGAGAAGTGCAGGTCCGCGTCGAAGCGATCGGCATCAGTTGGTACGACACCTTGTGGCGCCAGAACCTGGCCTCGTCCCAGGCGCGCCTGCCTTCGGGCCTGGGCCATGAAATGGCCGGCGTGGTAACGGCCGTCGGCGACGGCGTCGATGACTTGGCCGTGGGCGACAAGGTCGCCAGTTTCCCGGCCGAGAGCCCGAACGATTATCCGGTGTACGGTGAAGTCATCGTGCTGCCACGCACCGCACTGACCCGTTATCCCGACGTGCTCAGCCCGATCGAAGCCGCCGTGCATTACACGCCGCTGCTGATCGCCTATTTCGCCTACATGGACCTGGCGCGGGTCAAGCCGGGGCAATTCGCCCTGGTCACCGATGCCAGTCATTGCGCCGGTCCTTCCTTTGTACAACTGGGCAAGGCCCTGGGTGTGCGGGTGATCGCGGCCACCAAGACGGCTGACGAGCGCGAGTACCTGTTGTCGCTGGGCGCCGAGAAGGTCATCGTCACCGAAGAGCAGGACTTGCTGATGCAAATCAACAAGCTCACCGACAACCGTGGCGTCGACGTGGTCTTCGACGGCCTCGGCGGGCCGCAGATGTCGCTGCTGGGTGACGTGCTGGCGCCGCGTGGCAGCCTGGTGCTGTATGGCTTGCAGGGCGGCAACCAGACGCCGTTCCCAGCCTGCGCGGCGTTCCAGAAGAACATTCAGTTCTTTGTACACTGCATCGGCAATTTTACCGGCAAACCGGAACTGGGCATTCTCCAGGACCAGGTGGCCTTGCAACGAGCACTGCGCGATATCAATCAACTGACCGCCGACCGTGTGCTGTTGCCACTCAAGACTCGGGTCTTCCCGTTCTCCGAGTTTGTCGAGGCTCACCGTTACATGGGCGAATGCCCTTGCCGTGAGCGCGTTGCCCTTCAGGTCGTCGACCCGGCCTGAACCCTGTCTTGCGCAAGAGTCATCGCCCGGGCTCTTGCGCTGCCTTCGTCCTGACACCCCATCCTTTCTTACGGCACCTCCTGCCTGGCGGTGCTGCGTTCGCACCTCGCCTTTCGCGCCTTCAATGGCCTGTCCCGGTTCGCTCAAGACTGAAACGGTCTGCCGGCCAACATCTGAACTGGTTTTTGCTCTCAATCTGTATCTTCTAATCATTGTTTAAGTCTTGATAATTGAACGCTGATTTCAATATCAAGGAAGAAATCGTGGTGCGGTATAACTTTTTCGAAGGTCTTCATCCTTCAAGATGCATTCAAGGGGCAATAAACGTTAATGGGTGCGGAGCTATCTATCGACCCTGGGGAAAACAGGGCGGGGTAGAGGGCCAATTAAAGTTCGGCAAGTTCTTTATTTTTCGTACTCATTGTCTGTGGGACGTTGTCGGAATTCTCCTAGGACGTGCCGCTCGGTCGGTTAGGTCCCCTGTTTTCGCGGGTTTCGGCGGAGGTGCGGTGGGGCGCGAGCCTACTCTCAGTATATGTATCAAATAATTACAGCAAGCAATGCTCGAGCGTATTGCTAATACTCTTTGAGTGCTAGAACAACCATCTAGACCAACACGTCGCGCAGTCACGTTGGTGCGGGTGCGACGCCGATAGTTGAATTTCCAGGTAAATGGCTATGAGTGCAATTCATGAGCAGGCAATGACTCACGTGTATCAACAGATACTGCAACGACTGTCAGGTTTTTATTCCCGGGCAGAACGTACCGCGTTGCAGCTTTTGATCCAGCGTTTAATTGTCGCCGCCGGAGGCATCGAGCGGATTGGCGATTATCGCGTGTTGACGGTCCAGAACGGGAGCAGGGAAAGTTTTTATGTGCTAACCGCCTTGCGGGCCGCACAGCTGAGCATCGCGGGGCGGCATCCGGTGACCTTCACCTTGCGTGTCGCCACGCCACGCCTGAGCGAAACCACCCAGGCGACGCTGGAAAACATCCACCGCTGCTACAGCGCGCTGTTTGTCTACGATGATCCCCGGGTCGAATTACTGATGGCCGATAACCGCGAGGTGTTGCCGTTCAATCACCGGCAGCCGCTGTCGATGGCGGGGCACGAAGCCAATCGCACGGACCTGCTGGTTCTGGGGCACCTTCGTGCGGTCGACAGCCCCTTGGAGATTGGGGATGACGGCTACCTGGCGATGGCCGAGTTCTATCGGCACATGGCTCGCTGGGAGTCGGGCGTGGACTCGTTGGTCAGCAGCGATACACCGCGTCAGCAAAAACAATTCATATCGGGCCTGCGCCGCGCGACTCGCAAGATCGGCCTGCTGACCGAGCACGCCTGGGGTTTCGACAACCTCTTTGCCCACCTCGATACCCTGGGCGGTGATGTCTACCGGCATTTCTATGGGCCGGAGCGCCTCGAAGCCTGGAAGCCCGAGGGTCACTTCGAGGCCTGCCGGCGAGTGGGGCACGTCGGCATCGACGACCTGATCGTCGATCGTTCGGAGGGAACCAACTGGCCGCTCTTCAATGAGTTCCTGCGGGTGCAGACCGAGGGCCTTGTCCCATCGGCGCCTGAAAACGAATACCTCAGCCCGCTACTGTCGGCTCATTTGCACGGCCTGCAGGCCTGCTACCTGCACGGACGCAGCTATGAAACCGGCTACGGGGACTACGCGCAGCGGACGATCATGATCATGCACCGCAAGCAACTGCCGGAACACGCCTGCGAACAGGCTCGGGCGCTGTTCGGCTCACCGTCGTCGATTCCCGAGCGTCGCGCCTACGCCGCCCTTGAAGCGCAAAAGATCCTGGGGCTCAACGAAACGCAATTGGTGTGCATGCTGTTCGCGCCCTTCGTGGGGCAGGGCACGGGCCTGGAGCATTTCCTGCGTTGCTGCCACCCCGGCATGCTGGTGGCGATGCCGGACCTGCACAAGGCCATGCAGGGCGCGACCGTCGTCGATCAGGTTGCGCAGTGGATGGTCGATGTCAGCGGCCTGCCCATCGATATCCTTGGCAAGCTGTACCGGGCGAGTGTCTCACTGCCGGAACAACCGGAAATCGCCACGGGCGTCAATCCGCAGCAGGCCACCGATGGTGTTGACGCTGCAGAAGCCGGTTCATCTGCAGACGGGCTGCACGAACGCTCGGCAAGGCATTGAGGAACGAGGTTTGACGGACTCATCTACCTCGTCCCCAGTCCTTGTACCCGGCGCTGCGACTGGGTCGGCTGCGACCCGCTGTCCTGGCCTGAGCCGATGAAAAATTGCCGGGAGACAGACTTCGCCTATCAGGCGGTTTATCGCTACCTGACCACGCTGATCAACGAGCTGGAGGTTGATGCGCGGGTTCGCCTGCCGTCGCTGCGGCAACTGGCCGAGCGTCTGAACGTGTCGATATCGACCATTCAGTACGCGTATTCGTTGCTGGAAAAGGAAGGGCGGGTCTATTCGATCGCCAAGTCCGGTTACTACGCGCTGCCCGTGCCCAGCATGGCCACCCTGGACGGCGGTGACGATTTACTCGAAACCCTGTACGTCAATGCCCGACGACCCGGCATGCAGGTGCTCAGTGCGGACGAACCGGCCTCGATGCAGCCGTTGGACAGCCCGCTGTTGCTGCTCGAGCGCGAACTGCTGCGCCAGTACCCACGCTCCTCGCAGACACCCTCGCAACCCTGGGGCGAGCTGGAGCTTCGCACCGCACTGGCTGCCCGCTACACGTCTTCGCCGGCCCGTTGCTGGAATGCCGATGACGTCTACATTGGCGCCGACCTGCGGGGCGTCCTGGAAATTCTTATCGCGGTGCTGGCACTCAGGGGGGCCACCGTGGTGATCGAATCGCCCTGCGACTGGGCGGTGTTGCGCCTGCTGCAGGCGGCGGAGGTCAACGTCATCGAGCTGCCACTGTTGGCCGGCGGCGAGCTCAATGTCGAGCAACTGGAACAACTGCTGGTGAGCGAAACGGTAAGCCTGGTGGTGCTGTCGTCGGTCTTGAACATGCCGAGGGGGACGTTGGTTCCTGAAGAGAACCGGCGGGCCATCGCGCATCTGCTGGAACGGCACGGGACTTGGGTGCTGGAGAACGATAGCCATACAGAGCTGGCGTTCGAGGCAAGGATGACGCCTTTTCGAGACTTGCTCGATCCGGACCGGCTGATCGTCTATTCGACGTTCGAGAAAACCATCGGTCCAGAGGCGCCGTATGGTTACGTGCTGTCGCGCCAGTTGACCCTGCACCTGCAACGACATTTCCTGTTGCGTGCGTTTCGCTTGTCGCCGATTCGCCAGAAAGCCATTGCCCGGCTGTACAGCAACGGTCGGATTGACCAGCATTTGCTGGTGTTGCGGCGCCTGCTGCGCGAAAGTGCGGTTTCGACCACACAATTGCTGCGCGAACGGCTGGGAGACAGCCTGCAATGGGCAGACCCTCAAGGTGGCGCAACGATCTGGATGCAGCCGACGCGACGGGTCGACTTGCGACGGGTTTTCCATCGGCTGCTTGCCCAGCGAATCGTCATCGCGCCGGGGGAGTTGTTCAGTCTCCAGGGGCTGTACGCACAACATATGCGCCTGACCCATGCCCTGAACGGGCCGCAGGACATGGACGCTGCGCTCTGCGCGCTGGCCGACGCCTTGAGGCTCGAACAAGCGTAATCGGCGACAATGGATCGAACCCATCGCGCCATGGTCGAACTGTCAGTAAACTGCACTCCATTTACCGAGCCACTCCACTCAGAGGTTTTGCATGACAGTCAGTCCATTTGCGGGCAAGCCGGCACCGGCAGAGTTGTTGATCGATATCCCGCGACTGGTGACGGCCTACTACACCGGCCGACCCGATGCCTCGGTTGCGACCCAGCGCGTGGCCTTTGGCACCTCCGGGCACCGTGGCAGCTCCTTCGACCTGGGCTTCAACGAGTGGCACGTGTTGGCCATCAGCCAGGCGATCTGCCTGTATCGCGAAGCCCAGGGCATCAACGGGCCACTGTTCGTCGGTATCGACACCCACGCGCTGTCGACCCCGGCGGGTGCCAGCGCGCTGGAAGTATTCGCGGCCAACGGTGTTACCGTGATGATCGCCGAGGGCGATGAATACACCCCGACACCGGCGATTTCCCACGCCATTCTCTGCTACAACCGTGGCCGCACCTCGGGCTTGGCGGACGGTATCGTCATCACGCCGTCCCACAACCCACCGCAAAGTGGCGGGTACAAGTACAACCCTACCAACGGTGGCCCGGCTGATACCCACATCACCAAATGGATCGAAGCCAAGGCCAACGAACTGCTGGCCAACCAGCTCGCCGGCGTCAAGCGCGTCAGCTACGAGCAAGCCCTGAAGGCCGACACCACCCACCGTCACGACTACGTCAACACCTACGTGGCGGACCTGGTCAATGTCATCGATTTCGATGCCATCCGCGCCGCTGGGCTGCATTTGGGCGTCGATCCGTTGGGTGGCGCAGGCGTGCGCTACTGGCCGGCCATTGCCGAGCATTACCGCCTGGACCTGGAAGTGGTGAACACCCACGTGGATTCCACCTTCCGTTTCATGACCGTCGACTGGGACGGGCAGATCCGCATGGACCCGTCCTCCAGCCATGCGATGCAAGGGTTGATTGGCCTGAAGGAGCGTTTCGACGTGGCCTTTGCCTGCGACCCGGACCATGACCGCCATGGCATCGTGACGCCTTCCGGTGGCCTGTTGGCGCCGAACAACTATCTGGCGGTGTCCATCGACTACCTGTTCCAGAATCGCCCGCAATGGCGCGCCGATGCCGCCGTGGGCAAGACCGTGGTCAGCAGTGGCCTGATCGATCGTGTGGCCAAGCGCCTGGGTCGCCGTCTTTATGAAGTGCCGGTGGGCTTCAAGTGGTTTGCCGACGGCCTGTTCGATGGTTCCCTGGGCTTTGGTGGTGAAGAAAGTGCCGGTGCTTCGTTCCTGCGCAAGGACGGCGGCGTCTGGAGTACCGACAAGGACGGCTTGATCCCGGCGCTGTTGGCAGCTGAAATGACGGCGCGCACCGGTCGCGACCCGAGCCAGGCCTACCGCACGTTGACTGACGAGCTGGGCGAACCGTTCTCGGTACGCGTCGATGCCAAGGCCAGCCCACAACAGAAGGCGCTGTTGAGCAAACTGTCGCCCGATCAAGTGGCCTCCACCGAACTGGCTGGGGAGAAGATCCAGAACATCCTCAGTCATGCGCCGGGCAATGACCAGGCCATTGGCGGCCTGAAGGTCATGACCGAAAACGGCTGGTTTGCGGCACGCCCGTCCGGGACCGAGGATATCTACAAGATCTACGCCGAAAGCTTCATTGGCGACGCGCACCTCAAGCAATTGGTGGCTGAGGCGCAAACATTGGTGGATGGGGCTATCACCAGCAAGTGATGCAAGTGCAAGTGATGTGAACTTGTGGCTAGGGAGCAAGCTCTCTAGCCACAAGCTAGCGTCGCAGGGTTCAGGCCAGGTCGACGAGCACGATTTCGCTGTCTTCAATGGCGGTTACCCGCAATATCCCTTCATCTTCAATCGCAACACCGTCTCGAGCTTGTGCGCGCAAGCCATTGATTTCTATCAATCCTGTGGCTGGCACAAGATAAGCTCGACGTGCGGCGTCCAGTCGATACTCCGCACTTTCACCCGCCTTGAGATTGGCCGCTACCAGACGTGCGTCGGCGCGAATGCGCAGGCTTTGGTCATCGCCGGCCTTGCCGCTGGCCAACGTCACGAAGCCTTCGCGCGAGTCCTTGGGAAACGGCTTGGCGCCCCATGACGGTGCCAGGCCTTCTTCGTTGGGGATGATCCATATCTGGAAGATGCGGGTGGCCGTCGATTCCAGGTTGTATTCGCTATGGGCAATCCCGGTGCCGGCGCTCATGACCTGTACATCACCGGCCTCCGTGCGGCCCTTGTTACCCAGGTTGTCCTGATGGCTGATCGCGCCTTCGCGCACATAGGTGATGATTTCCATGTCCCGGTGCGGGTGTTGGGGAAAACCGCTGCCAGGGGCGATGACATCGTCGTTCCAGACCCGCAAGTTACCCCAGTTCATGCGCTGTGGGTCGTAATACTCGGCGAACGAAAAATGGTGGTGGGCATCCAACCAGCCGTGGTTGGCGGCGCCCAAGGTGGCGAAGGGCCTGAGTTCGAGCATGTTCGTGTCCTTTTCCGCTGAGCAGCGAAAGCGATGGTTGATGGGCTATTTTCGCCAATGAAAACATCGATAAAAAGCGTAAAAAACGCGTCAAAGCTATCGTCTATTTAGATATAAAACCGCGAGCCAACTTTCACTTCATCGCCTAAACCCATGACTTAAAAGCTTTTGGGTGGAACCTGGCGGCAAATACAGACACCATAGCCGTCATGGTTCATGAACACCGGAGTCCCCAGCGTGGCGCAACACACTCCCGATCTTCCCCCCGAGCTTCTATCCCTGGCCCAGATGCCGCTGTTCAAGCGCCTGGCCGCCCGGTTCTTCGGCCATGGCCTGACACGCCTGCGCGCCCAACATCGTGCCTCCTGGTTGCATGGCCAGGCCGACGGTTTCCGCAGCGGTCATACCGCCGGTTTTGACTATGGCTACAAGGAAGGCCGGGCCGAAGGGCTTGAGGAGGGTCGTCAGGTCCTGTTGATCCGTGATTCGCGCAGCACGGAGCATCCGGCGCCGCAGGTCGATGATTTGCTGTTCGATGACTGGCGCCTGCCGCTGACCGCCGAGTTGAAGAAACGCATCAAGGCAGATGTTGCCCGATTGCTACCGGCGCATGCACAACCGAGCGCCGCGCAATGGAAGATGATTTTCAGCGACACGCCCTCGACCTCGGTGGTCGCCGGGGCCGGGGCGGGCAAGTCCACCACCCTGGTGTTGCGCATTGTGCTGTTGTCCCATTACCTGGGTTTCGAACTGGACTCGATGACCGTGGTGACGTTTACCCGGGAGTCGCGCAAGGACTTCATCCAGAAACTGATCGAAGTGTTTGCCCTGTGGGGGCGTACCGTCAGCCTCAAGGAAGCCCGTGACCTGGTGCGGACATTCCATTCGCGCATCTTGCCCATGGTCCGCAGCCTGCCGGGGTTCGAACGGCTCCACGCGTTCGAGACCCTGAGCCATCGCGCCGAAGCGGGTGACGATGATGCCCAGGGCAATCCCTTTGATTTGCGCATCAACGATGCCCAGCGCCAGCAACTCAACGCCTGCTATTACAACCTTTACCAGCGTGACGGGCGTTTCCGTGAGCTGATCCTGCCGTTGTCCCGCCACGCGCTGCAGCTCAAGGAGTTGGAGCGCGATCACCCGGATGTGCAAAAGCGCGTCGCCGTGACCGAGCTGGCAGCCCAGCGCGACGAAGAATTGTGCGATGCCATCGAAGACCTTTGGTTTCGCGCCGGTGCCTGGCCGATCAAGGGTATCGAGCCGAAACGACAAACGTTCGAAATCAATGGTTCGACGTTCCACTGCCATGGCTACGCGCCTTCCCTGGATGCCTGGGTGATACTGGGGTTCGATCCACGGGAAGACGCCCGGCTCAGTCGTCCGGGCGCCAAGTTGAGTATCCGTGCGGAGTGGGCGGTAAAGCGCACCCTGTTTCAAGCTTTCTGTCGTAAGCCACTGATATGGCTGGAAAGTTATGAGGCATCCAAGCGTGTATTAGCGTCAATGGCCGGCGATGCCAGCGCCGGGCCTGGGTTCGACTACAAGGTCAAGGGCGAGCTGGGCTCAGCGCCTTTGCTGGACTGTTTTGTCGCGGCGGCAGGCTTTATCGAGAACCTGGGCCTGGACGTCCCGGATGCCGTGGGTCGGATGTCCTTTGCCCAGGATGACCCCGATCGGTATTTCTTCGAGGCGCTGAGTCGCTACTGGCGGGCATTCGAAGACCATCTGCTCGACCAATCGCCGCCGGTCATGACCTACAACCGCATGTTTGCGCTGTTCAGCGAGCACTCGCCGGAAAATTTCAAGTTGCTGGGGGATGCGTTGCTCAGGCCGCTTTCGCACCTGATGGTCGACGAATTCCAGGACGTGTCACCGCAGATCGTCTCCTGGCTGCGCGCCAGTCTTCGGGAAATACGCAGCCGTGGTCCCGCGATGCACGTGGGGCGCGGCGCCCAGCGCTCTTCATTGTTATGTGTTGGGGACGACTGGCAATCGATCTATGGCTGGCGCGGCAGTTCACCGAGCTATTTCATGGCATTCAACAAGCAATTCCCGTCGCCGACGACGACCCGGGTCATGCTCACTGACAACTACCGCAGCCACCAACACATCATCGATGCGGCCGAGCATATTGTTCGCGCCGCTGCGGCTATCCCAGGTAAAAAGGCCAAGGCCAGTGGCGTGTCTCGCTCGCTGAGCCCGGTCAATGTGTTGGATCGAGACGACGAAGGGCTGGCGCGGCGACTGGATGAGCACTATCGCAAGGGCGATTCGATCTTGATGTTGTATCGAAAAAGCAGCGATAAGCTATTGATAGAAAAGTATATTCAGTCAACAGTTAATGTTGATTCTAGCTTGCCGTACGAGGCACGGCGGCTCAGGCAAATGACTTATCACAGTGCCAAGGGGCTCCAGGCCGATGCGGTGTTCCTGCTGGGCGACTGCCAGCACCTGAGCAGTTCACCCTACAAGAACCAGGTCTATCGAATGGCCGGGCTAAGCCAGGATGGTGATGCCGAACCTTACGACTCGGCGCAAAAGGACGAAATCCTGCGCCTGGCGTATGTGGGTATCACGCGTGCGGTGCAGCACTGTTACTGGTACGTCGATGGCCAGGACGGCCAGGCGGCCAATGGGCCAAAGGCCTCGGATCGTATTGCCGGGGACAAGCCCTTTTTTGCTGATCATCGCCGGAGTGTGGCCAATGGCCGGCAAAAAGCCTGAAACATGATGGCACCTTTGGATAAATGATCTACACCTAAGGCAAGGGATTGCATTGCCAAGGTCGGCATGCGGTTGATCGGTCGATCACCGCGCGAAATCTTCGCCACACTCCCTCGATAACGTTCCCACCCGGCTGCCAGAGCCAGGCCTGACCGTGCCCACTTGGCGGGCGCCAAGGAGGTGCGTCACATCGCTGAGCGTGGACCGTGAGCAGGTCTGGCATCGTGCCACCGCCTGATAACAGAAGGAGGCCCTGCGCATCGCTCAACCCTTCGCTGGGACGGCAGGCGTCTCCCTATAAGGAGATATCGATGAACCATCCCCAAGGAAAGATCGCTGCACTACTGGCCCTGACAGGCGCGTTGTCCATGGCCGGCGCCCAGGCCGGGACGTTCCCTGATTACGGCTTCGCGCCTCCCAAGAGTTCGTATCCCTCCCCATTTTTCCGGCTCAGCCAGGACTACCCCACCGTGGCGCCGGGCCCGTCTTCGATACCGTCGTTTTTCAAGCAGCTGCCCGCCAATTTCAGCAATGATTTTGAAAGCTGGCGCACTTATATGAACGAGGTGAAGAACTACTGCCTGGAGGGCAATACGGAAGTCGGCTGGAACGTGCAGAAAAACAAGGTTCGCCAGTGGTATCACATGCCTTGGCAGCACTATGGCCCCAACGGTCGTGAAGCTATTCACGGGTTGACCAAAGAGGCGCCGATCCAGCCCAAACAGTTGGCGAGTACCCAAACCGGGAATGGCCAGACCTATGCGGTCGGCATCTATAACGATATAGGGGCGTACACCATCGGCCAGGTTTGGAAGGACCCACAGAACCCTGACCCGAGCTACACCTCGCAACCAAAGGGGTTTCCCAATGGCACGGTGGTGTGCAAGGCGTTGTTCGCAGACATCGATATCAATACGGTGCCCTCGCTGGTCAATCCGGTACTTTGGAGTGCCTACACCGCCAAGGACTTCTACTCAACCAAGCGAGCCATCACCAAAGTCGCGTTGATTCAGATGGACATCGCCGTCCGGGACACGCGCGTCAAAGACACCGGCTGGTTGTTCGGCACCTTTCAGTACAACGGTGCGATGACCGGTAAATCGGGTTGGGACAACCTGGTGCCAGTGGGAATCATGTGGGGGAACGATCCGAAGGAGAACGGTAACGCGTTCACCAACCCGACGCCGACTGAAACCAAGATCAACCCGGCGCTGAAACAGACCGCGATCAATGCCAACGCCAAGGAGCTGCCACCGACCCACCTGGGCTGGAACGGCCGCCTCAACGGCCCCGTGGACAACCCCCAGGCCTCCTGCCTGAGTTGCCATATGACCGCTGAATACCAGCAACTGGCGCCGATGAATCCGACCTTCCAAGCCAACCCGCCACCGGTGGGAGGCGAGGAATGGATGAAATGGTTCCAGAACATCCCGGCCGGACAGCCGTTTTCGCCGGGCACCCGGAGCACGGACTACAGCCTGCAATTGTCCGGCGCCCTGGCGAACTTCTATGAATGGAAATGCAACCTCAGCGGAATCTATGCCGACGGCAAGAATGCTTGCGCCAACGTAAAGGCCCTTAACCTGATGAAGGCGAGCAATGCGCCTGAACAAGAGGTGTTCAAAGTACAGCGCAGCCCTGAACTGGAAGACGTCAAGTAGCGTACCCCGGCCTCGGACAAGCGCCGAGGCCGGACCTCCTGTGGGAGCGAGCTTGCTCGGGAAGAGGCCGACACATCCAGCCTCGCGGTGACTGACCCGCCGCCATCGCGAGCAGGCTCGCTCTCACAGGGCAATGCGTTCGCTCGAACCAGGCAGACGCCTAAGCCATCGGCGGCAACCGTCGTTTGACGGGCGTCTTCTTGACGATGGCTGTATTGGTCTCGGCATGGACATTGAGTTTGTCCAGCAAGGTATCCAGCTGTTCCATCGAGCGCACGTGCAGGCGGGCGATGAAGCAGTCGTCGCCGGTCACCTTGTCGCATTCGGTGAATTGCGCGATGGCCTGGATCTGCCGCTCCACTTCCTGCAACTGCCCCGGCAGCGGGCGAATACGCACGATGGCCTGGAGTTGATAGCCGAAGCACTTGGGGTCCACCTCGACGGTGTAGCCCCTGAGCACGCCACGCTCCTCGAGCCGGCGAAGGCGCTCCGCGACACTGGGGGAGGACAAGCCACTGAGGTTTGCCAGGGCCTTGAGGGAGCGTCGGGAATCCTCCATCAGGGCACTGATGAGGATCTGATCAATATCGTCAGTCATATCAACTCCATTAGGCGAATGTGTGAGGTTGCCTTGATAAAAAAGGTCGAATCGCAGTTTAGCCTTTTTCAAGCCATGGAGAAGACCCCGGTCCGCTCGGCATACTGTGCCCACTTGCTGAAGGAGCCTGAAGATGGACAAGACCTTACGCCGCGGTTCGCTGGAAATGACTGCCGCCATGCTGATCTCCGGAACCATTGGTTGGTTCGTGCTGGTTTCCGGCCTGCCGGTGCTGGATGTGGTGTTCTGGCGCTGCGTGTTCGGTGCCGCGACCTTGCTGCTGATCTGCGCCGGTTTCGGCTTTTTGCGCCCCGGCATTCTCACCCGTACCACGTTCCTGCTGGCGGTACTCAGCGGTGTGGCGATCGTCGGCAACTGGGTACTGTTGTTTGCCTCTTATTCCCGCGCCTCGATTGCCATCGGCACGGCGGTGTACAACGTCCAGCCGTTCATGTTGGTGGGGCTGGCGGCGTTGTTCCTGGGGGAAAAAATCACCGCGCAGAAACTGTTCTGGCTGGCGGTGTCGTTTCTCGGAATGCTGGCCATCGTCAGTGCCCATGGTGAGCAAGGGCAGAGCGGCGGCGACTATTTGCTGGGCATTGCCTTGGCGCTGGGGGCTGCGTTGCTGTACGCCATCGCGGCGTTGATCATCAAGCGCCTGACCGGCACGCCGCCTCATCTGATCGCGCTGATCCAGGTCAGCACTGGCGTGTTGCTGCTGGCGCCCTGGGCGAACTTCTCGGCGTTGCCGCAGCAAACCGAAGCCTGGGCCAGCCTGCTGACCCTGGGCATGGTGCACACCGGCGTGATGTACGTGTTGCTGTACGGCGCCATACAACGCTTGCCGACTGCATTGACCGGTGCGCTGTCGTTCATCTACCCGATCGCGGCGATCTTCGTCGACTGGTTCGCCTTTGGCCATCGCCTGGAGCCGCTGCAATGGTTGGGCGTGGCGGCGATCCTGCTGGCGGCTGCCGGCATGCAACAGGGCTGGGGCATCAAGTCGCGGCGCCCAGCCCTGTCGTAGTCCAACGTTCGGGCGTGGATCAGAAGATGTAGTCCGTGGTCAGGAAGTTGGAATCCCGCTCACGGATAATGTCGCTGATCAACGCCTTGTTGCTGTCCTGGAACTTGGTCGCCACCAGCGTGCGAATGGAAAAGGTGCGCAGCGCATCGTGGACCGACAAGGTGCCCTCGGCCGAATTCTTCCGGCCATTGAACGGGAACGTGTCCGGGCCACGTTGGCACTGGGCGTTGATGTTGATGCGTCCGACCTGGTTGGCGAAGGTGTCCACCAGTTTGCCGACTTGTGCCGGGTTGGTGCCGAAAATGCTGAGTTGCTGGCCGAAGTCGGACTCCAGTACGTAATCGATTACGGTATTGAGGTCGCGGTACGGCACGATGGGCACGACCGGACCGAACTGTTCCTCATGGTAGACCCGCATTGCCGTGTTTACCGGGTACAGCACCGCAGGGTAGAAAAACGAGCTGCGCGATTCGCCGCCATGGGCATTCTTCACTTCTGCACCCTTGGCGAGTGCATCGGCGACCAGCGAATGCAAGTAATCGACCTTGCTCGCTTCGGGCAACGGCGTCAGCGCCACACCGTCTTCCCAGGGCATGCCGGGTTTCAGGGTGGCGAGCCTGGCATTGAACTTCTCGATGAACGCCGGCGCCACATCCTCATGGACAAACAGGATTTTCAGCGCCGTGCAGCGCTGGCCGTTGAATGACAGCGAGCCGGTCAGCGCCTCGTTGACCGCGTTGTCCAGGTCGACGTCCGGCAGCACCAGCCCGGGGTTCTTCGCATCCAGCCCCAGGGCGGCACGCAAGCGGTGTGGCCGCGGGTGGAGCTTCTTCAGGTCACTGGCCGCTTTGTTGGTGCCGATAAAGGCGAAGATGTCGATCTTGCCGCTGGCCATCAGCGCGCTGACAGTTTCGCGGCCGCTGCCGTAGATCACGTTGATCACGCCTGCCGGGAAGCTGTCGCGGAAGGCTTCGAGCAACGGCCGCACCAGCAGGACGCCGAGCTTGGCCGGCTTGAACACCACGGTGTTGCCCATGATCAAGGCCGGGATCAGCGTGGTGAAGGTTTCGTTCAGCGGGTAGTTGTAGGGGCCCATGCACAAGGCCACGCCCAGGGGCACGCGGCGGATCTGCCCGAGGGTGTCCTGTTCCAGCTCGAAGCGGCTGGAGCGGCGGTCCAGTTCCTTGAGGGCGTTGATGGTGTCGACGATGTAGTCGCAGGTGCGGTCGAACTCCTTCTGGGAATCCTTGAGGTTCTTGCCGATTTCCCACATCAGCAACTTGACCACGGCCTCGCGTTGCTCGCGCATGCGTGCCAGGAAGGTTTCCACATGGCGGATGCGCTCGGCGACGCGCATCGTGGGCCACTGGCCCTGGCCGCGATCGTAAGCCCGCACGGCAGCGTCCAGGGCGGTGAGTGCGGTCTCGGCATCCAGCAGCGGCGTGCTGCCGAGAATCACTTGTTCATCGCCCAGCTCACCCGCCAGGTAAACGGGGCTGCGGACGACGGCCAGTGGCCCTTGCCAGGTTTCCAGGACGCCGTCGACCAGGTATTCGCGCTCTTGAATCTCAAGCGAAGATCAAAAGATCGCAGCCTCGCTTCGCTCGACAGCTCCTACAGGTCAATCGGCGATTGGATATCGATAACTCACCAGCGCATCCGCACCCCCATGCTGGTAATGATCCCGTTTAGGTCGTTGTCGTCGACGTCACTGCTGTAATCGGCGCTGACATACAGGCTTACTGCCGGTGTAACCCGGGCCACCAGGCCCAGGCCGACTTCGACGGTGGAGGATTTTCGGCTGCTGCTGATCTTGTCGACCTTATCCAGGGACAACGTATCGGCGTTCTGGACGGTGTGCCACAGGTTGGTTCGCACATAGGGCTCCATGCCGAGACTGTTGACTCGGTAATTGCCTTTGAGTCGTGCCCCGACGCGGCCGCTCCAGCTGCTCAGTTCATTGCCGGTGCCGCTCTCGGCATTCGGTGTATCGAGGGTGATGCGTTGGTTGATCAGCTGGGCCTGGGGTTCGACGACCCAGTGGGTCCCGATGCCAATCGCAAAGCCGCCTTCGACCGACAGCGTCACCGCATTGCCTTCGGTGGCCTGGCGCTGGCCTTGTTCGGTGCGGCTGTAGCCATTGACCCGGCCGCCGCTGGCGCTCAGGTCCACGTGCCAGCCAGCTGGGCCGGTCAGGCTCCAATAGGCGCCGAGGCTCGAGCCTTTCAGGTTCAGGGCATCTTTGCCCGGTTCGGCCATCGCAGGCGTCACCAGCAGGCCGCTGCCCGTAGAAATAATCTGGTTTTGTCCACTGATCAGGCCCATGCGCTGGGTATGGCCGCTGTCGTTTCGCAATGTGAACAGGGCAGGGCTCTTGCCGGAAACGGGGTCGCTGCCGATGGCTGCGGTATTACGGTTGCTGGACTGCGCTGCGCCATACCAGGGCTGCGCTGCCTCCTCGGCAGGCCAGGCCTGTACCTCCATGGATGAGAGCAGTAGCAACGAAGTGGAGAGGGTGTGGAAGGTAGCGCTGGAGATCTCTTGTGGCCGGAGGGACGTTTTCATGGGGGCCTGCCTTGCAATCGCATGCGTTTCTCGCTTTTTGGCGTCTCTCCTACCCCGAATGAGGGGCGACCGAATGGATTGAGGCAAGCCTCTGGCGGCCCGTCTTGGCGGGTTCCAGAGGCCTGCCCCTGACTGTATTTCCGGGGGTAGTACGGTGTAGTCAAGAAGACCGATGGCAGTGCGTCAAGAAAATGAACGATGAATGGCAAGATGAAATCAGTGTCAATAAAACACTGATTTCAATTGGTTATTTAGACGCATATTTAGGCGTCAAATCATCGTCGCGGAACCTGTCTACCAGCTGAACCGCACGCCAAGATTACCCGCCACACTGCGTTGCTGATGGCTGTCGAGATTGCTGCTGTAGTCCGCTGCGGCGTACATGCTGACTGCGGGCGCCAGGCTCACGATGACACCCACGCCCAGGTCGCCGGTGGACGCGCGCTGTTGGGTCTCGACCCGTTCAGTGTCGTCGAACGTCACCGTATCGGTGCCGGAAAACGTGTGCCAGAGGTTGGCGCGCAGGTACGGTTCCACGGGCATGCCGCTGACCTGGTAGCGGCCCTTCAGGCGGGCGCCGAGACGGCCGGTCCAGGCACCGTCGGAGTCGAACTCGACCCTGGAGACCCCGTCGTCTTGCGTGTCCAGGGAGACCTTCTGGTGGATGATCTGCACCTGGGGTTCCAGGACCCAGTCGGTGGCCACGGCGAAGGGGTAACCGGCTTCCGCCGACAGGGTCAGGGCGTGCCCGCGATTGTCGATTTTCAGCCCACGCTCGGAGCGGTTGTCGCCGTCCAGTCGCGTGCCCATCACTACGGCGTCGACGTAGCCACCAGTGGGATCGGTGAGCGTCCAGTAGAGTCCGTAGCTGTCGCCGTCGAGTTCTATCTTGCCGGCGCGTCGGCCTTTGAAACCCAGGTTGAAGCCATCGACGTTGCCGTTCAATTCGGTATGGTCGACGAAGAAACCGATGCGCTGGGTCTGCCCATTGGCCAGCGGCGAGCTGTACAGGTCATTGCCCACCTGGAAACCCTTGATCGATCCATCGAACCGCGGCGTCACCGTGCCGGCCCAGGTTTGATCCAGGTCCTTGCCATAGACCCGGCCCCAGCCCGCGCCGAGCGCGCCGTTTTCGGTGAGCAGGCGCTGGTCGCCCTGGCGGTCATGGAACGTGCCCAGGGCCATCAGGGTCAGTTGTGCCGCTGCCGGGGGCAATACCGACCAGGTCGGCACTTCCGGGCGATACAACGGGATAGGCGCCGCGCCGGGCACCGCCGTTGGCAAGGGCGGCAGCGTTGGCACGGGGGCTGGAACCGGTCCGGCGACCACGGTGGAGCGCAGGTACCAGTTGTCTTTATTGCCGGTTACGCCGCCCTTGAACAAGCGATAATCAAATGCCCCGGCGGAGACCGATTGTGCCAGCGAAAAGGCGCCGCTATCACTGACCGCGCCCCCTTGGGCCTGGACCACTTCGATGCCATCCTGAGCCGTCTGTGCGCCCGTGCCGCCCAGGTTCGTGACCAAGATGGCGGTGTTGCCGGTAAGCGTCCCGCCATTGACCACCAGCTTGTCGCTGGGGGAGTCGTCGGCGCCGAGTACCGTTTGCAGGTGCAACTGGCCGTTGTTACCGACGTAGTTGCCCTGGACAGTGAGGGTGTCGTTGGTGCGGGTGTTGCCCTGGGTAAGGTCTATCGTGCCGGCGTTGTTGAGTGTCGCCAACTGACCGGCAGTAAAAGGGGCGATGACGCCTTGGGTCGCCGTCAACGTGCTGCCGCTTTCGATGTTGAGCGTCCCGGTGCCGGTGGCGCTGTCACCCAAGGTCAGCGTGTCGTCAAGGTCCAGTTGCGAGCCTCGAGTGAGGTTGATTGCTTCCCAATTGAGGTAACGGGCACCAGTGCTGGAGGTGCTGCCTGCAAAGGTCAGGACGTCCTGGCCCAACCCTCCGTTCAGGCTGGGCGTGGTGGCGAGCAGGCTTTCATCGAGGTTGCTCAACAGCGCCGTGTCGTTGCCGTCGCCCATCAAAATGGCCGAATGAATGAGGCCGCCGCTCCACTGCAACTGGTCATCGCCGGCACTGGCCCGGACCTCGCCGATGATTTCGCCACCGCTGACGGTAATGCTGTCATTGCCGCCGCTGACGCTGACATTGCCGCCGATGCGGCCTGCGGAGAGGATGATGGTGTCCTGGCCGAAACCGGTCACCAGGTTGCCGATGATATTTCCACCGGACATATCGAAAACGTTGTCATCGAGTTTCATGTCGACCCGGCCGATAGTGCCCCCGGTCATCTTCGCAACGTCGCCGTCTTCGAACGCGTCGACGATGGTGCCGCCGGTCATCAGGAACGTATCGAGACCGTCACCTTGTGCCAGGGACAGGATCCTGCCGCCATTCATGATGAAGTCGTCCGCGCCGGAGCCTTGCTGGACATCACCGTCAATCACGCCGTTGGCATTGATCACGATGCGGTCGACGCCGGTACCGAATGTGACGTCGCCGCTAATGACGCCACTGCCGTTGGCGGGCATTGTCAGGCTGTTGTTACCCGAAAGGTCCGTCAGCCCGGGGCTGGTGCTGCTGTCGCAGACATAAGCGTCATCGCCTGCGGTTGGCGTCAGCGTGCAAGCGGCCATGGCGGCCGGGACGGGTAACAGGAAGGGGGCTGATATCCACACAGCGTTGAACAGCCGATTGAATCCTTTATCGTGCCGAATCATGTGCTATCCCTCTGCATCGGCATCCCCGTGGACACCGGTTTCAGCATCGGTTGCACAACAGATGGCACACAGGGCCTGGCAACGCTCGCTGTATGGGATGGCACCCTAGCAATGAAAAACCAGCGTCGCTACTGTCAGAACTTACAGGTCCGCGCGTAGAACGCGCTGCAGAGGCCTACCCTACAAATGCACTTCCACCGAAAGCGGCAGGTGATCGCTCAGGTGCGTCCAGGGTTTGTTGCCCAGGATTTGCGGGGCGTGGCTGCTGGCGTTGCGCAGGTAAATGCGGTCCAGGCGTAACAGCGGGAAGCGGGCCGGATAGGTCCTGGCGGGGCGACCGTGGTGGTGCTCGAAGGCTTCATGCAGATAGCCACGGCGGGCGAGGGCGAGGTTGCCACGCAGCTGCCAGTCGTTGAAGTCGCCGGCGATGATCACCGGCTCGTCCTCGGGCAGTGAATCGAGCAGCTGGCAGAGCAGTTTGAGCTGTAATTGGCGATGGCTTTCCAGAAGACTCAAGTGCACGCAGATCCCGTGGACAGCGGCGTGCCCGGGCACATCCAGTACACAGTGCAACAACCCGCGCCGCTCCGGGCCGGTGATGGACACGTCGAGATTGCGGAACTGGCGGATCGGGTATTTGGAGAGCAGGGCGTTGCCATGGTGGCCATCGGGGTAGACCGCATTGCGGCCATAGGCGAAGTCGCTCCACATGCTGTCGGCGAGGAATTCGTACTGGGATGTCCGAGGCCAGTTGTCGTAGCGTGATGCGTGTCGGTCATGTTCGCCCAGCACCTCTTGCAGGAACACCAGGTCGGCACCGGTACTGCGCACCGCTTCGCGCAATTCAGGCAGGATGAAGCGACGGTTGAGGGCGGTGAAACCCTTGTGGGTATTGACCGTCAGGATCCGCAACCGATGAACCGCCGCAGGCAGCTCCGATGGCCTTGGTTCGACGGCCCGCCAATCGGGATCTTGAGTCACGTTCCCTCCTGAATCAGACGCACCTGTTCATGCGACTGACCCAAGGCGTCGGCAGTTCCGGATTTTTCATGTCCTTGTCGATCGCTATCGCGAGCAAGCTCGCTCCCACATTGGATTTGCGGGGTATGCAACAACTCCTGTGGGAGCGAGCTTGCTCGCGAAAGCGGTGTATCTGAACCAGCGCCATCACAGGCACGTGTTCAGATGAAGACAATCTCATACGGCATACCCATCCGATCCAGGATCACCCGGGGTACCAGCGGGGCGATGCCGCTCGCCGGTTCGCCGTTGAGTTGGCTGACGTACGCGTACATGGCGTGACGCTTGCGGGCGGTAGTCCAGACATCCAGGCGCAGTTTGCGGGCCCGGTGCCAGGGGATCTTGTTTTGCTCGCGGACCGGCCAGTGCCAGGCCCACACCGGCAGTTCGTTGAATGTCACCCCGATCCTGTCGGCGGCCAAGGCCCCGGCGCGCCCGACGGTCTCGTGGTCGCTGTCGCCATCCTGGCGCCATGTGCTGAACACCACGTCACCGGGGCGCAGGTGACGTGCAATAAATTCGGTGAGCTCGGCCTCGTGTTCGGCCAGGGCCTTTTCCGGGAAGCCGCCGCGCACCCATTGCAGGCCATGGGCTGCTATGCCCAGGCGATGCAGGGCGTCCACGCTTTCCTGCGGGTGAGGGCGGTGTGTACGCAGGCGCTCATCGGTCCACAACGGTGAACCGGGATGGATCAGGGCTCCATCGGAGACCGAGATCAGCAAC
Organism: Pseudomonas sp. KB_12; assembly: GCF_052114545.1. NCBI lineage: Bacteria > Pseudomonadati > Pseudomonadota > Gammaproteobacteria > Pseudomonadales > Pseudomonadaceae > Pseudomonas > Pseudomonas sp. KB_12. The sequence goes on along the minus strand of NZ_JBFREY010000013.1, from coordinate 15,654 downwards.
ATGGGTTGATCCAGGTTGTTCAGCAACTGCAGCAATCCGCCACAGGCGCCGATCTCATCGCCCGGATGCGGGGAGAGGACGACCGCGCGGGCGCCGGCGGGAATGAGCGTCTGGGTACTGATAATCGGGATATCGGCCAGTTGCGCAGCACTGTTCCAGATTTGCGGATGCTGCCGGCCGGGCAAGCGAGAGGCGGGTTTCATGAGAGACATCCTTGTGTGTATTCAATCTTTCAGCCATCTACCGGGCCTACTGTCCGATGACGCCCGCGTGGGTATGGCTGCGATTCACAGCGCTCCGAATCCTGGAGACTACCGCATGTGAAGTATTGACCATGGCGGCCGATTCGTCTTGCGAGATGTGTGTCTGAACTGCATTTTTTTCTTCAAACTGGGCTGTATGCATCGAAAAACCGCGTCCTTGCGGTTTCTCTGGCTGTTTACAACCGGTACTTCATTCCTCTTCTTCGCGTTGCAGCTCAAACAGCAGCAGCGAGCGCCCGGTGACGGAGTATTCGGAATCGAAATCGAAGCGCTCTTGTCCACGAACGGTCGGCTGGTTGGTGTCGACCATGCAGGTCCAGAAACTGCCCTCTGGGACTTCCGGCAAGCGGAAGTTGACGATGTCATGGTGGGCGTTGACCACCAGCAGCAGCGTCGCATCGCCGGCTTTGCGTCGAATGCCGGTCTCCTGGGCGCGGCCGTCCATCAGCATGCCGAGGCAGCGACCATGGCTGTCCTGCCATTGCTCAATGGTCATTTCGCTGCCGTCCGGGGCCAGCCAGGTCACGTCCTTGACGCCGATGTCCTCGTTGTAGTTACCCACCAGGAACCGTCCGCGTCGCAGGATCGGATAGGTCAGGCGCAACTTGATCAGGCGCTTGACGAACTTGAGCAGCGTCGCGCCATCCTCGCTCAGGTTCCAATTGACCCAGCCGATCTCGCTGTCCTGGCAATAGGCGTTGTTATTGCCGTGCTGGGTACGGGCAAATTCGTCGCCGGCGACGATCATCGGCGTGCCTTGGGCCAGCAGCAGGGTGGCGAAGAAGTTGCGCATCTGCCGATGACGCAGCGCGTTGATCTCTGGATCGTCCGTCGGCCCTTCGACGCCATGGTTCCAGGACAGGTTGTTATTGCTGCCGTCCTGGTTATTCTCGTCGTTGGCCTCGTTGTGCTTGTCGTTGTAAGACACAAGGTCATGCAAGGTGAAACCGTCATGGGCGGTGACGAAGTTTACCGAGGCGTACGGACGCCGGCCACGCTGGTTGAACATCTCGCCCGAGGCCGTCATTCGACTGGCGAAATCGGCAAGCTGGCCGTCGTCGCCCTTCCAGAAGGCCCGCACCGTGTCGCGGAACTTGTCGTTCCACTCGACCCAGCCCGGCGGGAAGCGTCCCACCTGGTAGCCCCCGGGGCCGCAGTCCCAAGGCTCGGCGATCATTTTCACCTGGCGCAGCACCGGGTCCTGGCGGCAGGCCACGAGGAAGCTGTGGCGCTCGTCGAAGCCGTCATGGTAACGGCCCAGAATGGTCGCCAGGTCGAAGCGGAAGCCATCGACGTGCATCTCCGTGGCCCAATAGCGCAGGGAGTCGGTGACCATCTGCAGAACGCAAGGATGGCTCAGGTCCAGGGTATTACCGGTGCCGGAATCGTTGATGTAGTAGCGTTTGTCGTCGGGCATCAGCCGGTAGTACGAGGCGTTATCGATGCCGCGCATGGACAGGGTGGGGCCCTGTTCGTTGCCTTCGGCGGTGTGGTTGTAGACCACGTCGAGGATGACTTCCAGGTTGGCCTCGTGCAGGTGGGCAACCATTTCCTTGAACTCGGCGATCTTGCCGCTGGCCAGGTAGCGTGGGTCCGGGGCAAAGAAGGCGATGCTGTTGTAACCCCAGTAGTTGGTCATGCCTTTGTGCAGCAGGTGCTGGTCATTGACGAAGGCATGGATGGGCAGCAGTTCCACCGAAGAGACACCCAGCTTGCGGATATGCTCCAGCACATCATCGACCATCAGCCCGGCGAACGTACCGCGCAGGTTCTCGGGCACCGAAGGGTGACGCATGGTGAGGCCGCGCACGTGGGTCTCATACAGGATGGTCTTGTCCCAGGGGACGCTGACGCGATGGTCGTGGCCCCAGGTGTGTGCAGGGTCGATGACTTTGCACTTGGGGACGAACGGGGCGCTGTCGCGCTCATCGAAACTGAGGTCGCCATCGGGATGGCCGATGGTGTAGCCGAAGAGAGCTTCGGACCACTTCAATTGGCCGACCAGTTGCTTGGCATACGGGTCGATCAGCAGCTTGTTCGGGTTGAAACGGTGGCCGTTCGCCGGGTCGTATGGGCCGTAGACCCGGTAGCCATAGATCATGCCCGGGTGGGCATCCGGCAGATAACCGTGGTAAATCTCGTCGGTGTACTCCGGCAGCTCGATGCGTTCGAGTTCGACTTCGCCGGCATCGTCGAAAATGCACAGTTCGACCTTGGTGGCATTGGCTGAAAACAGCGCGAAATTGACCCCGAGGCCATCCCAGGTTGCACCCAGTGGAAAAGGCAGCCCTTCACGAATCCGCGAAGCCTCGATCACGGGCGGCGGCGTGTTTTTTTTTGGACGGGTCATAGTTGCTCCTGCAAAAGACAGACAGATTCAGCGATACGGTTCACTTGGGGTGGGTGGCTCCACCCTTCACTTGTGGCGAGGGGATTTAGCGAAACGTCGCACCGCCCCGCTATGTGGGACAAAGTTGCTTCTCTAGGGGAGCAAGGCTTGCCCGCGATGAAGCGATGCGCGCCTGCAGAAATCGAGGCGCCTGTTTCGCGAGCAGGCGTTGCTCCCACCTGACGAGGAGACCGATAGGATGAATCAAGCCGCCGGCGGCTTGCGCGGTGCCCGGGGCTTCTTGTCGGCTGCTTTGTTGGCCGGTGGCACTACCGCTGCAGAAGGTTTGGCCGCCGGTTTGGCCTTGGGGGTCGTGCTCTTTGCGGCGGTCTTGGCCGTGGTGCTCTTGGTGGCAGCAGGCTTGGCGCCATCGGTTTTGCTGGCCGCTGATTTGCTCGCCGCCTTGGGTGGTTTGCTCGGCGCCAGCGCTTCGGCTTCGGCCAGTTTGCGCGCCATCTCCCAGTGGCGTTTCTCCTGCCCGGCGGGCTTACCCTCGGACTCCCAGATCTGATAGGCGAATTCGCGAATGCGTTTATCGTCGGTACTCATCGCAGTGCTCCTGATTCAACTCAAGGTTGGATAAAGACATTGACCGGGAAATTCCCCAGCGCGGTGCTGATCAGCAGCTCCCCTTGGGGTGTGACTGCTGCGCTTGAAAAAAGTCCCTTCAGTTTTTCATCCCCAGCGGCGAACGGTAACGACACACGGGTATCGCCCCAATCCGACGCAGCCACCAGCGGCACGGCACTGTTTTCCAGCAACGGCGCCGCATGGACAGGTACAACAATGATCGCCCGTTGTTGCGAGTCTTCACGCATGAAGGCCAATACTCGCTCGGCTTGCTCGCCGAGCACTTCCAGCGGCTGGTAGCGACCCTGGCGCCATAGCAGCGGATACTCGGCTCGCACGGCCAGTGTCCTGGCGATCAATGCCTGTTTGACTCGGCCGTCACGCCAATCGCGTATCAACGCGGCTGGCGTGCTGTCGGCCCCTAACGCCTCGCGGCGTGCCTGGAAATCCACCGGGCGACGGTTATCCGGGTCCACCAGGCTGAAATCCCAGAACTCGTTGCCTTGGTACAGGTCCGGTACGCCGGGTACGGTCATGCGCAGCAAAGTTTGCGCCAGACTGTTGAGGGCGCCCGCCGGGGCGATGGCCTGGACCGCCTCGGCGATGGCGCTACGCAAGGGCAACCCCTCATCGCCCAGCAGTAACCGTTCGAGGAACATCTGGGTGGCTTGTTCATAAGCGTCGTTGACCGCCGCCCAACTGCTTTGCAGCTTGGCTTCCCGCAGGGCCTTGCGTTGCCATTGCCACAGGCGCTCGTTGTATGCGGCCAGGGCCTTGTGGTCCTGGAGGTCGAGGTCCAGCGGCCAGCTGCCGAGCAAGGCCTGGTACAGAATCAGTTCATCACCGGCCGAGGGCGCCGCCGGGTCACTGTGCAGCGAAGGCGAAAGAATGCGCCATTGCTCCACGCAGGCGCTGTACCAATCGGCGCGTTCGCTGAGCACCGCCAGCCTGGCGCGGGTGTCTTCGCCGCGCTTGTGGTCGTGGGTGGCGGTGGTGATCAGGTTGTCGGGAAAATGCTCGAGCCGCTCGAGGCCGGCGTGGTGGAACACCTGAGGCGGGGCGCTGAAGCGCTCGGTGTCATAGCCCACGTCATTGCGTGACAACAGCACCGCCGAGCGATAGAGCGCGGTGTCCTCCACGGCTTTGGCGGCGGCCGGCGAGGTCAGTTGCTGGAAACGCACGCAGGCATGGCGCAGGCGTTTACGCTGGTTGCCGCGCGGACGTTGCCGCCAGGGCATCCCACCGAGCCAGCCGGCCAAGCAATCGAGCACCGGCCAGTCGGCTTCGCTGAGGGTTTGCCGGGCGCCTTCCAGGGCCTGGTTGAAGAACACCTCGTCTTCGGCCGAGCGCCCCAGAGGCGTGATGTAGGTGCGATACACCGGGAAATGCACGATCAGTTCCTGCAAGGCTCGTCGAATTGCGCCGAGGGTCAGGTCGCGGGTCATCACATCGTCCCGGGCCACTTGCAGCAGGGCCTGGGCGACGCTTTCGAAGTCTCCGGCCAGGGAGCCATTGAGGATCTGCTGGCGCGCCAGGCGGGCTTCTTCGATGAAGTGCGCTGGCCGCTCGCTATGCCGGCTCCAGAATTCGGCGAGGGGGGCGGCGCCGGCCGGGTCATGCTGGAGCAGCGAGACCTGGTTCATGAATTCGTAACCGGTGCTGCCGTCGATGCTCCAGTCCCGCCGCAAGGTCTCGCCATCGCCAAGAATCTTCTCGACGAAAATCGGCAGGTGTCGGGTCGGCGACAGCGAATCGACCCGTCTGCGCAATTTGCGGCAGTAACCGCGAGGGTCGGCAAGGCCGTCGATGTGATCGATGCGCAGGCCGTCCACCAGGCCTTCGCCGATCAATTGGAAAATCTTGGCATGGGTCGCCTCGAAGACCGCCGGACGCTCGACCCGCAGCCCACCCAGTTCGTTGACATCGAAAAAGCGCCGCCAATTGATGTCGTCCGCCGCCGTGCGCCAGCTGGCGAGCCGGTAGCTCTGGCGCTCGAGCAGTTGGTGCAGGCGCTCGAAGCCTTCGGGGGCGGTAGAGTCGTAGCCGCCCAGGTTGTCCTCGATGGCGGCGAGGATGCCTGCTTGAGCCGCCAGCTCCTGCAACTCTTTTTGCAACGGGCGGGCGAGGGTGTGGGCATCGGTCTGGTAATTCAGCGTGGTGAAGCGCTCGGCCAGGGCCTTGAGCGATTCGGTTTGCTCGGTGGGCAAGGTTTCGGTGGGTTTGAGCAGTTCGCCGTAGTGCATCGGACAAATCGGGAAACGGTGCTCATAGTGCTCGACGTAGAAGCTGCCTTGGCTGGCATCGAAGTGCAGTTGCAAGGTGCCTTCCTGCAACGCCACGCCGTAGTCACTGCCGAGGAACGGCAGCAACAATTGGCCTTCCATCAGTGGGTCGGGGGAGTGCCACTGGATGTCGAAGAACTCGCCGTAGGGGCTCAGGCGGCCCCATTCCAGCAAGTCCAGCCACCAGGGGTTGTCGTTGCCGCCGACGGCCATGTGATTGGACACGATGTCGAGGATCAAGCCCATCCGATGCTCGCGCAAGGTCGCGACCAGGCGCTTGAGCGCAGCTTCGCCACCCAGTTCAGGGTTGACCAGGGTAGGGTCAACGACGTCGTAGCCGTGCATGGACCCGGCGCGGGCCTTGAGCAGCGGCGAGGCATACAGGTGGCTGATGCCCAGCGAAGCGAAGTACGGCACCTGGGGGATGGCGTCGTCCAGGGTGAAGCCTTTATGAAACTGCAAGCGCAATGTTGCCCGCAGGGGTTGGATCAACGTCTGTTTCATCGGTCACGCTCGTTCGCCTGAAGTCTGGCACAGGCGAGTATTTCCAGACGCCGGGCAGCGTCCGGGTGATCCAGTAACGCCTGGCTTTGCCCGGCCAGGCGGCGGCGCCAATTGGGGTGGGTGTCGATGGTGCCCGGCAGGTTGGCCTGTTCCTCGATGCCCAGGGCGTCTTCGAGCGGCAACAACACCAGCGGCGCGCGGGTGTGACCGAGGAAGCGCACGCTGGCATCGAGCACCTGGTCGGTCTCGCGGTGTTCTTCGCGAAAGTTCTGCGGGTCCTGGTTCAGCACGTGACGCAGGCCTTCGCGTTCGCGCTCGCGGTGTTTGCGCCAGTCCATTTCGGTGTGGGAATCGATCAGGTCCAGCCGGGCGTTCCAGTCGATGTCGTGACCGTGCCACCAGCCATTGAGCGTTGGCAAGTCATGGGTGCTGGTGGTGGCCAGGGCATTGTCCGGCCAGTCGAGAATGGGCTTGAAGTGGGTGTTGTCCTGTTCGAACAACAGCACACGCATGCCCAGGATCGAGCGGGCAATGAGTTTGTCCCGCAGGCCGTCGGGCACGGTACCGAGGTCTTCGCCGAGCACGATCGCCTGATGACGATGGGATTCCAGCGCCAATAGGCGCAGCAGGTCGTCTACCGGGTAATACAGGTAGGCGCCATCGCAAGGGGGGGCGTCGTTAGGGATCACCCAGAGCCGTTGCAAGCCCATGACATGATCGATGCGCAAGCCGCCGGCGTGGGCGAAGTTGGCCCGCAGCATTTCAATGAAGGCGCGAAAGCCGTTGCGCACCAGGCCTTCGGGGGAAAATGCCGAGATGCCCCAGCCTTGGCCGGAGCGGTTGAGAATGTCCGGCGGGGCGCCCACGGTCAGGGAGGCGAGCAGTTCGTCCTGCCGGCTCCAGGCCTGGCTGCCACCGCCATCGGCACCCACCGCCAGGTCGGCGATCAGGCCGATGCCCATGCCGCTGGATCGGGCTGCGCTCTGGGCGCGCTCCAGGCAGCGGGCAATCAGCCATTGGCAAAAAGCGTAGAAGCCGATCTCATCGGCATTTTCCTCGGCGAAATGGGCCAGGGCGGGGCTGCGCGGATCGCGCCATTCTTCCGGCCAGTGGCGCCAGTCGAGGCTTTCACCCCGGGCGGCGCGTTCGGCCTGCAAGGCCTCGAAGCGGCAATGGTTTTCCAGGGCTTCGCCGCTGGTGTGACGGAAACTGCTGAAGTCCTCATGCAGTGGATGCTCACCCTGGCTGAAGCCGTCGTACAGGGCGCGGAGGATTTTCTGCTTGGCCTGGGCGGCGACCGGCCAGTCGATCAGCGGCTGCTCTTCCAGGGTGCGCAACTGATTGGTCAAGCCGGTGGCGTCGATGGCGGTGCGCAGCGCGCGTTCACCGAGGATGGTGCCCGGCGCGGCGTACAGGCTGTTGAAGAACAGTCGGCTCGACGGTGAGTAGGGGCTGTAGCGCCCGGTGTCGCTGCTGAACATCGCGTGCATCGGGCTGATGGCAACGGCCTCTGCGCCGCGCTCGCCGGCCACCCGCGCCAGCTCCTCCAAGGCCTGGGTGTCACCGAAGCCACCGTCACCGGGGCGGCGCAGGGCATACAGTTGCGCGCTCAGGCCCCAGGCCCGTGGCGTCGGGTCGTCCACCGCATCGGCCACGCTGTAGCAACGGGCCGGCGCGACGGCCAGGGTGAAATGCTGGTCCTGGATGCTGATGTGCTGATAACCCACCGGGACCATCCCCGGCAGCTTGGCATCGGCATCAAGGTTCAGGTTCAGTGTCGCGCCATCTTCGAGTTTGATTTCGCAGGGCGTTCCGGCCTCGAAGTAGCGGCTCAAGTCCAGGCTGACCCCGACGTCGGCGGTGATCAGCGGTGGCAATTGATGGTTCTGTTGAGCTTCCTGCAATTGCAGCAGGCTGGCGTCGATTTCCTGGGCGCTGCCGGCCGGATGGCCCAGGCCGGTGAGGACCGAACGCAAGACCGCCGGCGAGACTTTCTGGGCCCGGCCATTGGCGTCGATCCAATCCACCGCCAGGCCCGCTCGGCTGGCGAGGATTTCCAGTTGCGCATCGCTCATAGGCGCTCTCCAGTGATGTTGGGCAAGGTTGTCGCCTGCGTCAGACTGACCAGCGCGCTGTAGGGCGCAAGGGCGCCCTGTTGCAACAGACCCATGACCTGCTGCGGATGTTCGAAAAGAATGCGTGCCTCTTCCGGGGCATCGTGTTCGACGGGCTGATCGCTCAGGTTGAAGTCGATGCGCAACACGCTGCCATCGCCCAACCGCCAGCGTGCGCTGATGGCGCCATGGCCCAGCACATCGGTGCCCAGGGCCTGGGCACCGGGCAGGCGCGGGACGATCTCTTCACGGCGGATTTTCAGCAGTTGCCGATACAGCGCCTCGTTGGCCTGCTGCTCCGGGCCTCGCGACTCCAGGCTTGGGCGTGAAGCCTCGAAGGTGCTGGCGGCGTTGGGGTCGGGAATTCGTTCGCGCTGCTGCGGATCGGCAAAGGCACTGAAGGCCTTGAATTCGTTGCGTCGGCCTTCGCGCACCAGCTCTGCCAGCTCGCCGTGGTGGCTGGTAAAGAACAGGAACGGTTGTTCGGCCGCCACCTCATCGCCCATGAACAGCAGCGGGATCATCGGTGATAACAGCAACAAGACAGTCGCTGCCTGCAGGGCCTGGGGGGCGGCGAGCCGATGCAGGCGTTCGCCCAAGGCACGGTTGCCGATCTGGTCATGGTTCTGCAGGAACAGCACGAACGCGCTCGGCGGCAGGTGACTGCTGGGCTCGCCCCGGGCTTCGCCATGGCGATTGAGATGGCCCTGGAAGACGAAGCCCTGGCTCAGGCAACGTGCCAGTTGTTCGGTTGGCTGCTCGGCATAGTCGGCGTAGTAGGCGTCGGTCTCACCGGTCAGCAGCACGTGCAGGGCATTGTGCCCGTCGTCGTTCCACTGGGCGTCGTAGACATGCTCCAGCAGGTGGGCCTGGTTGTGTTCGTTTTCCACGGTCAGCCAGACATGCCGGATCGGGTCCACCTGCTCGCGCACCCGGGTCGCCAGCTCCTGGAGAAAGTCCGGGTCTTCAATGGCGTGTACCGCGTCCAGGCGCAGGCCGTCGAAACGGTACTCCAGCAGCCACATGAGCGCGTTGTCGATGAAGAAGTCCCGCACTTCGCGGCGGCGGAAATCAATCGCCGCGCCCCAGGGCGTGTGCTTGTCCTCACGGAAGAAGCCCTTGGCATAACGGTGCAGGTAGTTGCCGTCGGGGCCGAAGTGGTTGTAGACCACATCCAGGATGACGGACAGCCCATGGCCGTGGGCGCTGTCGATCAGATGCTTGAGCTGTTCGGGCGTGCCGTAGGAGGCCTGGGGGGCGTAGGGCAGGACGCCGTCGTAGCCCCAGTTGCGATCACCGGGAAACTGCGCCAGTGGCATCAGTTCGATGGCGGTGATGCCCAGCCCGGCCAGGCGTGCCAGATGCTGTTCGACGCCGTCGAAACCACCCAGGGCGCCGACGTGCAACTCGTAGATTACGGCTTCGTGCCAGGGGCGGCCGGACCATTGGGTGTGTCGCCATGAGTAGGCATGCGGGTCGACCACCACGCTGTGGCGGTCGATGTCGCCGGCCTGGGCGCGCGAGGCCGGGTCCGGCACCTCCAGCTCGCCATCGATGTTGTAGCGGTAGCGGGTGCCGGCGGGGCAACGGGTCTGGATCATGAACCAGCCGTCGGCTTGGGGCAGTAGCGGTATTGAATCTCCAGTGTCGAGCTCGACACTGACAAAAAATGCATCCGGGGCCCAGAGGGCGAAGCGGGTGTGCTCGTCATCCAGCATGACAGCCCCGTGGGTCCATGTCTCAGGCGTCCTTGACGTCATTGTTACCTCATTGTCTGGCCGATTTTCCCAGTGACTTAGCCACCAGCTGTTCGTAGAGTTCGGCGTAGGGTTCCACGGCCTGGCACCAGTTGAACGGCGCCGACATGGCCCGGCAGCGCATGGCGTTGAGCAGGTCGGGGAACTCGAAGACCTTGAAGGCGCGGCTCAAGGCCTGTTTGTAGCTTTCCACGGTGGACTCATCGAACAGGAAACCGGTGATGCCATCTTCGATGGTGTCCGCCAACCCTCCGGTATTGCGCGCTACCGGCAGCGAGCCGAAGCGCTGGGCGTACATCTGGCTCAAGCCGCAGGGCTCGTAGCGCGAAGGCATCAGCAGGAAGTCGCTGCCGGCGAACATCCGCCGCGCGTCGGTTTCGTTGAAGCCGATACGCACGCCGATGCGTCCGGGGAAGCGCAGGGCCAGTTCACGCATGGCCTGTTCTTCCTCCGGTTCCCCACGGCCAATGATGGCGATCTGGCCGCCGGACTCGACGATGAACTCGGCGACCGCTTCGGTCAGGTCCAGGCCTTTCTGGTAGACCAGGCGCGAAACCACGGCGAACAGCGGGCCAGTGGAGTCGTCGAGGCCAAAGAGTTCGCGCACATGGGACGCGTTGACCGCCTTGCCGTCCCAGTCGCCCATGGCGAACTGACGGAACAGGTGGGTGTCGGTGGCCGAGTCCCAGCTTTCATCGATACCGTTGGGGATGCCGCTGAGCAAGCCTTGTTGGGTCTTGGCAGCTAGGAAGCCGTCGAGCCCGCAGCCAAACGCCGGGGTGGTGATCTCCTGGGCGTAGGTGGCGCTGACGGTGGTGATATGGCTGGAGTAGGCCATCCCGGCCTTGAGGAACGACAGTTTGCCGTAGAACTCCATGCCTTCCTGTTGCAGGGCGTGTTCGGGGATGCCCAGTTCCGGGCAGGACGCCAGGCTGACGACGCCCTGGTAGGCCAGGTTGTGAATGGTAAACAGGGTCGGGGTGCGTTGCCCGCGCCAGTGCATATAGGCCGGCGCCAGCCCGGCTGGCCAGTCGTGGGCGTGGACCAGGTCCGGGCACCAGTGGATCTGCGCGAGGTTGGCGGCGATGTCGGCTGCGGCCAGGCCCAGGCGGGCGAAGCGAATGTGGTTGTCGGGCCAGTCGCGACCGTTGTTGGCACCGTAGGGGGAGCCTTCGCGGGCAAAAAGCTCAGGGCAGATCAGGACGTAGATCACCAGGCCGTCGGCCATGTCCATGCGTCCGATCTTGCAGGGCGGCAGTGCTGCGTGGCCGCCCAGTTCGCCGATGATGTGGATCGGATTGCCGCTGTTCATCACTTGCGGATAACCGGGGATCAGCACCCGGACATCATGCAGCCCGGCCATGGCCCGGGGCAGTGCGGAGGAGACATCGCCCAGGCCGCCGGTCTTTACCAGGTCGGCAATTTCCGAAGTGACGAACAATACTTTCTTGCGGTTGGGATTCTGTCGAACGACGGGGAGCAGTGCCTTGCCGCCGGTGGCCAGCACCGGTGCCGTTGGCGATTCAGCCGCGGGCGGTAGTTGCGAACGGACTTGTTGTGGTTCCAAGGCAGCACTGATCATAAATATCTCCCATTTTCTCGATCTGTTTCCGGCAAGCGCCAGAGCTGTTGTTTCATTGGCCAAATCCTGCGGCCAGGCGCACAAGCGCAACGCAAGGAAAGCGAACGGCTACCCAATGCGGCGAAGCGAATCAGCTGAAGGAGCTGTTGCAATGACTAGTGCAAGGACTGCACCAGTCGCGGTTGCCCTACCTCTAACCTGACCTGTCGCCGTTGCGAAAAGTTTCGACTTTTTTTCGTCTGGATGACCGGTTGGTTTTCCCCCCGGTTAGGCAGTCTAGGTCAGAACGTAGAGCGGTGCGGCTCGGTTCGTCGCATTGTCCGACAATCACGGTTTTTGTCGGCAATCTCTTACATGACGAAGGGGGATACGCACCGACGAAGTGCAGTTTTCTGAAACCAGAAGGGTGTAAGGGGAGCGGCGTTGTTTCATCGGCGTGCGCGATGGAATGGCGCGATGCACCATTGGAGGGCGGGTGGCATAGAGGCGTTTTAATGGCCAATAAAACACAATGTCTCCTGTGGGAGCGAGCTTGCTCGCGATAGCGGTGTGCCAGTCACAAACCGTGCAACTGACTCCGCCACTATCGCGAGCAAGCTCGCTCCCACAAGGGTGGTGTGTTGATGCTCTAGATTTAGCCTGCTGGCGTCAGCAACCGGATCGGCTGGCCCGCCGACCAGGCCAGCAGGTCTTCGATCATCAGGGAATAGAACCGCTGGTAATTCTGGCGGCTGACGTAGCCCACATGCGGTGTGGCCAGTACGTTATCCAGGGTTCGGAACGGATGGGCGGCGGGCAAGGGCTCCTGGGCGAATACGTCCAGGGCGGCGCCGGCCAGGCGCTTGTGCTGCAGCGCGTCGATCAGGGCGGTTTCATCGACGATCGGCCCGCGGGAGGTGTTGACCAGCAGCGCCTCGGGTTTCATCCAGGCCAGGGCCTGGGCATCCACCAGGCCGCGGGTGCGTTCGCCGAGCACCAGGTGGATCGAGAGAATATCGGCCTGCTCGAACAATGCCTGCTTGCATACGTAGGTCACGCCCACTTCGGCGGCGCGCTCGGCGCTGAGGTTCTGGCTCCAGGCGATGACCCGCATGCCAAACACCTGGCCGAACTGCGCCACCCGCGTACCGATGCTGCCCAGGCCGAGGATCGCCAGCGTCTTGCCGTGCAGGTCGCCGCCCAAGCCTTGCTGCCACAGGCCGGCGCGCAGGGCGTTGGCTTCCTGCACCAGGTTGCGGGTCAGGGCCATGATCAGTGCCCAGGTCAGTTCGGGCGTGGCGTGCTTGTAGCTGTCGGTGCCGCACACCTGGATACCCAGCTCGGCGGCAGCCTTCAGGTCCAGGGCGGCGTTGCGCATGCCGCCAGTGAGCAACAGCTTGAGATTGGGCAGGCGGCGCAGCAGGCCTTCGTCGAACACCGTGCGTTCACGCATCACGCAGATCACTTCGAAGCGCTGCAAGCGCTCGGCGAGGGTGTCGCGGTCAGCGGGATAGTCATGGAGAAACGTCACCTGGCCGACGCTGTCCAGCACCGACCAGTCCACCACGCCACGTGCCACATCTTGCCAATCGTCTATGACTGCTATTTGCACCGCCATGGAACACCTCGTCAGGGAATGGGTTTGTCCAGCCAGCCCAACAGGGCCTTGTGGAACCGATCCGGCTCTTCCATCTGCGGGGCATGCCCCAGATTGGGGAACTCCACCAGGGTCGAGCGGGGAATCAGCCGGGCGACCTGCTTGCCCAATACCTCGTAGTGGCCGAGCTTGGCCTTGACCGCCGGCGGCGCGATGTCGCTGCCGATGGCGGTGGTGTCCGAGGTGCCGATCAGCAGCAGGGTGGGTACTGTCAGGTCCTTGAACTCGTAATAGACCGGCTGGGTGAAGATCATGTCGTAGATCAGCGCCGAGTTCCACGCTACTTGCGTATGACCCGGGCCCTTGTTCAGGCCGGCGAGCATGTCTACCCAGCGCTCGAACTCAGGTTTCCAGCGGCCTGCGTAATAGGTCGTGCGCTCGTAGTTGCGAATCCCCTCGGCGGTGACTTTCAGCTCACGCGCGTACCATTGGTCCACGGTGCGATAGGGTACGCCCAAGGCTTTCCAGTCTTCCAGGCCGATGGGGTTGACCATCGCCAGGCGTTCGACTTCGTCGGGAAACTGCAAGGCGTAGCGGGTGGCGAGCATACCGCCGGTGGAATGGCCAAGGACGACGGCCTTCTGTACGCCCAGGGCCTTGAGCAAGGCCTGGGTGTTGCTCGCCAGTTGCTGGAAGCTGTACTGGTAATGCTCGGGTTTACTTGATGTGCAGAAACCGACTTGGTCCGCCGCGATGACCCGGTATCCGGCTTCGCTGAGCACCTTGATCGAATCGCCCCAGGTGGCGGCGCAGAAATTCTTGCCGTGCATCAGCACCACTGTGCGGCCATTGACCTTGCCTTGGGCCGGCACGTCCATATAGCCCATCTGCAACGACTGGCCCTGGGACGGGAAGGCGAAGTGCTTGAGGGTGTAGGGGTATTCGAAGCCCTCCAACAGCGCTCCGTAGGCCGGGCCTTCGGGCGGGTTGGCGGCCTGGGCGAGCAGGGGCAGGGCGGCGGTGAGGCACAGGCTGGGCAACCAGCGCGCGGTGGTGCGGGGCATGGTCAATCTCCTTGTGGCCGCCGCCGATCCTGGCGCGACCCGATTATGGCGACACTAACCACAGGCAACCGAACAGCCCGAACGTTCAGTCCATCCAGCCCAGTGTCGCCAGGGCCAGGACGCCATAGCGCAAACCCTTCGCAAGGCTCACGAGCAGCAGGAAACGCCGCCACGGCTCGCCCATCACCCCAGCCACCAGGGTCAACGGATCACCGATGATCGGTAGCCAGCTGAGCAGCAGTGACCAGTGACCGAAGCGTTGGTAATGCACGCGAGCCTTGTCCAGGTGGGCCGGGCTGACCGGAAACCAGCGCCGATCCTTGAAATGCTCCAGCCGCGTGCCCAGCCACCAGTTCACCAGCGAGCCCAGGACATTGCCGAGCGTGGCAACCGCCAGCAACAGCCAGACCAGATGGCGCTCGCTGAGCAACAAGCCGACCAACACCGCCTCCGATTGCAACGGCAACAAGGTTGCCGCGCCGAAAGCCGCCAGGAACAAGCCGATATAGGCTTCGCCCATCAGTGGGCCGGGTAATCCGCCACTACGGTTTGGGTCCCGTCTTTCTTCAGGCCGATCACTTGGTAGGCATCGCTCATGCCATCCATTTCCATGCCAGGCGAGCCCATGGGCATGCCCGGCGCGGCGACACCGAGCAGGTCATCGCGCTTGCTCAGCGCCAGCACCTGGTCGGCCGGGACATGGCCTTCGACGAATTTGCCGTTGATCTCGGCGGTGTGGCAGGAACGCAGGTTCGGCGCCACGCCCAGGCGCTGCTTGACCGAACTCATGTCGGCCTCGACATGGTCGTTGACCTTGAAGCCGTTTGCTTGCAGATGCGAGATCCACTTTTTGCAACAGCCGCAATTGGCATCGCGGTGTACATCGATGGTGACCGGTTCGGCGGCCTGGGCCAGGGTGGTCATGAACAGGGCGCTCAAGGTGAGCAGGTGCAGAGGATGGGCCATGGGGGTGGTCTCGTGTCGAACGGTTTGGAGGGAGGATAACAGAGTAGCGAGCGCGAGCTGACGGGGGGCTGAGGCGGGGATTACAGAATTGTCAGGTTGCAAGGGCGAATAAAGTCTTGTGGGCGAGCTTGCTCGCGAAGGCATCAGCCCATTCGACATCCATCGAGGCTGACCCCGCCATCGCGAGCAAGCTCGCTCCCACAATGGGATCTGAGTACGACCGGGAGAACCAGGCCGGCTGTCAGGCCGCCTCGCGAGCAAGCTTTGCTCCCACAGGTCCTGCTCAAACAGATCTGACGGGTGTACGACCGGGAGAACCAGGCCGGCTGTCAGGCCGCCTCGCTTTTGTTTTTGATCTGGGGCGCCCCGTTAACCACGATGGCCGAACGCAGGCGTTGTGGAGTGGGCAACCCGGCATGGATGCCGGGTTAGCCGCGCTGGGCCATGGATGGCCCTTCGCGGCGGCCCACGGAGCAATGCCGGAGTGAGGGCACACCGAGCCTAGGCGAGGTGCCGAGTGGTGGGGCAAAGCGCTTTTGGTTACTTTTGGCGCTCTTCCAAAAGTGACCCGCTGTAAGAGCGGAACC
>NZ_JBFREY010000012.1:0-160685 GCF_052114545.1 Pseudomonas sp. KB_12 | reverse complement strand
CCGTTAACCACGCTGGCCGAACGCAGGCATTGTGGAGTGGGCAACCCGGCATGGATGCCGGGTTAGCCGCGCTGGGCCATGGATGGCCCTTCGCGGCGGGCCCACGGAGCAATGCCGGAGTGAGGGCACACCGAGCCTAGGCGAGGTGCCGAGTGGTGGGGCAAAGCGTTTTTGCTTACTTTTGGCGCTTTTCCAAAAGTGAGCCGCCGTAAGGGCGGAACCATAAGCCGCCGTTACCGCAGCAACGGATATGTACTCAGTCAGGCCGCCATCGCGAGCAAGCTCGCTCCCACAGGTTTCGTGAACGACACAAATCCTGTGGGAACCATTGGTTCTGTCAGGCGCTATGGTTCTGCTGGTATTGCATCAACGCCGGCAACAGCTGCTTATCAATCGCCTGGCGCACGGCCGGCAGGATAGTGGCGCTGCTGGTGTACATCTCCTTGACCATCCGCCGCAAATCATTGGCACGGACGGTGTCCAGCCCCCGCACGGCGCACTCGCACGCCTGCTCGGCGGTGGAGCCACTGGGTATTTGCAGGCCCAGGGCCTTGAGATGGCCCAGCAGGTCTTCCTGGTCGATCAAATCGGCGTACATCATGACGCTTTTCCTTGTTCAGGGATTGGGGTCGTGTCTCGATTCTGGTAGCCACCCGAAGCGGCGGCAAGGGCAAATGGTCGCAATGTCATGAATGACTATGGAGGCGTCGTTTTCGGCTAACTTGCACGGGGCTGGACTGGGCACACTGACCTCAAGCTGAATCACGATGGTTTGGTCACCCTCGCGCGACAGCTCCTCCAGTAACGCAACCTGCCCCGATCCTGTCACGGCTTGATCGGGGATTTTTTTGCCTGTGAATCAGGGAAAGCTTGGGTGTCTGGTGGATTGTCATCGCGAGCAAGCTCGCTCCCACAGGGGTTCTGTGTCGTTCACAAAATCTAATGTGGGAGCGAGCCTGCTCGCGATGAACGATGACGCGGTCTAGCGCTGCAACACCAGAATCCGCGACAACAACTCATCCCGATCCACATAGCACCCCTGGAAATGCCGGGCCCCGGAGGCCGGGTCGAAGGCATTGCGGGCGTGGAGGGTGCGGCGGTTGTCGAAGCACCAGAGCTGGCCGGGTTCGAGACGCTGTACCAGGCGAAATTGTGGCTCGCGGGTCAGGGCAATGAAGCGGCGGTAGGCGCGGTAAAGCCTGGGCATCTGCTCGACCGTGGTGTCGAACGGCCCACGCAGGAAGTTCGCCATGCGGATTTCCGAAACCTGGCCGAGGGCGTCCAGCGCGATGATCGGCGCCAGGCAGCGGTAGTCGCTGCGACGGTCCTTGTTGCGAAACTCCACCGGGATCCGGCACAGCGCGTCGAAGGCCTCGGGGTCTTCCTGGCGCAGCGCTTGGGCAATGGCAAACCCGTCGACAAAAATGCTCTCGCCGCCGTCGGCGTCATTCACCAGGCAATGCAGGAATTGCAGCCCCGGCTGCAATTCCCGGGTTGGCAAATCACTGTGCAACGGCAGGTTGAAAGCGGTGTAGGCGTTACTGTCGGCATCGGCCTTGGACTGCACGTTGAACAGCACGCCGAAGTTGCTCTCGCGAATGAAGGAAATGCGCTGGGCAATCCGTTTCAGCGAGCCGGGTTCGGTGGGTACGCCGCGCACCTGGGTCAGGCCGATGTCGCGCACCGCCAGCAACCATTGCAACAACGCATCGTCATCGTCCATCAGCGCGGGGTAGTCGAACACTGGCAATTGCAGGTCGCGTCGCCACAGTTGGCGCCGGGGCTTGTTCGCCAGGCGCTCGGCTCGGGACTGATCATCGTAGGCGTGGGCGCGCAACCAGCCGGGGTCGAAACGGCTCCGGTGACCGTCCTGCCAGTCCACGCACAGGCAACCTTCGTCGTCGAGGTAGGTTGCGCCGGGGGCAATGTCTTCAGGGACGTCGACGATTTCCAGCACCTGCTCGCGGGTGACGCTGTAGACGCATTGAGGGCAAGGGCAGTTGTCCCGCAACCACGGGTGATGAAAGGGGCTGGCCCGGCCATCGGCCCACGTCACTTGGATCCGGTCGACCAACGGTATGGCGGCGGTCAATGAGGAGATCAGGGGGTAACGACGGAAGTCGGCAAAGGCGGCGGTGTTCATGGCGATCTCCTGTTCGCGGCTTATCGGGGCAGAGGCAGGGCGATGATCCGGCCGATGTACAGCGGCGGCGGCAGGTCGGATTGTTCGTCGAGCAGGGCGCTGAGCCGGCCCAAGGCCTGTTCGGTGAACGGCACCGAGCGCGGGCCGGCCAGGTCGACGTGCAGTAGCATCTGTTCATTGCCGGCCAGCTCTTTATCACCGCCTACCAGGTGCAGGCTGTGGTAGAGGTGCAGGCGTTTGGCGTCGTGGCCGATGATGTGCGTGTGCACCTCGACCTGGGCGTCGAGCTTCACTTCGTGCAGGTAGTTCAGGTGCAGTTCGAGGGTGAACAACGAGTGGCCGCTGGCTTCGCGGTTCTGGCTGTCCAGGCCGAGCCGGTCCATCAGCGCGTCGGTGGCGTAGCTGAAGATCAGCAGGTAGAAGGCATCGCGCAGGTGGCCGTTGTAATCGACCCATTCGGGGAGGATGCGGGTTTGGTAGGTGGTTAGGGTGGGCATACTGGACTCCACAGGTCGTAGCTGACGTACACAATTGTGGCGAGGGAGCTTGCTCCCGCTGGACTGCGAAGCAGTCCCAAAACCGGTGGTATGCGGTGTATCAGTCAAATGGCATTCACTGGTTTTACGACCGCTTCGCGGCCGAGCGGGAGCAAGCTCCCTCGCCACAGGGGCGGTGTTTACTCGTTAAAGGCCATGCCGTGCTTGGCCTTGGTGGTCTTCACCGCCTCCAGCACCGCCAGCAGGCAATCATCACGATAGCGTTCCAGGGCCGAAATGCTGTGGCTGCCCAATTGCGCGCTCGTGCCGTCCACCACATCGTCGATCAGCTTTTCGGTCAGCTCTGGCGCTGGCAGGTAGGTCCACGGCAGTTGCAGCGCCGGGCCGAACTGGGCCATGAAGTGCCGCATCCCGGCATCGCCGCCGGCCAGGGTGTAGGTCAGGAACGTGCCCATGAACGACCAGCGCAAGCCGGCGCCAAAGCGGATCGCATCGTCGATTTCCCCGGTGGTCGCCACCCCGTCGTTGACCAGGTGCAGGGCTTCGCGCCACAGCGCTTCGAGCAGGCGGTCGGCAATGAAGCCGGGCACTTCCTTGCGTACGTGCAGCGGCCGCATGCCGAGGGATTCGTACACCTGCATCGCTGCCTGCACGGCTTCGGGCGCGGTGTCTTTGCCGCCGACCACTTCCACCAGCGGCAACAGGTAGACCGGGTTGAACGGGTGCCCGACCACGCAGCGCTCCGGATGGGTGGCGCCTTCGTAGAATTCGCTCGGCAGCAGCCCCGAGGTACTGGAACCGATCAACGCGTTCGGCTTGGCAGCGGCGCTGATCTGGCCGTGCAATTCGAGTTTCAGTTCCAGGCGCTCGGGGGCGCTTTCCTGGATGAAGTCGGCGTCGCGCACACACTCCTCGATGGTCGCGACAAAGCGCAGCCGATCCTGCGAAGCGCCGGGTGCCAGGCCTTGTTTCTCCAGGGCACCCCAGGCGTTGGCGACACGTTTGCGCAACGCTGCCTCGGCACCCGGCGCCGGGTCCCAGGCGACGACGTCCAGGCCATGGGCCAGGGCCCGGCTGACCCAGCCGCTGCCGATCACACCGCTGCCCAGGGCGGCGAAGGTCTTGATGTCGGTGATAAAGCTCATGGTGATTTCCTGAAAAAATAGTTCGGTGATCTCCTGTGGGAGCAAGGCTTGCCCGCGATGGCGGCAGTAGATTCAACGGGGATGTCGACTGACATACCGTTATCGCGGGCAAGCCTTGCTCCCACAGGTTGTGCCCCCCAATAGGGGAAGGTGGATGTCGGTTTAGCCGCGCTGGACCAGGCCCATTTTCTTGCGACCTTCAGCCGGGGTGAGCACCCGCGCACCGAGGCGGCTGAGGATTTCGCCAGCCCGCTCCACCAACTGACCGTTGGTAGCGAGTACGCCTTTGTCCAGCCAGAGGTTGTCTTCCAGCCCGACCCGCACGTTGCCCCCCAACAGCACCGCCTGGGCGGCCATCGGCATTTGCATGCGGCCGATGCCGAAGCCGGCCCACACCGCATCCGCCGGCAGGTTGTCGACCATGGCTTTCATGGTAGTGGTGTCGGCCGGTGCGCCCCACGGGATGCCCAGGCAGAGTTGGAACAGCGGGTTGTCCAGCAGGCCTTCCTTGATCAGTTGCTTGGCGAACCACAGGTGACCGGTGTCGAAGATCTCCAGCTCGGCCTTGACCCCCAGCTCAGTGATGCGCTTGGCGCCGGCCCGCAGTTGCGCCGGGGTGGAGACGTAAATGGTGTCGCCGTCGCCGAAGTTCAGGGTGCCGCAATCCAGCGTGCAGATTTCCGGCAACAGCTCTTCGACGTGGGCCAGGCGGGTCAGCGGACCGACCAGGTCGGTGTTGGGGCCGAATTCCATCGGGTTTTCCCCTGCACCGATTTCCAAGTCGCCGCCCATGCCGGCGGTGAGGTTGACGATGATGTCCACGTCCGCCTCACGGATGCGCTCCATCACTTCGCGGTACAGCGCCACGTCGCGGCTGAACTTGCCGGTCTGCGGGTCGCGGACATGGCAATGGACCACCGTGGCCCCGGCCTTCGCCGCCTCGATGGCAGCGGCGGCGATCTGTTTCGGGGTGACCGGCACGTGGGGGCTCTTGGCGGTCGTGTCGCCAGCACCGGTGAGTGCGCAGGTGATGATGACGTCGTGGTTCATGGTGCGGATTCCTTCAGGCGTGGTAAGTCACTGCGCAGTTAGTGGCCTGTGTGGCTAATTCGAGCACTCAACTTCGGCGCCAGAACTTGCCAGACTGCGTTGCCATTCCTCGCCGTAGCGGGCTACGACTCGTCATGGCGCCTTGCCTGGCAAGTCCTGACACTCGAATTTGAGTGCTCGAATTAACCGTACAGGCCACAAGTGCTGCACAGATGGATAACGGTTGTTCAGTTACTGGTCAGTTTCAGGTTGTCGGCGGCGGGCTTGCCGTCGAAGGTGGTGACGCCTTCGAGCCAGCGCTGCTTGTCTTGCGGATGATCCTTGAGCCATTGCCGGGCCGATTCGAGCGGGTCCTTGTGATCGAGCAACGGCTGCATCATCCGGCTCTCATCCTCGGCGCTGAACGTCAGGTTGCTCAGCAAGCGACCGACGTTCGGGCATTGTTGGGCGTAGTCCGGCGCGGTGACGGTCCACACGGTGGCCATGCCTTCGTTCGGGCCGAGGGCGTCGTCGCTGCCGGTGAGGTAGGTCATTTGCACGTTGACGTTCATCGGGTGCGGCGCCCAGCCGAAGAACACCACGGCTTCCTTGCGCCGCACGGCGCGGTCCACGGCGGCGAGCATGCCGGCTTCGCTGGACTCCACCAGTTGGAATTTGCCCAGGCCGAACTGGTTCTTGGCGATCATCGCCTTGATCTGGGTATTGGCGCCGGAGCCGGGCTCGATGCCGTAGATCTTGCCGCCCAGCTCTTTTTCGAATTTGGCGATGTCGGCGAAGGTCTTCAGACCCTTGTCGGCCAGGTAGGTCGGCACGGCCAGGGTGGCGCGGGCGTCCTTGAGGCTCGGCTGTTCCAGCACCTTGACCTGTTTGGCCTCGACGAACGGGGTGATGGTCTGGGTCATCAACGGGTTCCAATAGCCCAGGAACAGATCCAGGCGCTGGTCGCGGATGCCGGCGAAGATGATTTGCTGGGAGGCGCTGGTTTGCTTGGTCTTGTAGCCGAGGCCGTCGAGCATCACTTGGGTCAGGGCGCTGGTGGCGATGACGTCGGTCCAGTTGACCACGCCCAGGCGCACGTTCTGGCACGCGGCGGGCTCGGCAGCCATGGCGGCGCCATTGAGCAAAGTGGTGCCGCAAAGTGCAAGTACACAGGAGCTGATCAGTCGTTTCATGTCGGGTTCCTCGGCAGCTTATTGTTATGGGGTCCGGCATCTGCGTACCGGTGATGCCAAGTTACGCAGCCCGGCGCCTGGCAAAACGCACAGCGGCGACGTGCTCTTGCACTGCAGCGACTCTTGAATGGGCGTTGCAACTGGCGTATCAAGGTCCGCACGCAACCCGCCAACCGAGTGCGCTCCATGTCCCAGGATTTCTACTTTTTGTTGATGCCGGGTTTTTCGGCCATCGGTTTCATTTCGGCCATCGAGCCGTTGCGGGTTGCCAATCGTTTTCGCGGCGAGCTTTACCGCTGGCATGTGCTGAGTGTCGATGGCGGGCCGGTGCTGGCGAGCAATGGCATGTCGGTCAACGCCGATGCCGCACTGGAGCCGCTGAAGAAGGGCACGACCCTCTGGGTGGTGGCGGGGTTCGAGCCGCTGAAATTCGCCACCCCGGCACTGGAGCGCTGGCTGCATCGGCTGGACAACGAAGGCGTGACCTTGGGCGGTATCGACACCGGCAGTGTGGTGTTGGCCGAGGCGGGGCTATTGGAAGGGCACCGCGTGACCTTGCATTGGGAAGCGATCGAGGCGTTCAAGGAGTCTTATCCGCAACTCAGCGTGACCCAGGAACTGTTCGAGATCGACCGTCGTCGCATCACTTGCGCGGGCGGCACTGCTTCCATCGACCTGATGTTGGACCTGATCGGCCAGGCCTACGGTTCGGAGCTGGCGATCCAGGTCAGCGAGCAGTTCGTGCTCGGCCGCATCCGCCCGCGCAAAGATCACCAGCGCATGGAAATCGCCAATCGCTATGGCATTCGCAACAAGAAGCTGGTGCACGTCATCGGCGAGATGGAAACCCACAGCGAACCGCCCCTGAGCACCTTGGCGCTGGCCGAATCGATCAACGTCACCCGTCGCCAGCTCGAACGCCTGTTCCGCCTGCACCTGAACGATACCCCGAGCAACTTCTACCTGCGCCTGCGCCTGGAAAAGGCCCGGCAACTGCTGCGCCAGACCGACATGAGCGTGCTGGAAGTAAGCATCGCCTGCGGTTTTGAGTCGCCGTCGTACTTCACCCGCAGCTATCGGGCACGGTTCGAGCGCTGCCCGCGGGAGGATCGGCGGCGGCAGGGGGATGGGCGGGAGCTGGTTTGACAGGCTTTTATACTCAATTATACTCGCGACTATAAATTATACCTGTCGCCATAATTGAGTATAAAACCATGTCCAAGCACCCCGGTTTTGTTTTCCGGCGCCCCGATCTGGCCCGCAATATTGTCGATGGGCTGGCCGGCGCCGGGATCCAGGATTACACCTCAGGCCTGTTCCTGGCCGCTCCGAGACGCACCGGAAAAAGTACTTTCCTGCGCGAAGACTTGATACCTGAATGCGAAACCCGTGGTTGGCTCGCGGTCTACGTCGACCTTTGGGCCAACAAGGAGAAGGACCCTGCCGAGCTGATCGCCTCGGCCATCGCCGGGGCACTGGTGCCTTATGAAAAGGGCATCCGCAAGCTCGCCAAATCCATGGGCATCGACAAACTCAGCTTCTTGCGCACGTTGTCCTGGGATTTCAGCCAGCCGCAACTGCCCGAAGGGGCGACGCTGACCCAGGCGCTGGAGCTGTTGCACCGTGCCGCGGATAAAACCGTGGTGCTGGTGATCGACGAAGCCCAGCATGCCTTGACCACCGAGGCCGGGGTCAACGCGATGTTCGCCCTCAAGGCTGCCCGTGACCAGCTCAACCAGGGACGTGTGGGCGATGCCAGCGGCCTGCGGCTGGTGTTCACCGGCTCCAATCGCGACAAGCTCGCGCACTTGGTATTGAGCCGCAACCAACCGTTCTACGGGTCCAGCATCACGCCGTTCCCTTTGCTGGGCAAAGCTTTCACCCAAGCCTACACCGCTCATTTGAACGCACACCTGGCCCAGACCAACCAGTTCAATGCCGATGACCTCGACCAGGCGTTTGAGTTGGTGGGGCGCCGTCCGGAGATGTTGCGCAGCGTCATCGGCGAAATTGCCCTGGAACTGGGTGAGGCAAGCCATTTGGGTGAGTTGCTGCGCAGCAGCGCCGAAATGCTGCGCGCTGGCGTCTGGACCGAGTTCGAGAGCGCCTGGAACGCCCTGACGGTGCCGCAACGCGCGGTGCTGCAGGTCATGGCCGAGCGCTCGCAAAACAACGAGCCCTTCGCGCCCTTCACCGATTCAACGCTGGAGGCGGTGGGCAAGGCGCTGAGGGCTATGGGAAGCGAAGTCGTGCCCGGTACCCAGACCATCCAAGCCTGCATCGACGCGCTGCGGGAAAAGGAATTGGTGTGGAAGTCCAACCGGGGTGGTTATGCGCTGGAGGACAAGGCGTTTGCGGATTGGTTGAAGGGGTATCGCAAGCAACATTGAACCTGGGAATACATCCTGTGGCGAGGGAGCTTGCTCTCGCTGGGTGGCGTCTTGTAGGAGCTGTCGAGCGAAGCGAGGCTGCGATCTTTCCCCAGACACTTGAGTCCCAAGTGAAAGATCAAAAGATCGCAGGCTTCGCCAGCTCCTACAGAGCCGAGCGGGAGCAAGCTCCCTCGCCACAGGTATTGTGTTCGGCTTTAAAAGGTCTATTTCTTCATCAACGCCGAACACGCCGCCTTGTACGCCTCATGCTGATACTTGTTCAGCGTCGCCGGCAGGGCGAAGTCATGTTTCTTGCTCTGCGCATTGATGGTCTGCGGCGACAGTAGCGCCACCTCGCAACCTTCCAGCAACTGGAAGACCCCTTCGATCTTGAACGTCGTCGGCCCACCGGCGAACTCGCCTTTCTTGCTGCGCTTCTTGATGGCGATGCGTTCGATGCCATTCTCAACCACGAACGCCCGCACCTGGGCAGCGAAAGCCTTGACGTTGGCGGCTTCGTCATCGTCGTCCAGGGCGATTTTCTTGGTGTTCAGCGCGACATGGCTCAGCACCTGTTGATCCAGCGAGGCAACAGCGATGATCGCTTCGCTGCCTTTGATTTCGATGCCGCACGTTTTCATGTGAATCCCTTTACCAATGATGCAAGCAGCTTACCGCGCTAAACGGCTTCTGAAGCATCACTCCTGCCCAATCGACTCCAAAAACTCCGACCGATCATCGCTCACCTGGGCCATGCAGTCGTTTTCGGCGATTTTGTAGGCTTCGCTGCCGGGTTTGGCCGGGAAGGCGGCGATGGCGCAGTCGGCCTCGCGCTGTTTTTGCCACAGTTGTTGGGCGGCCTTGACCTTGGTGGTGATGTCGTTGAGCTGGGCCTTGTCGTTGGCGTAGCGGGTTTGCAGGCGCTCGTTGAGGCTTTGCAGGTTTTCGCCCAGCAATTGTTCGGCGGCGGTTTTGCCGTAGGTCGAGCAGGCCAGGGTCTGGACGTCGTTTTCAACTTCGTCGCAGGGGTTGGGTTCGGTGTCTTCGGTCGCATGCGCGACGGTGCTGATCAGTGCCAAAGCCAGGAAGAGTGATTTCATCGCGTTGCCGCTCAAGTCCAGTGAAAACCAGTGATGCAGCGGATTCTGGCGTAAGCGTCGGCTAAAGAACAGACGGGCAGGGTGGGTCGACCATAGCCCTTTGTCGCGGATTGACGCTTTCGGCAATTCCCCTGTCGTTTTTGCACCGGGTCGCCACGGCCCTCAGGCATATGCTGGCCCCAAAGCGCCGGCACACGATTCGGCGCATGAATCGCTGACAAAAGGGGACTGCCTGATGAGCCCAGCCGAATTGCACGCCGACAGCATCGTTATCGACGGGCTGATCATTGCCAAGTGGAACCGCGACCTGTTCGAAGACATGCGCAAGGGCGGCCTGACCGCAGCCAACTGCACCGTGTCGGTGTGGGAAGGTTTCCAGGCCACCATCAACAACATCGCCGCCAGCCAGAAACTGATCCGCGAGAACAGCGACCTGGTGATCCCGGTGAAAACCACCGCCGACATCCGTCGCGCCAAGGAACAGGGCAAGACCGGCATCATCTTCGGTTTCCAAAACGCCCATGCCTTCGAAGACCAGCTCGGCTACGTCGAGATCTTCAAGCAGTTGGGCGTGGGTGTGGTGCAGATGTGCTACAACACCCAGAACCTGGTCGGCACCGGTTGCTACGAACGCGACGGCGGCCTGTCGGGCTTCGGTCGCGAAATCGTCGCCGAGATGAACCGGGTCGGCATCATGTGCGACCTGTCCCACGTCGGTTCCAAGACCTCCGAAGAGGTCATCCTCGAATCGAAGAAACCAGTGTGCTACTCCCACTGCCTGCCGTCCGGCCTGAAAGAACACCCGCGCAACAAGTCCGATGAAGAGCTGAAGTTCATTGCCGACCACGGCGGTTTCGTCGGCGTGACCATGTTCGCGCCGTTCCTGGCCAAGGGCATCGATTCGACCATCGACGACTACGCCGAAGCCATCGAATACACCATGAACATCGTCGGTGAAGACGCCATCGGCATCGGCACCGACTTCACCCAGGGCCACGGCCAGGACTTCTTCGAAATGCTGACTCACGACAAGGGCTACGCCCGTCGCCTGACCAGCTTCGGCAAGATCATCAACCCCCTGGGCATCCGCACCGTGGGCGAGTTCCCGAACCTCACCGAGACGCTGCTCAAGCGCGGCCATCCTGAGCGGGTAGTGCGCAAGATCATGGGTGAAAACTGGGTCAATGTCTTGAAAGACGTCTGGGGCGAATAACCGCCGCCGCACCGCCAATCCTCTACCTGCGGCCCTCTGCGCCGCAGGCAATACCACGAATTTCCGGAGTCAAGTTTTCATGGCCAAGATCGCCCCGCAACTGCCTATCGAAGTCGACAGCGAAACCGGTGTCTGGACCTCCGACGCCCTGCCGATGCTGTACGTGCCACGGCACTTTTTCGTCAACAACCACATGGGCATCGAAGAAGTGCTGGGCGCCGACGCCTACGCCGAGATTCTCTACAAGGCCGGCTACAAATCCGCCTGGCACTGGTGTGAAAAAGAAGCCGAATGCCATGGCCTGGAAGGTGTCGCGGTGTTCGAGCACTACATGAAGCGCCTGTCGCAGCGTGGCTGGGGCCTGTTCAAGATCCAGGACATCGACCTGGACAAAGGCACCGCCAGCGTCAAGCTCGAACACTCGGCGTTCGTCTATGTGTACGGCAAGGTCGGGCGCAAGGTCGACTACATGTTCACCGGCTGGTTCGCCGGCGCCATGGACCAGATCCTCGCCGCTCGCGGCAGCAAGATCCGCACTGTGGCCGAGCAGGTCTACGGCGGTTCCGAAGAAGGCCACGACGACGGCCTGTTCATCGTCAAGCCGTTGTAAGTCGAGGATCGCACCATGGCTTTTGAAGCAATGTTCCAGCCGATCCAGATCGGCAAGCTGACCATCCGCAACCGCGTGCTCAGCACCGCGCACGCCGAGGTCTACGCCACCGACGGCGGCATGACCACCGACCGGTACGTGAAGTATTACGAAGAGAAGGCCAAGGGCGGCATCGGCCTGGCGATCTGCGGTGGTTCGTCCGTGGTCGCCATCGACAGCCCGCAGGAGTGGTGGAGTTCGGTGAACCTGTCCACCGACCGCATCATTCCGCACTTCCAGAACCTGGCCGACGCCATGCACAAGCATGGCGCCAAGATCATGATCCAGATTACCCACATGGGCCGTCGCTCGCGTTGGGACGGTTTCAACTGGCCGACCCTGATGTCGCCGTCCGGCGTGCGTGAGCCAGTGCACCGCGCCACCTGCAAGACCATCGAGCCGGAAGAGATCTGGCGGGTGATCGGCAACTACGCCAGCGCCGCCAAACGCGCCAAGGCCGGTGGCCTGGACGGCGTCGAGCTGTCCGCCGTGCACCAGCACATGATCGACCAGTTCTGGAGCCCGCGGGTCAACAAGCGTACCGACGAATGGGGCGGCACCTTCGAAGGCCGCATGAAGTTCGGCCTGGAAGTGTTGAAGGCCGTGCGCGCCGAAGTGGGCGACGATTTCTGCGTGGGCATGCGCCTGTGCGGTGACGAATTCCACCCGGACGGCTTGTCCCACGAGGACATGAAGCAGATCGCCAAGTACTACGATGACACCGGCATGCTGGATTTCATCGGCGTGGTGGGCTCGGGTTGCGACACCCACAACACCCTGGCCAACGTCATCCCGAACATGAGTTATCCACCGGAGCCATTCCTGCACCTGGCCGCCGGTATCAAGGAAGTGGTCAAGGTTCCGGTGCTGCACGCGCAGAACATCAAGGACCCGAACCAGGCTACGCGGATTCTGGAGGGCGGTTACGTCGACATGGTCGGCATGACCCGCGCCCACATCGCTGACCCGCACCTGATCGCCAAGATCAAGATGGGCCAGATCGACCAGATCAAGCAGTGCGTCGGCGCCAACTATTGCATCGACCGCCAGTACCAGGGCCTGGACGTGCTGTGCATCCAGAACGCCGCGACGTCCCGTGAATACATGGGCGTGCCGCACATCATCGAGAAGTCCACCGGGCCGAAACGCAAAGTCGTTGTGGTCGGTGCCGGCCCGGCGGGGATGGAAGCGGCGCGTGTGGCCGCCGAACGTGGGCACGATGTGACCCTGTTCGAGAAGAAAGAATTCATCGGTGGGCAGATCACCACGGCCTCGAAAGCCCCGCAACGGGACCAGATTGCTGGTATCACCCGCTGGTTCCAACTGGAGCTGGCGCGGTTGAAAGTCGACCTGCGCCTGGGCGTGGCGGCTGATGCGGCAACCATCATGGACCTGCGTCCGGACGTGGTGGTGCTGGCCGTCGGCGGCCATCCGTTCCTGGAGCAGAACGAGCACTGGGGCGCCGCCGAAGGGCTGGTGGTCAGCAGCTGGGACGTGCTCGACGGCAAGGTTGCACCGGGCAAGAACGTATTGGTCTACGACACCATTTGCGAGTTCACCGGCATGTCGGTGGCCGACTTCCTCGCTGACAAGGGCAGCCAGGTCGAGATCGTCACCGACGACATCAAGCCGGGCGTAGCCATTGGCGGGACGTCGTTCCCCACCTACTACCGCAGCATGTACCCCAAGGAAGTGATCATGACCGGGGACATGATGCTGGAGAAGGTCTACCGCGAAGGCGACAAGCTGGTGGCGGTACTGGAGAACGAATACACCGGTGCCAAGGAAGAACGCGTGGTGGACCAGGTGGTGGTGGAAAACGGCGTGCGGCCGGACGAAGAAATCTACTACGCGCTCAAGGAAGGTTCGCGCAACAAGGGCCAGATCGACGTCGAAGCCCTGTTCGCGATCAAGCCCCAGCCGTGCCTGGAGCAGAGCGGCGATGGCTACCTGCTGTTCCGCATCGGCGACTGCGTGGCCCAGCGTAATACCCACGCGGCCATCTACGACGCCCTGCGGTTGTGCAAGGATTTCTAACGGCTTGTGGATAACCCTGTGGGAGCAAGGCTTGCCCGCGATAAATGCGACACGGAGGATCTGACTGACCGAGTCGATCGCATCGCGGGCAAGCCTTGCTCCCACAGGAATCGGGCAAGGCATCCAGCTAGTTTGGCCTGCAAGACCTGTGGTCTTTGGGAGCAACACCTATGTTGAACACCCTTCTTCCCATCCTGCTGTTTGCTGCCCTGGGCCTCGCGGTCCTTGGCGCCTTGCGGCGGGTGAACATGTGGCGCCGCGGACGACCGGCCAAGGTCGACCTGATCGGCGGTCTCTTCGCCATGCCCAAGCGCTATATGGTGGATTTGCACCATGTGGTGGCGCGGGACAAATACATTGCCAATACCCACGTCGCCACTGCCGGTGGTGCGGTGGCATCGATTGTGTTGGCGATTTTGGTACACGGTTTTGGCCTGCACAACCGCATCCTCGGTTACGCCTTGCTGCTGATGTCGGCGGTGATGTTCGTTGGCGCGATCTTTATGTACTTGCGTCGGCGCAATCCGCCGGCCCGTTTGTCCAAGGGCCCCTGGATGCGCCTGCCGAAAAGCCTGTTGGCCTTCTCGGCGTCGTTCTTCCTGGTGACCCTGCCGGTGGCGGGCATCCTCCCGGAAAACTTCGGCGGTTGGCTGGTGGCGGCGATCCTGGGTGTCGGCGTGCTGTGGGGTGTGTCGGAATTGTTTTTCGGCATGACCTGGGGCGGGCCGATGAAACACGCCTTCGCCGGTGCCCTGCACCTGGCCTGGCACCGCCGAGCCGAGCGCTTTGGTGGCGGTCGTTCCACCGGTCTAAAACCGTTGGACTTGAACGACCCTAGCGCACCGCTGGGCGTGGAAAAACCCAAGGATTTCACCTGGAACCAACTGCTGGGCTTCGATGCCTGCGTGCAGTGCGGCAAGTGCGAGGCTGCCTGCCCGGCGTTCGCTGCCGGCCAGCCGCTGAACCCGAAAAAACTCATCCAGGACATGGTCGTAGGCCTGGCCGGCGGCACCGATGCGAAATTCGCCGGCAGCCCTTATCCAGGTAAACCTGTCGGTGAGCATGGCGGCAACCCGCATCAACCCATCGTCAACGGCCTGGTAGACGCTGAGACCCTGTGGTCCTGCACCACCTGCCGAGCGTGCGTCGAGGAGTGCCCGATGATGATCGAGCACGTCGACGCCATCGTCGACATGCGCCGCCACCTGACCTTGGAAAAAGGCGCCACGCCGAACAAGGGTGCCGAAGTGCTGGAAAACCTCATCGCCACCGACAACCCTGGCGGCTTCGCCCCGGGCGGGCGGATGAACTGGGCGGCGGACTTGAACCTCAATCTGCTCAGCGAGAAGAAATCCACCGACGTCCTGTTCTGGGTCGGCGACGGTGCCTTCGACATGCGCAACCAGCGCACCTTGCGCGCCTTCGTCAAAGTGCTCAAGGCGGCGAAGATCGACTTCGCCGTGCTCGGCCTCGAAGAGCGTGACAGCGGCGACGTGGCCCGGCGCCTGGGTGATGAGGCGACGTTCCAGCTGTTGGCCAAACGCAACATCCAGACCCTGGCCAAATACAGCTTCAACCGCATCGTCACCTGCGACCCCCACAGTTTCCACGTACTGAAAAACGAATACGGCGCCTTCGATGGCAACTACCTGGTGCAGCACCACAGCACCTATATGGCGGAAATCATCGACGCCGGGGCGCTGAACCTCGGCCAGCACAAGGGCGACAGCGTGACTTATCACGACCCATGCTACCTGGGCCGCTACAACGGCGAATACGAGGCGCCGCGCCAGGTGCTGCGTGCGCTGGGTATCGAGGTCAAGGAGATGCAGCGTTCCGGTTTCCGTTCGCGTTGCTGCGGCGGTGGCGGCGGTGCGCCGATCACCGACATCCCGGGCAAGCAGCGGATCCCTGACATGCGCATGGAAGACATCCGCGAAACCGGCGCCGAACTGGTGGCCGTGGGTTGTCCACAGTGCACCGCGATGCTGGAAGGCGTGGTCGAGCCGCGGCCGATGATCAAGGATATCGCCGAACTGGTGGCCGACGCGCTGCTGGAAGACGCGGCCCCGAGCAAGCCTGTAGTCCCGGCCAAACGTGAACCTGCGCAGGTGCATTCATGAGCACAATCATCCGCCGCGACCCTCGCGCCGAGTGGATCGCCCGCAACCGCCTGCACCCGCTGCACGCGGCCATGCAACCGGTGCAGCATAGCTGGATGGGGCCCAACGGCATCATCCGCAAGAATGTCCATGGCGTCGGTTTCATCGGCCCCAACGGTATCAAGCGCATCGACCGCAGCGGCGCCCAGCAGGGTGGCGCGACCAAGCGTACCGCCGCCGCTGAAGTGCAACTGCCGCTGCATCAGGTGCCGCAACCGGCGTTCTACATCAGTGTGGTGCCGGACATGGTCGGTGGCCGCTTGAGCAGCCACGACCGCGATCTACTGGGCCTGGCCCATCAGCTTGCAGGTGCGGAAGGTGCGGTGCTGGCGGTGGTCTTCGGCGAGCATAAGGAAAGTGCCTTCGCCACGGCCGGTGTCGACCGCTTGCTGGTGCTCGATGGCGAGGAATTCAGCGGTTATGCACCGGAACAACGGGTGCAAGGCCTGCGGGCTGTGGATAACCAGTTCAGCCCACGCCATTGGCTGTTGCCTGACAGCCGCACCGGTGGCGGCGAACTGGGCCGGCGTTTGGCCGCGGCCCTGGGCGAACGTCCGGCCACGCGGGTCTGGCAGGTCAAGGGAGAAGAGTGCATCGGCCGCGCTGGTGCGGGCCTGCAAGACCTGGCCCGGCCATTGGCGCGCTTGATCCTGGCAGCGGCCGAATGCGCTGAACCGGTCAGCGAAACCCGCCACGAAGCCTTGCCGGTGGAGTTATCCACAAGCGTGGCCCGCAGCTTGTCGCGCATCGAAGACCTCGGCGCGGTGGCGGTGGACCCGGGCGCGATCCCGATGGCCGAGGCCGAATTCATTTTCTCCGGCGGCAACGGGGTCAAGGACTGGGCACTGTTCCACCAGACCGCAGCGGCCCTGGGCGCTACCGAAGGCGCGTCGCGGGTGGCGGTGGACGACGGCTTCATGGCCCGCGATCGCCAGGTCGGTGCGTCCGGTACCTGGGTTACGGCGCGGGTCTACGTGGCCGTGGGGATTTCCGGGGCGATCCAGCACCTGCAGGGCATTGGCGCCTGCGACAAGGTGGTGGCGATCAACCTCGATCCGGGTTGCGACATGATCAAACGGGCGGACCTGTCGGTGATCGGTGACAGCGCGGCGATTCTCCAGGCCTTGATCGCGGCGGTAGAGGCTTACCGCAACGAAGCCAAGCGTGATGCGGCTTAAGAAGGATAAGTTGATGAGTACCCAAGTGATCAGCCTCGTGTCCATCGGCGCCCACCCCACTTCCGGTCGGCCTCGGCGCGCCGAACAGGACGCTAGGGCCGTGGAGCTGGGCCTGCAACTGGCCGGCAGCGACCTGCAAGTGCTGCACGCCGGCGACGTGGCCGAACCGGCCCTGCGCGCCTACCTGGGCATGGG
The DNA here is from genome assembly GCF_052114545.1 of Pseudomonas sp. KB_12. NCBI lineage: Bacteria > Pseudomonadati > Pseudomonadota > Gammaproteobacteria > Pseudomonadales > Pseudomonadaceae > Pseudomonas > Pseudomonas sp. KB_12. The sequence continues at coordinate 143,772 of NZ_JBFREY010000012.1, read as the reverse complement.
CCTGGATGAATTGCACGTGCTGGAAAACCCCGTCGGCGCCGACGCCCTGCCGGCCCTGACCGATTACCTGCGTGATGCCGGCGCCCAAGTGGTGCTCACCGGTAGCCAGGCGGAAACCGGTGAAGGCTCGGGCATGCTGCCGTTCCTGCTGGCCGAGAGTCTCGGTTGGCCGCTGGTGGTGGGGCTGGCCCAGGTCGAATCCATCGACAGCGGTGTGGCCCTGGTGCTGCAAGCCTTGCCGCGCGGCCAACGGCGACGTCTCAAAGTGCGTCTGCCGTTCCTGGCCACTGTGGATAACGCCGCGCCAAAACCTCGGCAAAGCGCCTACGGCCCGGCCCGGCGGGGGGCATTGCATGGCGAGGAGGTCGAAGTGATCGACGACACCTTGCTGGCGGTGGCAACCCTGCAACCGGCCAAGCCACGGCCCAAACGCTTGAAAGTGATCAAGGCCAAGAGCGGCGCCGACCGCATGAAAGCCGCCACGGCCAAGGCCAGCGGCGGAGGCGGGCAAGTGCTCAAGGGCGTGAGCCCGGAGGCGGGGGCCGAGGCGATTCTCAAGCTGTTGGTGGAGGAAGGGGTGGTTCGCTAGATCTGCCCTGCATCATCGTCAACCGACCTACCGCCATCGCGAGCAAGCTCGCTCCCACAGGGGATTGGCGGTGTGTGTGAATTTTGTGCTTACACCCAATCATTGTGGGAGCGAGCTTGCTCGCGATGGCAGTCTGTCAGTTAGCAAGGATGGTGGCTGATAATCCGTCATCGCGAGCAAGCTCACTCCCACAGTTGCTCTGTGTTACCCACAATCCCTGTGCGCGCTTCTGTGGATAACCTGTTCGCCCCTCTCTGCACCCCATGCAAATCAGGCCCTCCAGCCCTGCGTTCAAAAAATAATCAGTCTAACTCACGGTTTTTATTGGCTTTTGCTTGTGAGTAGTTATTCGCTTCAGCCGAAACTTGCCCCCAATCTCTGTTGGCGCTTCTGTGGATAAGATGTTCGCTCTACGCTGCAAGCCATACGAACCGGGGCGTTCAGCGAGTTGATCATAAACTGATCAAACAGCCTCTTTTATCAGGAAAATCTTCGGAAAACCTCGATTTACAAGCCGTCCAAAGGGTTTTCCACAGAATCGTCAAAATTACCCCCAAACACTGTTGGCGCTTCTGTGGATAAGGTGTTCGCTTACCGCCACACGCCTTGCCAGGCATGACTTACAGGTCTTTGATCAAAAAACAGCCGATAGGCCGGTAAAACCGTCATTGTTCATAAGTCACGGTTTTTATTCACTTTGCCGGTGAAAAAATGCCGGACATACACCTACTTGTCCCCATTTGCTGTGGGTGGTCATGTGGATAACTTGTTCGCCAAACGCTGCAAGCCACGGCGGGCATAGCGCAAATGGCGATAGATCAAATTTCATACAGTTCTAAGTCACACCCTTGACGAGGGTCTGTGGGCTGTCTTCACTCCATGGCACAAGGACATCGCCACTTTATCCACATCAGGTTCAGGGAGAACACATGATGGATAGCAAGGACCCCCGCTCACACCCGCAATCATCGGTGACCTGCGTCCCGACACCTCCCACCTCGTTGCACAAACGCACCCATCGTCGCGCCGTCAATCAGCGTGCGCGTCTATAGCGCCTGGTTTTTCCCCTGTAGCACCGCTGACTGCCGCCGGACCCTGCAAGGGACGGTGGCCAGGCGTTTGTGCGTCTGTCGATTTGCAGGCAACCGCAGAGTTGCCCTATCTGCCTGAGAGGACTTGAACATGACACGGATCTCGACCCCCATCAGTGATATCCAGGAGCACTACGACGTGATCGTCATCGGTTCGGGCTACGGGGGCGGCATTGCTGCCTCGCGCCTGTCCCGGGCCGGGCGCAAGGTGTGCCTGCTGGAGCGTGGCCGGGAGATCCAGCCCGGCGAATACCCCAACACCCTGCTCGCGGCCACCGAGGAACTGCAAGTCCATGACCCGGACGGCCACATCGGTTCGCGCACCGGTCTGTTCGACCTGCACGTCAACGCCCAGCAGAACGTGGTGGTCGGTTGTGGCCTGGGCGGCACGTCGCTGATCAATGCCAACGTTGCGCTGGAGCCGGAGCCTGGCGTGTTCGAGGACCCGCGCTGGCCGCAGGCGGTCCGTGAGCACCAGGACACGCTGCTCAAGGACGGCTACGCCCGGGCCCGGGAGATGCTCAAGCCCACCCCTTACCCCGCGTCGGAACCGAACCTGCCCAAGCTCGACGCGCACAAGAAGTCCGCCGATTACCTCAAGCAAGGCGCGCATTTCTACAAGCCGCCGATCAACGTGACTTTCGACAAGCTGCCCAACAACCTCAACCACGTCGGCGTCGAACAGCTGCCGTGCAATGGTTGTGGCGATTGCGTCTCGGGCTGTAACAACAAGGCCAAGAACACCACGCTGATGAACTACCTGCCGGATGCCTGGAACCACGGCGCGGAGATTTTCTGCCAGGCCGAGGTGCGGCACCTGGAGCGCGACGGCGATGGCTGGATCGTGCACTTCCAATACCTGGACAGCGGTCGCGAGATGTTCTCGGCGCCGACCCTGTTCGTGCGCGCCGACATCGTGGTGGTGTCTGCCGGCACCCTGGGCTCCACCGAAATCATGTTGCGCTCGCGGGACAAGGGCCTGTCGATGTCCAGCCAATTGGGCGAGCACATGAGCGGCAACGGCGACATCCTCGGGTTCGGTCACAACTGCGACCAGACCATCAACGGCATCGGCTTCGGCGCCCATTCGGCCAAGGAACTGGAACCGGTGGGGCCGTGCATCACCTCGATCATCGACATGCGCACCGAGGGCGACTGGCGCAGCCGCATGGTCATCGAGGAAGGTTCGATTCCCGGTGCCCTCGGTCGGGCCATGGTGCCGAGCATGGCGGCGTTTGCCGAAATGATCGGTGTGCCCACCGACACTGGCTTCGGCGCCAGCCTCAAGTACAAGGGGCGCGAAGCCGAGAGCTTTTTGCGCGGTCCCTACTACGGCGCGCTGCATAACATGCAGACCTACCTGATCATGAGCCATGACAACGCCAAGGGGCGCATGCTGCTCGACAGCAAGGATCAGTTGCGCATCGACTGGCCCGGCGTCGGCGAACAGGAGAACGTCACCCTCGGCAACGAGCGGCTGCACCAGAGCACCAAGGCCCTGGGCGGGATCTGGGTCGAGAACCCGATCTGGACCAAGCTGCTCAAGCACAGCATCGTCTCGGTCCATCCCCTCGGCGGTTGCGTGATGGGCGAGGATGCGACCCAAGGCGTGGTCAACCACAAGGGCCAGGTGTTCAGTGGCGCCAGCGGCACCGATGTCTACCCGGGCCTGTACGTGACCGACGGCGCGGTGATCCCGACGTCGCTGGCGGTCAACCCGTTGCTGACCATCTCGGCGGTGAGCGAGCGCAACATGGGGCTGCTGGCGGCCGACCGCGGCTGGATCATCGACTACACGCTGCCTTCGGCCCCGCGCAAAGCCGTGGCGGCGCCGACCCTCGGCGTGCAGTTCACCGAAACCATGAAGGGCTACTTTTCCACAGCCTTCATCCAGCCCCAGGGCACCGATCTCAGCCTGTATGAAGCGGCGGCCAAGCGTGGCAAGGCCGACAACTCGTCCATCGAATTCACCCTGACCATCACCGCCGCCGACCTCAACCGTCTGATCAAGGAGCCGGAGCATGCGGCAACCCTGGTGGGGACCCTCGACGCACCGTCGCTCTCGTCGCAGCCGCTGATCGCCAGCAATGGGGTATTCAACCTGTTCGAGCAGTATCAGGGGCAGGTTGGCGTGCGGCACATGAACTACGACATGAAGCTGACCGCCGAAGACGGCAGCGACTATTACTTCAGCGCCTTCAAGACCGTGCCCGAGGACAACGGTGTGCTGAACATCTGGCCTGACACCAGCACCCTGTACGTCACGCTCTATCGAGGGTCAGACAAGACCGGCGCGGTGATCGGTTCGGGGGTGATGCACATTCTGCCGGCGGACTTCGCCAAGCAAATGACCACCATGAAAGTGCTCAATGCCCGCAATGAACGTGAGCGCGTGGAGGCGCTGGCGCGGTTCGGCAAGTTCTTTGCCGGCATCTTGTGGGAGAGCTACGGCGGTGTCTTCGCCGGCGACGTCTACTTCAACCCGGACGCGCCGCCCCGGTTGAAACGGCCGTTGGATGCGCCGCCCCCGGTGGTGCATTTCTTCCAGACCGAAGACAACGTCGAGCTGCGCCTGACCCGTTACCAGGCCGGCACCAAAGGCCCGGTGATGTTGGTTCATGGCCTGGGCGTGGGCTCGAATATTTTCTCCACTGACACCATTCATACCAACCTGCTGGAATACCTCTGCAAGCACGAATATGACGTCTGGCTGTTGGATTTGCGGGTGAGCATCCTGCTGCCGGCCAGCAAAAATGAATGGAACGGCGACCAGGTGGCCCAGTACGACTTCAAGGCCGCCATCGAGCAGATCCAGCAGGCGACCCTGGCCCGTGACGTGCAGTGCGTGGTGCATTGCTACGGCGCAACGACCTTCTTCATGTCGATGCTGGCGGGCTTGCAGGGCGTGCGTTCGGTGGTCTGCTCGCAGATCGCCGCCGACACGGTGGTTGCCACTGCTACTGGGCTGAAGGCCGGTTTGCATTTGCCGGGGATGCTCGATGCCATCGGCATCAAGTCCCTCACGGCCTACGCCGACACCAAGGAAAGCTGGTTCAACAAACTCTACGACAAGGCCCTCAACGGCTATGCCCGGATCGAGGCCCAGGGCTATTGCACCAACCCGGTCTGCCATCGCATCACGTTCATGTATGCGTCGCTGTACCGCCACGACACCCTCAACGAAACCCTGCACGACAACCTGCATGAGTTGTTCGGCGAGTCGAACATCCAGACCTTCGAGCACCTGGCGCTGATCGTGCGCAAGGGGCACCTGGTGGACTTCAAGGGCAACGACGTCTACATGCCACATTTCGATCGGTTGAAATTGCCGATCTGCTTCATCAGCGGCGCCGACAACCAGTGCTACCTGCCGCAAAGCACCCTCAAGACCTACGAGCGACTGTGCGAGATGCACGGCCCGCAGTTGTTCAGCCGTCACGAAGTGCCGGGGTACGGCCACATCGACTGCATGTTCGGCAAGGATGCGGTGGTGGATGTGTATCCGATCATCCTTGAGCACCTGGAGAAGACGGCGTTGGGCTAGCTGATCGCCATCCGTGGCGAGGGAGCTTGCTCCCGCTCGGCTCTGTAGGAGCTGGCGAAGCCTGCGATCTTTTGATCTTGATCTTTCGCTCTCGATTCAATGGGCAGTGGAAAGATCGCAGCCTCGCTTCGCTCGACAGCTCCTACAGAGCCCAGCACAAAGGCTGTGTACCGAGTCAGGAATAAGGAAAAAGGATGCCATGAACACTTACATCCGCTGGTTCCAACGCATCATCTGGGTCGGGATTGTCATGAACATGTTCTTCGCGATCCCGGCGCTGTTCGCGCCGGCGTTGCTGACGTCCATGATCGGCCTGCCCCCCGTATTGTCCGATCCCTGGCTTGAGAACGCCGGCATGTTGCTGGTGGGGATCAGCCTGTTCTACATGCCCTCGGGGTTCAACGCGCCGCGTTTCGTCGTGCATTCGTGGTTGTGCGTGCTGTCGCGGCTGGTGGCGGTGGTGTTCTGGATCTACCTGATCAACACCAACAACCAGGGCCAGCTGTTCGTGCCGATGTTGATGGGCGACCTGAGCATGTTCCTGATCCTGGGCGTGCTGTTGTACCTCGGTTGCCCGGTGGCCAATCGCCCGCTGGCCTTGCTCTGCGCCGGCTGGCGGGAATGGCGCGCCGGCTGGGCGCGGCGCTGGCAGAGCCACGGCTTCAAGGTCGGCACGTTGGTGGTGGTATTGCTGCTGGGTTTCATCGGCTACCAGACCTGGTACCAGATGATCCGGGAAGTGCCGCAACCGGACTTCGCCTCCGATGAAGACCATTACAAATACGCCGCCATTGGCCTGGGCATCGAGGCGCGGATTCCCTACTACCTGTTCGCCGTGTTGCCGCAGATGTGCCCGGAAAAACTGCCCAAGCCGGGCGGTTACGAGGTGTTCGGTTTTCTCTATGAAAACGGCAAAGACCTGCCCATCGGCATGGCCAAGCGGCAGCTCGGTTACCCCACGGTGGAACCCAACTGTGCCCTGTGTCACACCGGCTCCTATCGGGCCAATGCCAGTGACGTAGCGGTTCCGGTCGCTAGCGCGCCGGCCAATACCCTGCAACTGCAGGCCTTCCAGTGGTTCGCCTACGAGTGTGCCAGCGACCCGAAATTCACCCCCGATGCGGTGATGGCGGCGATTAACGGCAAGTTCCAGCTGGGCTTTTTCGAGAAGCTGTACAACCGTTACCTGATCATCCCGATGGCCAAGAGCGCGCTGCTCAAGCAGAAGCAGGCGTATGCCTGGCAGAAGCTGCGTCCGGCCCAGGGGCCAGGGCGGACCGACACCTTCAACCCGACCAAAATGGTGGTGTTCGGCTTCCCGGATGACTCCACCATCGGCACCGTGGACCTGCCGCAGGTCTGGAACCAGAAACCGCGCGAGTCCATGTACCTGCATTGGGACGGCAATAACAACAAGATCCACGAACGCAACTACGCAGCGGCCATGGCCGTGGGCGCGACACCGGAGTCGGTGCTGCCGCCGAGTTTCAACCGGGTGACCAACTGGCTGTTGGGCCACAAGGCACCGGCCTGGCCGTTCGCCCTGGACCAAGGGAAAGTCGCCCAGGGCAAACCGATCTGGGAGAAAAACTGCGCCGGCTGCCATGATTTCGGCCGCAGCGACACCGGCCAGGTCACCACCAACATCGATCAGTTGGGCACCGATCCCCATCGCCTGAACTCCTTCACCACCGGCCTGGTGGCGGCGTTCCACGGCTTCAAGAAACCGCCGTTCGACTTTGGCGCCTACCGCAAGACCCAGAGCTACAGCAACACCCCCACCGACGGCGTCTGGCTGCGCGCGCCGTACCTGCACAACGGTTCGGTGCCGACCCTGTGGGATTTGCTGCAACCGCCGGAGCAGCGTCCGCAGGTGTTCTACACCGGCTCCGACATCTACGACCAGGAGAAGGTCGGCTTCATCACCCGAGGCGCGCAGATGAAGGCGTCGGCCGATTTCAAATATGACACCCGCCAGGAAGGCAACCACAACGGCGGCCACCTGTATGGCACGCAGCTGTCGGACGTCGACAAACGGGCCTTGATCGAATTCATGAAAACCCTGTAGCCCAGGGCATTGCGAAGGAGCGTTCACATGTCATTACTGCACCATTGGGAACATGAGTTCGACAAGCTCAAGGTCCGTTTGCACGGGTTGGTCACGCGGCTGGAGATGTCCTGGCAGAAGCTCGTCAACGAGCTCGAGCCTGAAGAGTTCGAGGCCATCGTCAAGTTGCTGCAGCGGGGTCATGACCAGGCACAATATGTGATCAAGCATGGCGAGCTGCCGGACGACGAACCGGCCGTGCCGTGGGAGTTGTCCCACGGCTTGTCGATCCTCAAGATCGGCAACGCCACGCCCCTGCCGCAAAGCGTGGACGAGTTGCCGACCCGGGTACTCAAGGACGGCACCTTGCTCGGCTGCCGCAAATGGGAACTGCTGGACCTGTTGTGGAGCGAGGCGCTGCTCAAGTGGATCGAAAACCTGCGCCACCACGCGCCGTTCGCTACCAACCCGGCGTTGGTGAAAATGGACAACGACGTGGTGTTGGCGATTGCTGGTGACTGGGGCACCGGGCCGTTCGACAGTCATGCCCCGGCCGTGGCGGTGGCCAACCAGATGGAGCTGGCCCTGGCCGATTTCACCATCCATCTGGGCGACGTGTATTACGCCGGCACCCATTCCCAGGAAGACGTCGACATGGTCGGCTGGCCCCAGGGCAGGCATGGCGCGTTCACCCTCAATTCCAACCATGAGATGTACAGCGGTGCCCACGGCTATTTCAAGGAATTGTCCAAGCGTTTCCCGGTGCAGCAGGGCACCAGCTACTTTGCCTTGTACAACGACGACTGGCTGGTGGTCGGCCTGGACAGTGCCTACGCCTCGGACGCCATGAACCTGTACATGGACGGCACCCTCAACACCCAGCAGATCGAGTGGATGAAAACCCTGCCCAAACGCAAGAAACTCATGGTGCTCAGTCATCACCAGGGTTTTGATATTTCCGGGCACAACAAGACGGCGCTTTACCAACCGGTGTGCGATGCCTTGGGACGCGAGCCGGATTATTGGTATTGGGGGCATTTGCACAACGGCATCTGCTACGCACCGCAAGGCGGATTGCATGCGCGCTGCGCCGGGCACGGGGCGATTCCCTACGGTACTACCAGTGAGTTGAATGGGCATGCCCGGGTGCTGTGGTCGGAAACGCAATTGGCGGGTGACGAGGCGTATCCGCTGCGGGTGTTGAACGGGTATGTGAAGGTGCGGCTGAAGGGGGAGGAGATTGTCGAGACGTTTTATGGGGAGGATGGCAGTGTGCGGTGGTCTTCCCACTGAAGATCGTTCCCACGCTCCGCGTGGGAATGCCTCTACGGACGCTCCGCGTTCGGCTTTTGGGACGCAGAGCGTCCCGGGCTGCATCCCCACGCAGAGCGTGGGGACGATCATCAACCGAAGCTTTGGATTTTAGCCCTGGACTGGAACGCCCTTGAGGTACGGCGCCGGTTCGGCCCCCAGGTTGTTGAGCAAGCGCTCGCTGTACCAATCCACGAAGTTCACCACGCCGAACTCATAAGTCTTGGAGTACGGGCCTGGCTGGTAGGCGGTGGAGTTGATGCCGCGCTGGTTTTCTTCGGCCAGGCGACGGTCCTGGTCGTTGGTGGCGTCCCAGACTTCGCGCATGCGCGCCACGTCGTAGTCCACGCCTTCGACCGCGTCCTTGTGCACCAGCCACTTGGTGGTGACCATGGTTTCCTGGGCGCTGATCGGCCACACGGTGAACACGATGATGTGGTCGCCCATGCAGTGGTTCCACGAGTGCGGCAGGTGCAGGATGCGCATCGAGCCCAGGTCCGGGTTCTTGATGCGACCCATCAGCTTGGCGCAGCCTTGCTTGCCATCCATGGTCATCGACACGGTGCCCTTGAGCAGCGGCATGCGCACGATACGGTTGCGCAGGCCGAAACTGGCGTGGGCGTAAGGGATCTTCTCGGCGTCCCAGGCGGCGGCGGAAGCGGCCACATGGTCCTTGAAGGCCTGGTCGGCCCGCGGGTCGGTGACGTCGTCCCATTCCAGCAGGGTCTTGAGCAGTTCAGGGTGCGAGGCGTTGCAGTGGTAGCACTCGCGGTTGTTTTCCAGTACCAGTTTCCAGTTGGCCTTTTCCATCAAGGTGGTTTGCACCGCCACCTTGGTGTTCTCCATGTCGTACGGTTCCATGTAATGGTTCAGCGTCGACAGGAAGTCATCGATGGCCGGCGGGTTCTCTGCCAGGCTGATGAAGATGTAGCCACCTGCGGTCTTCACGTTCACAGGCTTGAGGCCGTACTGCTTCATGTCGAAGTCGGCGCCCATCTCGGTGCCGGCGAACAGCAGGCGACCGTCCAGCTCGTAGGTCCACTGGTGGTAGTGGCAGACCAGTTTGGCGACCTTGCCCTTGTCGCTGGTGCACAGCCGCGAACCGCGGTGGCGGCAGACGTTATGGAACGCGTGCACCACGCCCTCGGCACCGCGAATCACGATGATCGGGTTCTTGCCGATTTGCAGGGTCAGGTAGTTGCCCTTGGCCGGGATTTCGCAGGTCATGCCGGCGATCAACCATTCTTTCTGGAAGATTTCCTGCATATCGATATCAAACAGGCGCTCATCGGAGTAGAACGGCTGCGGCAGCGAAAAGGTGCGCTCGCGCTCTTGCAGCATTTGCGCGGTGGCCTTGCGTGCGGGTTCCAGCGGATCGCCCAGGCTCAGGGTAGTGGTGTCCATCGTTTTATCCTCGTGGCCCTCTAAGCGGAGCCGGTGAAAATGACTTGGTAGCCGATGTAACGGGTTGGGATGGTCAATTCCGGCGCAGGAAATCCTGATCCTGCGTTGCCGCTCCTCGCCATAGCGGGCTATGACTCGTCACGGCGCCTTGGCTCAGCATTTCCTGCATCCGGACTTGCCTCACCCCAACCCGTCACATCGGCTACAGGTTGTGCTACGCAAGGCAGAAAACTTTGTTTATCTGTTGGGGCGAGTGTGGGGCCGCGCAGGGGCGCAACCTTATCCATGGGCGACATGGCCCAATCTGTTCCCGACGCGCAAGCCCCGGTAGTTGGGGGCTGGTCGCGATAAGTATGTGAATGTCGCAGATAGGTAAATGGTCACTCAGGCGCCTGCGCACAATCGCCCTCATGAAGGCCGACAGTCGGCCGTGGAGATCAGCATGTCCAATAACTTCCTGAACCCGGTCACGACCCAGACCTGGGCCAATGGCCGACATATCGTACGTTGCGTCAAAGTCATCCAGGAAACCTGGGATGTGCGCACCTTCTGCTTCATGGCCGACCAGCCGATCCTGTTCTTTTTCAAGCCTGGGCAATTCGTCACCCTGGAGCTGGAAATCGAAGGCCAGCCGATCATGCGCTCCTACACCATCTCCAGCTCGCCGTCGGTGCCCTACAGTTTCTCGGTGACCATCAAGCGCGTGCCGGGGGGCAAGGTTTCCAACTGGCTGCACGACACCCTGCATGAAGGCCAGGAGCTGGCGGTACACGGGCCGGTGGGGTTGTTCAACGCCATCGACTTCTCCAGCCCCAAGGTGCTCTACCTCAGCGGCGGCGTCGGGATTACCCCGGTGATGTCCATGGCGCGCTGGTACTACGACACCAACGCCAATGTCGACATGACCTTTATCCACAGCGCCCGCTCGCCCAAGGACATCATCTACCACCGCGAGCTGGAGCACATGGCGTCGCGGATCGACAACTTCAGCTTGCACCTGATCTGCGAAAAACATGGCCTGGGCGAGCCCTGGGCCGGCTATCGCGGTTATCTGAACCACAAGATGCTGGAATTGATGGTGCCCGACTTCCTCGAGCGCGAGGTGTTCTGCTGCGGCCCGACCCCATACATGACCGCGGTCAAGCGCCTGCTGGAAGCGGCCGGCTACGACATGAAGCGTTATCACGAGGAATCCTTCGGCGCCACACCACCGGAAGCCCGCGCCGACGCCGTGGAACAGGCCGAACAAGCGGCCGACGCCCCGCAAGTCGATGCAGCGGACCTGCATCTGGTGGAGTTCACCTCCTCGGGCAAGAGCATTCGCGTGGGGCCGGGCGAAACCGTGCACGCCGCGGCTGCCAAGCTCGGCATGATGATCCCCAAGGCCTGCGGCATGGGCATCTGCGGTACCTGCAAGGTGCTGAAGCTGGGCGGGGAAGTGGAAATGGACCACAACGGCGGTATCACCGAGGACGACGAGGCCGAGGGGTATATCCTGTCGTGCTGCAGCGTGCCGAAGGGGGATGTGCGGATCGATTTCTGATCTGCCCATCTGTAGGAGCTGTCGAGCAAAGCGAGGCTGCGATCTTTTGATCTTTCGCTTGAGACTCAATCTGGCTTGGAAAGATCGCAGCCTCGCTCCGCTCGGCAGCTCCTACGCGCTCATAACTTCGCGAATATCCGCCGCCAATTCCCGCACCCGCTCTTCCTCGGTATCCCACGAGCACATGAAGCGTGCGCCGCCTTTGCCAATGAACGTGTAGAAACGCCAGCCCTTGGCGGTCAGCGCGGCGATGGCCGGTTCCGAGAGTTGCAGGAACACGCCGTTGGCCTGGACCGGGAACATCAGTTCCACGCCGGGAATGTCGCTGACCAGCTCTGCCAGCAATTGGGCGCAGTGGTTGGCGTGGCGGGCGTGCTTGAGCCAGGCCTGGTTTTGCAGCAAACCGACCCAGGGCGCGGAGAGAAAACGCATCTTCGAAGCCAGTTGCCCGGCCTGTTTGCAGCGATAGTCGAAGTCTTCGGCCAGATCATGGTTGAAGAACAGGATCGCTTCACCCACCGCCATGCCGTTTTTCGTGCCGCCAAAGCACAACACGTCCACGCCGGCCTTCCAGGTCAGGTCGGCCGGGGAGCAGCCGAGGAAGGCGCAGGCGTTGGAAAACCGCGCGCCGTCCATGTGCAGGTTCAGCCCCAGTTCCTTGCAGGTGACACTGATGGCGCGGATTTCTTCCGGGGTGTAGACACTGCCGACTTCCGTGGCCTGGGTCAGGGTCACGACCCGGGGCTTGGGGTAGTGGATGTCCTGGCGCTTGAGGGCGATCTCACGGATCGACTCGGGGGTCAGCTTGCCGTTTTCGGTGCGAGCCACCAGCAGCTTGGAACCGTTGGAGAAGAACTCCGGTGCGCCGCATTCGTCGGTTTCGACGTGGGCGGTTTCCGAGCAGATCACGCTGTGGTAACTCTGGCACAGTGAGGACAGCGCCAACGAGTTGGCCGCCGTGCCGTTGAACGCGAAGAACACTTCGCAGTCGGTTTCGAACAAGGCCCGGAAATCGTCCGCCGCGCGGTGGGTCCACTCGTCGTCGCCGTAGGCGCGTTGGTGACCCTGGTTGGCTTCTTCCATGGCCGCCCAGGCTTCGGGGCAAATGCCGGAATAGTTGTCGCTGGCAAACTGTTGACTCTTGTCGGTCATGGCCTTGCTCCTTGAATAGAGAGTCCTGGGTAAAGAGATCCCTGGCGGAATGCCCGGGTGGGGCGCTCCATGGTTCGGCGTGTTTGGGTCCACAGCGCCGTGTCAATGTTGGTGCGCACTTTACCCAAGATTAGCGGGGGAACACACCGGATGTTTCTGTCGGAAAGTATCAAACTCATCGAGCCGTTTTACACATGAGCCGGCGCGACGGGGCGCTGGACCTGCTCAAGTGGCTGGCTCTGTTGGCGATGGTGCTCGATCATCTGCGATATGTCGGTTTCTCCGTCGATTGGCTATATGTACCGGGACGCCTGGCGTTTCCCTGGTTCTGCCTGGCGATGGCGGCGAACCTGGCGCGCAACGACGCCAGCACCGTCCCGTGGCGTTACCTGGGTTGGTTGCTGCTATTCAGTGCCGTCAGCGAAATCCCCTACCGCTTGTTCATCCCTGATCCCACCACCCTGAATGTGATGCCAACCCTGGTCCTGGGCTTGCTGGTGGCGCGCGGTTGGCAGACACCCACCCTGGAGGCACGATGCCAGGCGGTGACGGTGTTGCTGCTGGCGGCGCTGTTTTCGCCGCAACTGATGTTCGGTTTCTTTGGTGTGCTGCTGCCGCTGGCGATGTTGCTGGTCTTCAAGCGTCCCTTGTACATGGCTTTGTTGCCGGGGCTGATCTGCGTGGCGGCCAATCAATGGCGGGTGTTGTATGGCTCGGCGTGGCTGGGGAATGGGGTGGCGCTTTGGGGATTGGTGGCCTGCCTGATCGCGCCATGGCTTGGGCTGATGCTTTTGCGACAGGCTGGTCGTTTTCATCCACCGGCGATGCGGCGCTGGGCGTATGGCCTTTATCCCGCGCATTTCCTACTGTTGCTCGCGGTTCGCCAGATCGTCGCGTAACCCTATGGGAGCAGCATCTTGGGAGCAAAGCCTGTGGGAGCAAGGCTTGCCCGCGATGAAAGCGCCGCGGTCTCCCGTGGACCGAGGCGCCTGGATCGCGAGCAAGCTTTGCTCCCACAGTGCTATCGCGCAGGCCTTGCTCTCCGACTCTTTGATCCCATGTCGTAAACGCACCTTTGCGTGGCGTCCATAGGCATTTGACATGCCTGCGCCAGCCATACCATCGCATCCAAAGGGCACGACCGAATGGTCCGTGCCTCACCGAGACGAAAGGCGCACCGCCGCCGCTGGGAGAGACGCGATGTTCAGCAAGCAAGACCAAATCCAAGGCTACGATGATGCACTGCTGGCGGCGATGAACGCCGAAGAGCAACGCCAGGAAGATCACATCGAACTGATCGCGTCAGAAAACTACACCAGCAAGCGCGTGATGGAGGCCCAGGGCAGCGGCCTGACCAACAAGTACGCCGAAGGCTATCCAGGCAAGCGCTACTACGGTGGCTGCGAACACGTCGACAAAGTCGAAGCCCTGGCCATCGAGCGCGCCAAGCAGTTGTTCGGTGCCGATTACGCCAACGTCCAGCCGCACTCCGGTTCTTCGGCCAACAGCGCCGTGTACCTGGCGCTGCTGCAGGCTGGCGACACCATCCTGGGCATGAGCCTGGCCCACGGCGGTCACTTGACCCACGGTGCCAAGGTGTCGTCCTCGGGCAAGCTCTACAACGCGGTGCAATACGGCATCGACACCACCACCGGCCTGATCGACTACGACGAAGTCGAGCGCCTGGCGGTCGAGCACAAGCCGAAGATGATCGTTGCCGGTTTCTCCGCTTACTCCAAGACCCTGGACTTCCCACGTTTCCGCCAGATCGCCGACAAGGTCGGTGCCCTGCTGTTCGTCGACATGGCCCACGTTGCCGGTCTGGTCGCCGCCGGTCTGTACCCTAATCCACTGCCTTACGCCGACGTGGTCACCACCACCACCCACAAGACCCTGCGCGGTCCACGTGGCGGCCTGATCCTGGCCAAGGCCAACGAAGAGATCGAGAAAAAGCTCAACGCCGCGGTATTCCCCGGCGCCCAGGGCGGCCCGTTGATGCACGTGATCGCCGGCAAGGCGGTGTGCTTCAAGGAAGCGGCGGAGCCTGGCTTCAAGGCTTACCAGCAGCAAGTGATCGATAACGCCCAGGCCATGGCTGGCGTGTTCATCAAGCGCGGCTACGATGTAGTGTCCGGTGGCACCGATAACCACCTGTTCCTGGTCAGCCTGATCCGTCAGGGCCTGACCGGCAAGGACGCCGATGCTGCCCTGGGCCGTGCCCACATCACCGTCAACAAGAACGCCGTGCCGAACGACCCGCAATCGCCGTTCGTGACCTCGGGCCTGCGCATTGGCACCCCGGCGGTGACCACGCGTGGTTTCAAGGTGACCCAGTGCGTCACGCTGGCCGGCTGGATCTGCGACATTCTCGACAACCTCGGCGATGCCGATGTCGAGGCCAATGTCGCGCAGCAAGTGGCGGCCCTGTGCGCGGACTTCCCGGTTTATCGCTGAGTCGGTTTTGGAGTAATGACTATGCAACGCTATTCGGGCTTCGGCCTCTTCAAACACTCTCTCAGCCATCACGAAAACTGGCAGCGGATGTGGCGCACGCCGACCCCGAAAAAGGTCTACGACGTGGTCATCGTCGGCGGTGGCGGGCATGGCCTGGCGACCGCCTACTACCTGGCCAAGGAACACGGCATCACCAACGTGGCCGTGGTCGAGAAGGGCTGGTTGGGCGGCGGTAACACCGCACGCAACACCACCATCGTGCGCTCCAACTACCTGTGGGACGAATCGGCCCACCTGTACGAACACGCGATGAAACTCTGGGAAGGCCTGTCCCAGGACCTGAACTACAACGTGATGTTCTCCCAGCGTGGCGTCTACAACCTGTGCCACACCCTGCAGGACATCCGTGATTCCGAGCGTCGCGTCAGCGCCAACCGCCTCAACGGCGTGGACGGCGAGCTGCTCAACGCCAAGCAAGTGGCCGACGAGATCCCGTACCTGGATTGCTCGAAAAACACCCGCTACCCGGTGATGGGCGCCACCGTCCAGCGCCGCGGCGGCGTGGCCCGTCACGATGCCGTGGCCTGGGGCTTTGCCCGGGCGGCGGACGCGTTGGGCGTGGACCTGATCCAACAGACCGAAGTGATCGGTTTCCGCAAGGAAAACGGCGTATGCATCGGCGTGGAAACCAACAAGGGCTTCATCGGTGCCAAGCGCGTCGGCGTGGTGACGGCCGGTAACTCCGGGCACATGGCCAAGCTCGCGGGCTTCCGCCTGCCGATCGAATCCCACCCGCTGCAAGCGCTGGTGTCCGAGCCGATCAAGCCGATCATCGACAGCGTGATCATGTCCAACGCCGTGCACGGCTACATCAGCCAGTCCGACAAGGGCGACCTGGTGATCGGTGCTGGTATCGACGGCTACAACGGCTACGGCCAGCGTGGCTCGTACCCGGTGATCGAACACACGGTCCAGGCCATCGTCGAGATGTTCCCGGTGTTGTCCCGCGTACGCATGAACCGCCAGTGGGGCGGCATCGTCGACACCACGCCGGACGCCTGCCCGATCATCTCCAAGACCCCGGTGCCGAACATGTTCTTCAACTGCGGTTGGGGCACTGGCGGCTTCAAGGCCACCCCGGGCTCGGGCAACGTCTTCGCTGCAAGCCTGGCCAAGGGTGAAATGCACCCGCTGGCCGCGCCGTTTTCCATCGACCGTTTCCACAACGGCGCACTGATCGACGAACACGGCGCTGCTGCCGTCGCCCACTAACAGGAGAAATCCCTATGTTGCACATCTTCTGTCCTCACTGCGGCGAACTGCGCTCCGAAGAGGAATTCCATGCATCCGGCCAGGCGCATATCCCGCGTCCACTGGATCCGAATGCCTGCACCGACGAACAGTGGGGCGACTACATGTTCTTCCGTGACAACCCACGCGGGTTGCACCATGAGCTGTGGGATCACGTCGCCGGTTGCCGCCAGTACTTCAACGTGACTCGCGACACCGTGACCTACGAGATTCTCGAAACCTACAAGATCGGCCAAAAGCCGCAATTCACCGACAAGGCTGACAGTCCGAAAGCGGCCGCGCAGGCTCTGGGAGAGAAGGTATGAGCCAGATCAATCGCCTGTCCAACGGCGGACGGATCGACCGCAACAAAGCGCTGAGCTTCACCTTCAACGGCCAGACCTACAAAGGCTTCGAGGGCGATTCCCTGGCCGCCGCGCTGCTGGCCAACGGTGTCGACATCATCGGCCGCAGCTTCAAGTATTCGCGTCCGCGCGGCATCTTCGCCGCCGGTGCCGAAGAGCCGAACGCGGTGCTGCAGATCGGTGCCACCGAAGCCACGCAAATCCCTAACGTGCGCGCCACGCAACAGGCGCTGTACCAGGGGCTGGTCGCCACCAGCACCAACGGCTGGCCGAACGTGAACAACGACATGATGGGCATTCTCGGCAAGGTCGGCGGCAAGCTGATGCCGCCGGGCTTCTACTACAAAACCTTCATGTACCCGCAATCGTTCTGGATGACCTACGAGAAGTACATCCGCAAGGCCGCAGGGCTAGGTCGCTCGCCGACCGAGAACGATCCGGACACCTACGACTACATGAACCGTCACTGCGACGTGCTGATCGTCGGCGCAGGCCCCGCTGGCCTGGCCGCCGCACTGGCCGCGGCCCGCAGCGGTGCGCGCGTTATCCTGGCCGATGAGCAGGAAGAGTTCGGCGGTAGCCTGCTCGAATCCCGCGAGAGCCTGGACGGCAAGCCGGCGACCGAATGGGTCGCTGCTGCGGTGGCTGAACTGCAATCGATGCCGCAAGTGTTGCTGTTGCCTCGCGCCACGGTGAACGGTTACCACGACCATAACTTCCTGACCATCCACGAGCGCCTCACCGACCACCTCGGCGACCGCGCACCGATCGGCCAGGTCCGCCAGCGCATCAACCGCGTCCGCGCCAAGCGCGTGGTCCTGGCGACCGGCGCCTGCGAGCGCCCGCTGGTCTATGGCAACAACGACGTGCCGGGCAACATGCTGGCCGGTGCGGTGTCCACCTACGTGCGTCGCTACGGCGTGGCACCGGGCAAGAAACTGGTGCTGAGCACAAACAACGACCACGCCTATCGCGTGGCCCTGGACTGGTTCGACGCCGGCCTGCAAGTGGTGGCTGTCGCCGATGCGCGCAGCAACCCGCGTGGTGCGCTGGTGGAAGAAGCCCGCGCCAAGGGCATTCGCATCCTCACCGGCAGCGCCGTGATCGAGGCCCGTGGCAGCAAGCGCGTCACCGGGGCACGTGTTGCCGCGATCGACGTCCGTGCCCACAAAGTCACCAGCCCCGGCGAATGGCTGGACTGCGACCTGGTGGCCAGCTCCGGCGGCTACAGCCCGGTGGTTCACCTGGCTTCGCACCTGGGTGGCAAGCCGATCTGGCGTGAAGACATCCTCGGTTTCGTACCGGGCGAAGCACCGCAAAAGCGTGTCTGTGTCGGTGGTGTGAATGGTGTCTACAGCCTCGGTGATAGCTTGGCTGACGGTTTTGAAGGCGGCGTGCGCGCGGCCAACGAAGCCGGCTTCAAAGCGGTGGAGGGTGTGTTGCCCAAGGCCCTGAGCCGTCACGAAGAGCCGACCCTGGCGCTGTTCCAGGTGCCTCACGAAAAATCCACTGCACGGGCACCGAAGCAATTCGTCGACCTGCAGAACGACGTCACTGCCGCCGCCATCGAACTCGCCACCCGCGAAGGCTTCGAATCGGTGGAACACGTCAAGCGCTACACCGCACTGGGCTTCGGTACCGACCAGGGCAAACTGGGCAACGTCAACGGCCTGGCCATCGCGGCCCGTTCGCTGAACGTGAGCATCCCGCAGATGGGCACCACCATGTTCCGTCCGAACTACACGCCGGTGACCTTCGGCGCGGTGGCGGGCCGGCACTGCGGGCACATCTTCGAGCCGGTGCGCTTCACCGCGCTGCATGCCTGGCATGTGAAAAGCGGCGCCGAGTTCGAAGACGTCGGCCAGTGGAAGCGTCCTTGGTACTTCCCGAAGAACGGCGAAGACATGCATGCCGCGGTCAAGCGCGAATGCAAGGCCGTGCGTGACAGCGTTGGCCTGCTGGACGCCTCGACCCTGGGCAAGATCGACATCCAGGGTCCGGATGCTCGCGAGTTCCTCAACCGCGTCTACACCAACGCCTGGACCAAGCTCGACGTGGGCAAGGCCCGCTACGGCCTGATGTGCAAGGAAGACGGTATGGTCTTCGACGACGGCGTAACGGCCTGTCTGGCGGACAACCACTTCCTGATGACCACCACCACCGGCGGCGCGGCGCGCGTGCTGCAATGGCTGGAAATCTATCACCAGACCGAATGGCCGGACCTGAAGGTGTACTTCACCTCGGTCACCGACCATTGGGCAACCATGACCCTGTCGGGCCCCAACAGCCGCAAGCTGCTGAGCGACGTCACCGACATCGACCTGGACAAGGACGCTTTCCCGTTCATGACCTGGAAGGAAGGCCTGGTGGGCGGCGTACCGGCGCGGGTGTTCCGCATTTCGTTCACCGGTGAACTGTCGTACGAAATCAACGTGCAGGCCGACTACGCCATGGGCGTGCTCGAGCAGATCGTCGAGGCCGGGAAGAAGTACAACCTGACCCCGTATGGCACCGAGACCATGCACGTATTGCGGGCCGAGAAGGGCTTCATCATTGTCGGTCAGGACACTGACAGCTCGATGACCCCGGACGACCTGAACATGGGCTGGTGCGTAGGACGGACCAAGCCGTTCTCGTGGATCGGCTGGCGCGGCATGAATCGCGAAGATTGCGTGCGTGAAGAGCGCAAGCAACTGGTGGGCCTCAAGCCGATCGACCCGAATGTCTGGCTGCCAGAGGGCGCGCAACTGGTGTTCAACACCAAGCAGGCGATCCCGATGACCATGGTTGGTCACGTGACCTCCAGCTATGCCCACAACTCCCTGGGTTATTCATTTGCCATGGGTGTGGTCAAGGGCGGCCTCAAGCGGATGGGCGAGCGCGTGTTCGCGCCATTGGCCGACGGCAGCGTGATCGAGGCAGAGATTGTTTCTTCGGTGTTCTTCGATCCGAAGGGGGATCGGCAGAATATCTAACATTTAAGCCCTGTGGTGGGGGCGTGTGGGAGCAAAGCTTGCTCGCGATGCAGGCGACACGGTAGCCATCAGACCGAGTTATCGTTCATCGCGGGCAAGCCTTGCTCCCACAGCGCCACGCACCGGCAGGTCGAACAAGCATTCAGACAGGTGCTCCATATGACCGCAGTCAACGTGTACCCACAACGCCCAACCACCGGGGCCAAGGCCGAGTCGTCGCTGCACCATGCCGACCTCGCCAGCCTGGTGGGCAAGGGCCGCAAGAACGCCGGCGTGACCGTGCGCGAGAAAAAACTCCTGGGCCACCTGACCCTTCGTGGCGACGGTCACGACCCGGCGTTCGCCGCCGGCGTGCACAAGGCCCTGGGCCTGGAATTGCCAGGCGCCCTGACCGTCATCGTCAAGGGTGAAACCAGCCTGCAATGGCTTGGCCCGGACGAGTGGCTGCTGGTGGTACCCACCGGCGAAGAGTTTGCCGCCGAGAAAAAACTGCGTGAAGCCCTGGGCGACCTGCACATCCAGGTCGTCAACGTCAGCGGTGGCCAGCAGATCCTCGAACTGTCCGGCCCGAATGTGCGCGACGTGCTGATGAAATCCACCAGCTACGACGTTCACCCAAGCAACTTCCCGGTGGGCAAGGCCGTGGGCACGGTGTTCGCCAAGTCGCAACTGGTGATCCGCCACACGGGCGAAGACACCTGGGAACTGGTGATCCGCCGCAGCTTCTCGGATTACTGGTGGCTGTGGTTGCAGGACGCCGCGGCTGAGTATGGCTTGAGCGTGCAGGCCTGATTCTTGGTCTTGGAATGCTGTTGTGGCGAGGGAGCTTGCTCCCGCTCGGCTCTGTAGGAGCTGCCGAAGGCTGCGATCTTTTGATCTTTCGCTTGGGATTCAAGTGTCCTTGGAAAGATCGCAGCCTCGTTTCACTCGACAGCTCCTACAGAGCCCAGCGGGAGCAAGCTCCCTCGCCACAGGGTTCTATGTCGCCCAGTTAATTTTGAACAGGAGTCACCGCAATGAGCCGCGCCCCAGACACATGGATCTTGACTGCCGACTGCCCCAGCGTGCTCGGCACGGTGGACGCGGTGACCCGCTTTCTGTTCGAGCAGGGCTGCTACGTCACCGAGCACCACTCCTTCGACGACCGGCTTTCGGGGCGCTTCTTCATTCGCGTGGAGTTTCGTCAACCCGACGGTTTTGACGAGCAGAATTTCCGTTCCGGCCTGGCCGAGCGTGCCGAAGCCTTCGGCATGGTTTTCGAACTGACGCCGCCCAACTACCGGCCCAAAGTGGTGATCATGGTCTCCAAGGCCGATCACTGCCTCAACGACTTGCTCTACCGCCAGCGCATCGGCCAGTTGTCCATGGACGTGGTGGCCGTGGTCTCCAACCACCCCGATCTCAAGCCGCTGGCCGACTGGCACCAGATTCCCTACTACCATTTCCCCCTGGACCCGAACGACAAGCCCTCCCAGGAGCGGCAGGTGTGGCAGGTGATCGAAGACACCGGTGCCGAGCTGGTGATCCTTGCGCGCTACATGCAAGTGCTGTCGCCGGAGTTGTGCCGCAAGCTCGACGGCAAGGCGATCAACATTCACCACTCGCTGCTGCCGGGCTTCAAGGGCGCCAAGCCGTATCACCAGGCCTACAACAAAGGCGTGAAACTGGTGGGCGCCACGGCGCACTACATCAACAACGACCTGGACGAAGGTCCGATCATCGCCCAGGGCGTGGAAGTGGTGGACCACAGCCACTATCCCGAAGACCTGATCGCCAAGGGCCGCGATATTGAAGGGCTCACCCTGGCCCGGGCCGTGGGGTATCACATCGAGCGAAGAGTGTTCTTGAACGCCAATCGCACTGTCGTTCTTTAGACCGACATCGCGAGCAAGCTCGCTCCCACAGGGAGTACGCGATCAACTGTGGGAGCGAGCTTGCTCGCGATGAGGCCCTTACAGACGACAAAGAAACAAAGACACAAGCACTAACCCGAGCAATCAACGCGCTGCCTGCCTGG
Organism: Pseudomonas sp. KB_12; assembly: GCF_052114545.1. NCBI lineage: Bacteria > Pseudomonadati > Pseudomonadota > Gammaproteobacteria > Pseudomonadales > Pseudomonadaceae > Pseudomonas > Pseudomonas sp. KB_12. Next base: position 121,990 of record NZ_JBFREY010000012.1, on the reverse strand, counting down.
GCAACGCAGTTCCACAAAAACAACAGCGAGGTGAAAGCATGTCTGGTAATCGTGGTGTCGTGTATCTCGGCAACGGCAAGGTCGAAGTACAGAAAATCGACTATCCAAAAATGCAGGACCCGCGCGGCAGGAAGATTGAGCACGGTGTCATCCTGCGCGTGGTCTCCACCAACATCTGCGGCTCCGACCAGCACATGGTGCGCGGCCGTACCACCGCCCAGACCGGCCTGGTCCTGGGTCACGAAATCACCGGTGAAGTGATCGAAAAGGGCAGCGACGTCGAGAACCTGAAAATCGGTGATCTGGTGTCGGTGCCGTTCAACGTGGCTTGCGGGCGCTGCCGTTCCTGCAAAGAGCAACACACTGGCGTCTGCCTGACCGTCAACCCGGCCCGTGCCGGCGGTGCCTACGGTTACGTGGACATGGGCGACTGGACTGGCGGCCAGGCTGAATACGTACTGGTGCCGTACGCCGACTTCAACCTGCTGAAACTGCCGGACCGCGACAAGGCCATGGAGAAAATCCGCGATCTGACCTGCCTGTCCGACATCCTGCCCACCGGCTACCACGGCGCAGTCACCGCCGGCGTTGGCCCTGGCAGCACCGTCTACATCGCCGGTGCCGGCCCGGTTGGCCTGGCGGCCGCCGCTTCCGCCCGTCTGCTGGGCGCGGCCGTGGTGATCATTGGTGACGTCAACTCCATCCGCCTGGCCCACGCCAAGGCTCAAGGCTTCGAAATTGTCGACCTGTCCACCGACACCCCGCTGCACGAGCAAATCGCCGCACTGTTGGGCGAGCCAGAGGTGGATTGCGCCGTCGACTGCGTCGGCTTCGAAGCCCGCGGCCACGGCCATGACGGCGTCAAGCACGAAGCCCCGGCCACCGTGCTCAACTCATTGATGGGCGTGGTCCGCGTCGCTGGCAAAATCGGCATCCCCGGCCTCTACGTCACCGAAGACCCGGGCGCTGTCGATGCGGCGGCGAAAATGGGCAGCCTGAGCATCCGCTTCGGCCTGGGCTGGGCCAAATCCCACAGCTTCCATACTGGCCAGACCCCAGTGATGAAGTACAACCGCCAACTGATGCAGGCGATCATGTGGGACCGTATCAACATTGCTGAAATCGTTGGCGTACAGGTGATCAGCCTGGATGACGCGCCGAAGGGTTACGGCGAGTTCGATGCGGGCGTGCCGAAGAAGTTTGTGATTGATCCGCATAAGTTGTTCAGTGCGGCGTAAGCGGTAAAGGGCAAGACGGGGAAAGGGCGACTGTGATGTCGCCCTTTTTATTCAGCTCAGCGTAAAGCGTGGGTGATGCGAGGATGTAAGTATTGGCTGCTTAAGTTCGTCGAACTCTGTTGCGCGACACCTCCTCGTAAGACGGTGGAGCATCGTAAGGTGGTGGCGGAGTATCATCGTAACCGGGAGGCACAACGCCAAATCGATGTCTAAGAGCAGTTAGCCCTGGATCATTGTCATCCATAACAACAGCTGGTCTATGACCTTCAGCAGCTCTACGAGCTCTCCTTGCTGTGAAGGGGTCCCACCATGAGTGTTGTGAAGAAGCGCGCGGCCGAGAGAGTTCCGGTGATGGGGGGCCTGAAGCAAACGGAATGTCCGATGTCTCACCCCCGTCTAAGTAGTAGGAATGCGAGCCGCGACGGGAGGCAGAAGGCGAGTGATGTACTGCTATCGTTTCTCTAGTTGTCCATGCAGCAGTTAAATCGTTCGGGCTCTTTGATGCGATGGGAGAAGGAGGGGGCGTAAGTGGTCTATTGGGAACTCCGTTGGTTGGGAACCCTGAGATGCCTTGTCCTGCTGTCTCTTGCACTGCAAGGTTATAGGCCCGATCAGCACGCGCTACTCGCGACGATGGCGGTATGAATCCCAGTGCCCTCCCAATGGATTTAAACCATGCCGGTAAGTGCCCCGTCGGATCCACCCGATTTACCGGATCTCCAACACAGTACGTATAAGCATTCACGCCCCCGTCCCCAAACGGACTCAAACTGTCCGGGCTGTTAAACCGCATCAATACCGGATTGAACGCCCGATACCCATTACCCAACAAATAATGCCCCGTCACCGGATCCGGCCGTTCGCCGTTGAAGCCGAGCAGGCTGAGTAAGCCGTTTTCCGCCGGGCGATGGCCGTAGGGTGTGTAGGCGAGGGGATGAGGCTGTGTGGCATCGAGCGCGTGCAGCACCGAGCGTTGCTGATCGGTGGCGAGCAAGGTGCTTTCGATGACGCCATCCTGGCGCTGTTGTTGCGCCAGGAGTTGATCGCCCTGCTGGAAAATCGAGCGCTGTACCGAGCCCTGGATCTCGCTGGTCAGGCGCTCCTTCAGGTAGAAGCGCTGGGTGTGGGCCTGGGCCGATGGCGTGCAATCGACCAGGCGATCCAGTGGGTCATAGTGGTAACGGCAGAGCAGCGTTTTGTGGTTTGCCGACATGAATTGACTCCTGCGTGAGCCGAGGGTTAATCCGGCGTCACTCTCATGGCTTGCATGCCTTTGTCACTCTTCTCGATTTCAAAGAAGACTGTTTGCTTCTGTTTCAATGTTTTATAACCCTCGCCGGCGATCGCCGAGTAATGAACGAACAATTCCTTGCCTCCTTTGCCGCAAGTGATGAAGCCATAGCCCTTTGCATCGTTAAACCACTTCACGGTTCCTTTGATTCGGTCGCTCATTTTTATTCTTCCTGCTTGCCCGAATGAAGAAAGGCACAGGGACTGTGGTTTGCCCAGAGCCTTGTTTGTCGTTGTCACGGCTGCAGGTTAGAACCCGAATGAACAGCTGCCTACTGTCAACGTTGACAGTAGGCAATACCGAGAGGAAATAACGGCTTGCGCGTTGATAGTCGGATGACTGGCGCTGCGGTCAGGCCATGGCTTGTGCCTGCAAGCGGCGACCGATCACGTCCAGCACGTCGCAGCCATCGCGCAAGGGAATCGCCAGGAGCAGGGCGAAGTCGTGGAGGACGACGGCGTCGGAACTGAGCTCTTCGCGAAAGGCGATGTTTTCCAACAGTTGGGTCACGGCGCGGATGCGGTAGGCGGCGGTTTCGTGGAGGACGTCGAGGGGGGCTTGGGTATCGATGAGCAGGGCGGCGGGGGAGCAGTCGACGCCGGTGAGGGGCATGTATCGGTTCATTGGGTAGATCTCAGCAGTTTAGTGGGGGCCGCCACTCACTCGTCGCCAAACGAATGGGTGGCAGCTGTACGCGGGTTGGCGAACCGAAAACTGCAAATCGGCAGACCCGAGAGTCTCCCGCGCACAACTGCCATTAAGCAGTTTTGCGAGTGCAAAAGCCCGTGCCAAAAAGCAGGGCTTCTGACTGCAGTTTATCGAGTCGCCAAACCCGAGTCGCCATGTGGACGACGGGACAACTATAGGCATCGCGGATTGGCTTGGGCAAGGCTCGCTGTTGCGGGTGATTTCCCAAGTAGTTGTAAGATTTTTAGTCGACGGTGATCGAGCGCCGGTTGTGGCCAGAAATTGCACGCGTCGGGTTGTGGACACTGTGTAGGAGCTGCCGAGTGAAACGAGGCTGCGATCTTTCCCCAGACACTTGAGTCTCAAGCGAAAGATCAAAAGATCAAAAGATCGCAGGCTTCGCCAGCTCCTACAGGGTCCAAGTGCCCTCGCCACGGTTAGCGATGGGCCGTTGCAGTCTCGACCCGTTCGCAAAATTCAGGGTAGAACCCTTTGGCGCTAGGACCTTGGCAATAGTCCTGCGCCTGGGCCAGGGCGTCGCTGCTGAATTTCAGGCTGCGGGGCATGCTGGCAAAGGTCTCGTAGCCGCCTTGTTGGGTCTTGATGGCGTCGAACCCTGGCATGTCATAGACCAGTTCCACATCATCATCGGCAAGGATCCGCGCCTTGACCGTCACTTGCGTGTACTGCTTGCCCCCTGGCGCGCCGTTGAGCGCTGCCAGGCCATGGCCGACAACGCGCAGCAGGTGCGGCACCCAGGGCTCGCAGTCATCCGCGCAAGCACCTGGACGGTAAAGCACCGTCAGCGTTTGCTGGTCGCGGGTCACATCGGTAAGCGTCGGGTCGGAGCGCTTGATGCGGTGTTCGATGGTCAGCCAGGTCTTTTGTTCTTCGCTGGTGCCGTCGGCCAGCTCCGGATTCAGTGGGCCGCGCTGGCATTCGTTGACGCCCAGGACAATGAGCATGCCCGTCAGGATAACGGCGAGGGTGGCGCCGCCGATTTTTACGTTCATGGGCAAACTCTGCTGGAGAAAGCCGCACTGTACGGTAACGGTGCGGGCGATGGCAGGGCGCCTTGAAACGCTGTGCAGGAACAGTGACGCGGTTGCCATTCCCGATCAAAGAAACAGGTTGAAGTAGTCTCCGTCCATTAACCTGCACATTCTGGTGTTCGGGCTTTCGCAGCGATTGTTCACCCACCCTGAAAAGGCCGGTTCCAGGATCTGCTGATACTCCATATTCAGATTTATGTCCCCGTACCTGCACGTGATGGTCGCCCTTGTGGTTGCCTGCCTGTCCTCGTCGGCTTCATGAATAACGTACTCGGCACCTTCGAACTGCAACGATTCCGGGTCGACCACGTCCACGAGGCTTTCGCTCTCCCATTCGTGGTCGTCCTGTACATCGACGAAGAAAACATCCTCCACCGATTCAATGTTTCTATGGATGTCAGTGACGGCAGGGCAGGTTATTTCACCGGCATGGGCTTGGCCGATGATCAGCAAAAGCAACGCCGCGCCTCCAGTCAGTATTTTTTTCATGTGCCAGGCTCCAGGGCTCAGATCAACGATTCACGGCTTTGGTCGGGCGGGCTACTGTCAAGGTGGGCAGTTCTTTATGTCAATTTAGAACTGTATATGGATGTTTGGTAACTTTTAGCTATATAAAAAAGCGCAGTTTTCGTTGATTCAGAAACTTCTGACGGCCTTGGAAGAATTTTCTGTAATGGCTATCGGCCATTCCTGTAATACGTTTAGGAACAATCTGCGTCCACACCAGTCCAACGCACGCTTTACGCCGCTCTCTATGAGCGGCTTTTTCATGCTCAAGAGGAAGTCCCGGATGAAGGTTTCACGTGGTTTTGCTCTGTCTTGCCTGTTGACGCTGGCTGCCAGCCCAGCCTTCGCGCAGTTCAGCCTCAGTGATGCAGCCAATGTGGTGTCGGCGATGCAGGGCAACCAAGGCGAGCAGGGTGAGGGCGCCGTGGCCGCCGCGCCGAAAGCCGCCGGCCTGCTCAACACCTTGGGATCGGAACTCAAGATCACGCCGGAACAGGCCATCGGCGGTGCCGGTGCGATGCTGGGGCTGGCGAAGAACCGACTCAGCGAGCCGCAGTTTTCCGAGTTGAGCAAAAGTGTCCCGGGCCTGGATCAGATCGCTGGGAACAGCGCCATCGGTGGGCTCAATGGCCTGGGCGGTTTGCTCGGCGGCGGGTCGGACAAGAATGCACTGCTCGACGGCTTGCTGGGCAACGTCAAGGACACCGGCGACCTGAACAATGCCTTCAGTGCGCTGGGCATGGACAGCGGCATGATCGGCCAGTTTGCCCCGATCATCTTGCAGTACCTCGGTCAACAGGGCGTGGCGGGTTCGTTGCTGCAGAATCTGGGGGGGATTTGGGGGAGTAGTGCGGGTGTTTGATGAGGTGTGGCGACATCGAAAATCCGCCACGCAACCATCAGAATCTCAAGCTGAAATAGTCGGTGTTCACTCGTCTGCAGGTGTCGGTGCCCCGGCTGGCGCAACGGTTGGCGGCCGAGGGTAAAGACATCGGCTGATAATCCAGCGTGAGATTGTTCTCGCCGTAATTGCAGGTGATGGTCACCCTCCTCGGTACCTGCTCATCTTCGTCGGGTCCATGGATCGCGAACTCGGCGTCGTTGAAGGGCAGCGCCGCCGGGTTGAGCTCCTGCACGAGGCTCTGGCTTTGCCATTCGGGATCATCCTGCATTTCTATCGTCGCAGTGTTGTCATGGAGTTGTGCCACGGCCGGACAAGTGACTTCTCCGGCGTGGACATGGCCGATCATCAGCAGAATTATTCCGCCGCCGCCCGTCATGAAGTTTCGCATGTGTTTGCTTCCGTGTTATGTCCCGGCGACATGGTTACGGCTGGGTCTGGCGAGGGGTACTGTCAGGGTTGACAGTTTTTTATGCTGATTTGGAATAAAAAAATGCCAGGTCCAAAAGCCGAGCCTTCAGCATCGGAGCTTTTTCAGCCGCTGCCTACTATCAGAACTGTTAGGTTCCACTCCTTTCGTTGCGCAATTGGGCGATGCGTCGGTCCTTTTCAGTCCAGAGCTGATTAACCCAATCCTGCACCTGCTGGCGAAACTCCGGGTCGTTTTCGTAGTCGCCCTGCCAGAGCGTAGGGTCCAGCTCGCGGGTCTGGATGTCGATGATGACCCTGGGCACCGCGCCGCTGATCAAGTCCCAGAACCCGGGGATGCGTTGCTGCGGATAGACCACTGTCACGTCCAGCACCGCGTCCAGCTGTCCGCCCATGGCCGCCAGCACGAACGCCACGCCACCGGCCTTGGGCTTGAGCAGGTGGGTGAAGGGGGATTGCTGTTGTTGGCTTTTGGCGGCGGTGAAGCGGGTGCCTTCGAGGTAGTTGACCACGGTGACCGGTTGACGCTTGAACAGCTCGCAGGCGGCCTTGGTGATTTCCAGGTCCTTGCCGGCCAGTTCCGGGTTTTTTGCCAGGAACGCCTTGGTGTAGCGCTTCATGAACGGGTAATCCAAGGCCCACCAGGCCAGCCCCAGGAATGGCACCCAGATCAGTTCTTTCTTGAGGAAGAACTTGAAGAACGGCGTACGCCGGTTGAGGGTCTGGACGAGGGCGGGGATGTCTACCCAGGATTGGTGATTGCTGATCACCAGGTAAGACGTATCGCCACGCAGGTCCGCGCCGCCGCGGATGTCCCAGTGGGTGGGGATGCACAGGGCAAAGATCAGCTTGTCGATCTCGGCCCAGGTCTCGGCGATCCACATCACCGCCCACGAGGCATAGTCGCGAAAGCGCCCGGGCAGGATCAGTTTGAGCACGGCGAACACCATCAGCGGCCCGAACAGCACCAGGGTGTTGAGCAATAACAGCAGCGTGACGAAACAGCCGGTGAGCAGGCGGCGCATAGATGACTCTTGCAAACAGGTGGGCGGGCCATGATAAGCAAGCTTCGGGCGGCAGGCCAAATCGGTGTGGACGAAAGTTTCACTTGGGCTAGGGTAGGTTGGGAGTGCTTTTTGTGGTCAGAGACTGCTCTCGCTCGGCTGTGTAGGAGCTGCCGAAGGCTGCGATCTTTTGATCTTTCGCTTCGGACTCAAGTGTCTTTGGAAAGATCGCAGCCTCGTTTCACTCGACAGCTCCTACAAGGGCCGAGCGGGAGCAAGCTCCCTCGCCACAGGGATGTTTAACCGAACGAATTCGTTGGCCACGGTCTAAAACCCCACTCCCACAATGGAAGCCCTATTGCATGAAATCCCTTCTAGCCCTGCTTTCCCTGGTGGCTCTTCCAGTGCTGGCCGCCGAGCCAACCCTGTACGGGCGCTACGAATACATTGCGCTGCCGGAAATCGGTGGCGAAGTGCTCAAGGCCAAGATGGACACCGGCGCCCTGACCGCCTCGCTGTCGGCCAAGGACATCGAAACCTTCACCCGTGACGGTGATGACTGGGTGCGGTTCCGCCTGGCGACCAAGGATGCGAGCAACAAGGTCTATGAGCACAAGATCGCGCGCATCAGCAAGATCAAGACCCGTTCCGAGGAAGATGAAGAGGACGACGAAAAGATCGCGCCCACCAAGCGCCCGGTGGTCGATCTGGAGTTGTGCCTGGGTAACGTCAAGCGCACGGTCGAGGTCAACCTGACCGATCGCAGCAGTTTCAATTACCCGTTGCTGATTGGCGCGAAGGCGTTGCGTGAGTTCGGGGCGGCGGTGAACCCGGCGCGGCGGTTTACGGCGGATAAGCCGGACTGCTGATTTCCCTGATTGACGTACCCCAAGGCTTGCGGCACCGTTCCGGCAACTTTACTGCCGGGCCCGCAAGTCATGCCTCATATCCTGATTGTCGAAGACGAAGCCGCCATCGCCGATACGCTGGTGTTTGCCCTGCAAGGGGAGGGGTTTGACACCACTTGGCTGAGCCTTGGCGCAGCCGCCCTCGAACACCAGAAAAACACCCCGGCGGACCTGATCATTCTCGATGTGGGCCTGCCGGATATCAGCGGATTCGAGACTTGTAAAAATCTCAGACGTTTCAGCGACGTTCCGGTCATCTTTCTGACAGCCCGGGATGGCGAGATCGACCGGATCGTGGGCCTGGAGATCGGTGCCGACGATTACGTGGTCAAGCCTTTCAGCCCCCGCGAAGTGGCGGCCAGGGTCCGGGCGATCCTCAAGCGCGTGGCGCCGCGTCCGGCGGCGGAGGTGGGCACGGCGTTGTTTCAGGTTGATGCCGATCGTGTGCAGATCAACTATCGCGGCACACCGCTGAACCTCACCCGTCACGAGTTCCGCCTGCTCAATTGTCTGCTGGAGCAACCCGAGCGGGTCTTCAGCCGTGAGCAACTGCTCGATGCCCTGGGCGTGGCCAGCGATGCCGGCTACGAGCGCAGCATCGACAGCCACATCAAGAGCGTGCGCGCCAAGCTGCGCCTGGTCCGGGCCGAGGCTGAGCCGATCCAGACGCATCGGGGCCTGGGCTACAGCTACAGCCCGGGGCACAGCTGATGTCGCTGGGGATCCGGATTTTCCTGGTGTATGTGCTGTTTATCGCCTTGACCGGTTATTTCGTGCTCAACACGGTCATGGAGGAGATCCGCCCCGGCGTGCGCCAGTCCACCGAAGAAACCCTGGTGGACACCGCCAACCTGATGGCCGAGATCCTGCGGGACGATTTCAAGGCCGGCACCCTCAACCAGAATCGCTGGCCGCAGTTGCTCAAGGCCTACGGCGAGCGCCAGCCGGCGGCGACGATCTGGGGCTTGCCGAAAAACCAGGTCAGCCATCGCATCTATGTCACCGATGCCAACGGCATCGTGGTGCTCGACTCCAGTGGCGTGGCGGTGGGCCAGGATTATTCGCGCTGGAACGACGTTTACCTGACCCTGCGCGGCCACTACGGCGCTCGCTCGACTCGCAGCATTGCCGATGATCCGACGTCTTCGGTGATGCACGTCGGCGCACCGATTCGCGACAACGGCCGCATCATTGGGGTCGTCACCGTCGCCAAGCCCAACAGCTCCTTGCAGCCTTATGTCGATCGCACCGAGCGGCGCCTGTTGATCTATGGCGCCGGCTTGGTCGCCCTGGGCTTGTTGCTGGGCGGCTTGTTGTCCTGGTGGCTCAGCGCGGCACTGCGGCGTTTGACGATCTACGCCCAGGCGGTCAGCCAGGGGCGTCGGGTGGAGGTGCCGCATTATCGTGGTGGCGAGTTCGAGCAACTGGCCGGTGCCGTGGAGCGCATGCGCACGCAACTGGAAGGCAAGGCCTACGTCGAGCGTTACGTGCACACGCTCACCCACGAACTCAAGAGCCCGCTGGCGGCGATTCGTGGCGCCGCCGAACTGCTGCAAAGCGACATGCCCGCGGCCCAGCACCAGCGCTTCGTCAGTAACATCGACAACGAAAGCGTGCGAATGCAGCAATTGATCGAACGCTTGCTCAACCTGGCCCAGATCGAGCAGCGCCAGGGGTTGGAAGAAGAAGTCGCGGTGCCGCTGGCGGCGTTGATGGACGAGCTGCTGGAAGCGCGTGGCGGCTGGATTGAAAGTCGCCAGTTGACGGTTGAGCAGCACATCGCTACCGACCTGACGCTGACCGGTGAGCCGTTCCTGTTGCGCCAGGCCTTGGGCAATCTGCTGGAAAACGCCCTGGACTTCACCCCCGTCAACGGTCGGCTGCGTATCAGCGCCGAGCGCAACGGGAATCGCGTCGAGATCCGCCTGTTCAATCAGGCCGCGCCGATTCCCGACTACGCACTGCCACGCCTGAGCGAGCGTTTCTACTCCCTGCCGCGCCCGGACAGCGGCCGCAAGAGCACTGGCCTGGGGCTCAACTTCGTGGAAGAAGTGGTGCAGTTGCATGGGGGGCAATTCAGTATTGGCAATGTCGAGGGTGGGGTTGAGGTGGTGCTGAGGTTGCCTTGAGGGAATTTGATTAATCTTGTTATTGATTAATTTACATAACCATTTTTTAGGTTTAATTTCCCCTCAGCACCGGCGAACAATTTTGTAGACCTGTCAGCAAGCCATGCCTTACGGCGAGATGACTTTCGGTCGGCTGGTCCTATTCGTGGATACACAACCGGGAGCATGAGCATGGTGAGCCTCTGGCAAAAACTGCAGGCCAAGTTGTTGCGCGCCTTCGCCAAGAGAATGAAGGCGAAGTTTACCTACGACGCTGCGTTGTTTCCGTTGCGCGCCGTTGTCGAGCAAACCATCCCGACGCCTTGGGGGGCTGCGCGGGCGCTGTTTTACTGGCCCCATTCGCAGTCCTCGGCAAAGCTGCCGGTGTACTTGAATTTCCATGGCGGTGGCTTTGTTGCCGGGACGCCCGAACACGACGACAGCTATTGCCGTCGACTGGCCCATAACCTGAACTGCCTGGTGGTCAATCTCGACTATGTGCTGGCGCCAGAGCACGCCTTCCCCGCAGGCCCGCGGCAGTGCTTCGCGGTGCTCGAATGGCTGGCCAGCGAAGCCGAAACGCTGGGTATCGATCCTCAGCGTTTCGCAGTCGGCGGCCATAGCGCCGGCGGTAATCTGGCCGCCGCCGTGGCGGGCCTGGCGCGAGGGCACCAGGCGTTGAAGGTGGTGCATCAGTTGATCGACTATGCGGCGCTGGATCTGCACCAGGACCCCGCCTTGAAAACGTCCACCAGTGCCCGGCCACTGCTCAATGCCGGCCTGATGCGCTTCTTCAACAGCTGCTACCTGAGCAATCCGGCACAGGCGCTCGATCCGTTGGCCTCACCCCTGTTGGCGCCGGTCGAGGCGCTGGCGGGGATGCCGGCTGCCACGGTGATCACGGCGCAATACGATATCTTGCGTGCCGAAGGCGAGGCCTACGCCGAGAAGTTGCGCCAGGCCGGCGTGCCGGTGCGCCAGCGAATGTTTGAAGGCTGCGACCATATGTTCACCCACCTGGGACCGGACGAGTCAGCCGAGGAGGCCTGGCAGCTGATGGAGGATTCCCTGCGCGAAGCTTTCCAGGCCGTGGACGTGGCGGATGCCGGCGTTCGTGCTCGACACGACGATGGCTGTCTCCACACAATCTCCACAATCGCTCCATAAGCCCAACACACAGCCACCCCAGACTCTCCCTCATTCGAACAGGGAGAGCCCCACATGAACCGCAGTCTCGCCATAAAACTGGGCATGATCGCCCTATTGATTCTCTTGTTGATGATCCCGTTGTTGATGATCAACGGGCTCATTGATGAGCGCCAGGAACTGCGTGACGGTGTGCTGCAGGACATCGCCCGCAGCTCCAGCTACAACCAGCAACTGATCGGGCCGATGATCGTGGTGCCGTTTCGCAAGAGTGTGAAGGTCTGGAATACCAACGAGAAGACCGGCGTGCGTTTCCTGGAAACCGTCGAGCGAGCGGGTGAGTTGTATTTTTTACCGGAGCAGTTTGAACTCGACGGCCAGATCCGCACCGAAACCCGTGCCCGGGGCATCTACGAAGCGCGCTTGTTCCATGCCGATAACCGGATCGATGGCCGCTTCAAGGTGCCTGAGCGCTACGGTGTTGCTGCTAAGGATTTTGCCGATTACCGCTTCGACGAGCCGTACCTGAGCGTCGGCATCAGCGATATTCGTGGCATCGAGAATGCGCTGACCCTGACACTCAACCAGCAGACCGTCGACTTCCTGCCTGGCTCGCGGCTCGGCTGGCTGGGGCAGGGTGTGCATGTGCCGCTGCCGATGATCACCGCCCAGGGCGGCCCTGAGTTGATCTTCGGTTTCGACCTGCGCCTGCAAGGCACTGGCGAGTTCCAGATTCTGCCAGTGGGCAAATCCACCAAGGTGCACCTGTCGGCTGACTGGCCGCATCCGAGCTTCATCGGCAACTACTTGCCCACCAATCGTGAAATCAATGAGCAGGGTTTCAGTGCCGACTGGCAGACGTCGTTTTTCTCCACCAACCTCCTGGAAACGCTGCAAGCCTGCGAACCGAGCGATAGCTGTGAAGCGTTCCGCAGCCGGGCCTTCGGGGTGAGCTTCATCGACCCGGTGGACCAGTACCTCAAGAGCGACCGGGCGATCAAATATGCGCTGCTGTTTGTCGCCCTGACCTTCGCCGGCTTCTTCCTTTTCGAGGTACTCAAGAGCCTGGCGGTGCACCCGGTCCAGTACGCCTTGGTGGGCGTGGCGCTGGCATTCTTTTACCTGCTGCTGTTGTCGCTGTCGGAGCACATCGGTTTCACCCTGGCGTACTTGGTGTCGGCCAGTGCCTGTGTATTGCTGATCGGGTTCTATGTCTGCCATGTGTTGCGCAGCGTGAGCCACGGCCTGGGATTCTCGGCAGGGCTGGCGGGCTTGTACGGTTTGCTCTACGGCCTGTTGAGCGCCGAGGACTACGCGCTGTTGATGGGCTCGCTGTTGCTGTTCGGCCTGCTGGGCGTATTCATGGTGCTGACCCGCAAGCTGGACTGGTACGGGGTTGGCGCGAAGCCGGCGGCGGCGATGAGCTTTGATCTGGGAGAGGTGAAATGAGCCGGTCGCTGGGGTTGCGTGAGGATCAGCGGGTGCGGGACGTGTTGGTGATGCAGATTGCTGGGTTGTTTCCGCTGGATCCGGTGCGCTGCCATCGCGAGCAAGCTCGCTCCCACAAAGAGCGCCACGGTCCCCTGTGGGAGCGAGCTTGCTCGCGATAAGGCCGGCACAGCTAACGCAAAGCTAAACCCTGGGCACCGTCTCAATCATCGAAGGCCGCAGACTGACCTCGGCAAACCACGCCGCCAGTTGCGGATTGGCCTTGCGCCATTCCAGGTCCGGATGGCGCAGGTCGAGGTAGCCCAAGGCACAGGCCGCGCTGATGGAGGCCACGTCGAAGTGGCAGGCCAGCTCGGCAATCGCTTCGGCTTCGAGCATGCCCAGGGCCCGGCGAATCTTGTCCCGTTGCGCATCGAGCCATTCGTCCCAGTGTTTTTCCACAGGGCGTAGCGCGGTTTCGTAGCGGATCATCACGGCCGCATCCATGATCCCATCGGCCAAGGAGGCCAGTGTCAGGCGCCGCCAGCGTGCTGCACCGTCCCGGGGGATCAGCGGGTTGCCGACGTGCTGGTGATCGAGGTAGTCGAGGATGACGCGGCTGTCATGGATCACCGTTCCGTTGGCCAGGCGCAGGGCCGGGATCTTGCTCAACGGGTTGTCATCGATCAGCGCCCGGTCCGGCTTGACCGGCGAGAGCTGGCTGAGCTGCAACGCCACGCGGTCTTGCTGGCCGGTTTCGTGCAGCAGCACCAGGACCTTGCGAACGAAGGGCGAAGCGGGGTTGTGGAACAGCGTCATGCTGGGGGTGGACATGGCAACGTCTCGATCAGTGGGGCTTGCTGCGCAGCATAGCGCTTTCGTGCGACCGAGCCGAAGGGGCCCGGCCGCAAGGTGCCTCAGACGGCCGGTTGCAATGCTTGCGGCTCGGACGACGGCGTTGCCGGTTGGTGCTTGAGTTCCCGGGCGACAGTCCAGACGATGAATGCGGCGATGATATCGAAGATTGCCAGCAGCACGAACAGTGGGCTGTAGCCGATCTTGGTCACCATGACGCCGAACAGCAGCGTGAAGGCGGCGGCGCCCAGGTAACCGAACATCCCGCCCATGCCGGTGGCGGTGGCGACTTCATTCTTGCCGAACGAATCGGACGTGATGGCGTACAGCGCGCCGGACAGGGTCTGGTGGGCAAAACCGCCGACGCACAGCAGGGCGATGGCGGTGTAAGGGCTGGCGACCAGGCCGATGCAGGCTGGGCCGATCATGCAGGACGCCCCGAACAGCAGGACCATTTTGCGCGAGGTAAACAGCGACACCTTGCAGTATTTATGGAAGAACGGGCTCAGGTAACCGCCCAGCACGCAACCCAGGTCGGCGGCCAGGAACGGCAGCCAGGCGAACATTGCGATCTCCTTGATGTTCATGTGCCGCTCGGTCATCAGGTACAGCGGGATCCAGGCGTTGAACGTTTGCCAGGCCGGCTCGGAGAGGATCCGGGCGCTGGCGATGGCGTAGAAGTTGCGGCTGGCGATGATGCGTTTCCAGCTGCCTTTCTTCGGCGTCGGGTCTTGGAAGTGCGCTTCCTGGCCGCTGAGAATGTAATCACGCTCGGTGTCGCCCAGGAGCTTCTGGTCGCGCGGATGCTTGTAGAAGATCAGCCAGAGAAACGTCCAGGCCACGCCCAGGCCGCCAACGATCAGGAACGCCAGCTCCCAACCACTGTTCAGGATCGCCCAGACCACGAGCGGCGGAGCCAGCACGGCGCCGATTGAGGAACCGATGTTGAACCAGCCGATGGCCACCGAGCGTTCCTTGGCCGGGAACCATTCGGTAGAGGTCTTTACCGCAGCCGGCAGCCCGGCGGCTTCCGTCAGGCCAAGCAGCCCGCGGAAAAATGCCAGGCCCTGCCAGCCCGATGCCATGGCCGCTGCGGCACAGGCGATGGACCAGGCGAACGCGAAAATGGCGAAACCCATCTTGGTGCCGATGGCGTCGATGATGTAGCCGGCCACCGGTTGCATCAACGCGTAGCAGATCTGCCAGGCCACGACGATGTGGGAATACTGCTCGGTGGAGATGTTCATTTCGCTCATCAGGGTGGGAGCGGCCACCGAGAGGGTATTGCGAGCCAGGTAGTTGACCATCAGGCCGGCCGTGACCAGGCCAACCATCCACCAGCGGATGCCTTTGATTTTCATCACTTCACCATCAATTATTTTTGGATTTGGTGTCGCATGTTGTGTTGTAGGTTGTCGTACAACATGCGCCTTTATAGGAGGGCAAGGAATAATTTGTCAACAAATATGTCAAAGGCTGGGCGGTCTGAAACAACCGGCGTGTCTGCGGTTGTCGTATGACGAGGAGGGCGGGCGCTCACTTTGGCAAATGCGCGCCCGGATGACTCAGCGGCGAGGGATCAGTCCCCACACCGCCAACACGGAGGGGATGCCCAACCCCAGCCAACTGACGGCGTCCCACACACCGTCACCCAGCAATGCACTGAAGAGCCCGGCGGCGCAAAGAACGCCGATCACCACGGGAATACCAAACACCTTCCAGAAACTCGATTGCCGAGGCCTCACGAGAGGACCTGCGCACCAACGGTCGGACGCTTGGCCGCTTTGCGTCGCACCAGCCACAGGTAAACGCCGCTGCCGAGGACGATGATGGTCAGTACATCGAGAGTTGCCCAGAAGATCTGCATCGGCCGGCCACCGTAGTCGCCGAAGTGCAGCGGCAGGGACAGACTCATGACGTCCATGTACCACGGCCGTTCGGCGACGGCGGTGACGTCCAGGGTAGTGGCATCGATCAGCACCGGCGTGAGCAGGTGCGAGGTCAGGTGGGTGTCACCCTTCATGAAGACGCTGTAGTGGTGCTCGCTGGAGAACAGCGTGTCGGGGAAGGCGATGAAACTCGGCTCCATGCCCGGCGCGACGTCCTTGGCGATGTCCAGCAGCCGGGTGGCCGGCGCCAGTTGGGTCAGCGGCGGGGCGTCGCGGTAGGGTTCGACCATGGCGCTGAGGCTGTCGTTGCGCCACGCGGCGATGATCAGGTCGGCGCACGCGGCGATCACGCCAGTGACGCCCACGGTCAGCGCCCAGACCAGTGTGACCACGCCGATCAGGTTGTGCAGGTCGAGCCAGCGCAGGCGCGTGGATTTGTCCTGGCGCACCGTGGCGAACTTCAAGCGGCGCATGAACGGCAGGTACAGGACCACCCCGGAGACGATGGCAATCACGAACAGCAGCCCCATGAATGCCAGCAGCAACTTGCCCGGCAGCCCGGCGAACAGGTCCACGTGCAGGCGCAGCATCACCATCATGAAACCGCCATTGGCCGAGGGCATTTCCAGGGCCTCGCCGGTACGCCCATCGAGCATGAAGGTGTGGGAGGAATTGGGTTCGGTGCCCGGTGTCGGCGCCATGATGGTGATGACGCCGTTGGGATCGTCATCGTCCCAGCCAAAATACTGGACCACTTCACCCGGGCGATGGGCCTTGGCTTTTTCCACCAGTTGCTGCAGGTCCAGCGGCGGCGTCTCGGCGGGCATTTCCCGAAGCTGCGGGGCATCGCCCAGCAGGTGTTCGATTTCATGGTGGAAGATCAACGGCAGCCCGGTGATCGCCAGCATCAGCAGGAACACCGTGCAGATCAGGCTGGTCCAGGTGTGGACGAAGGACCAGCGGCGGATGGTTTTGCTTTTCATGAGCGATCCGGATGCAAGAGGGCCACTGGGGCTATATCGCTGTTCATTGGGGACAGCCATTGTGGCGAGGGAGCTTGCTCCCGCTGGATTGCGCAGCGATCCCAAGCTTTTGGGGCTGCTACGCAGCCCAGCGGGAGCAAGCTCCCTCGCCACGGTTTTCCTTACATGAACAGCTTTGCCAACTGAGCGCCCTCAAAAGGTTTATGCAAATGCCAACCGTTTACCATTTGTAATTCACGCTGGCGACGACGTTGCGTTGGTCGCCGTAGTAGCAGTAGAAGCCGTCGCAAGTGGACAGATAGTCCTTGTTGAAGAGGTTCTTCGCGTCCACCGCCACCGTGACCCCCTTGAGGGTCTTGTTCAGACGGCCCAGGTCGTAATGGGCCGAGGCGTCGTACACGGTGTAGGACCCGACATGACCCCAGTCGGTGTTGGTGGTGTTGCCGTAGGTGTCGCCGACATAACGCACACCGGCGCCGACACCGAAGCCATCCAGCGGGCCGTTATGCCAGGTGTAGTCCGCCCAGGCGGTGGCCTGGTTGCGCGGGACCTGGGCCATGCGCTTGCCTTTTTCCGCCGCCGTGCCCTTGGTGATTTCGCTGTCGTTGTAGGTGTAGGAACCGATGAGCTTGAGGTTGTCGGTCACGTCGCCCGAGGCTTCCAGTTCCAGGCCACGTACCTGGACTTCGCCCACCTGGCGGGTGACGTTGTTTTCGGTGACGGAGTTGTTTTTCTGGGTCAGGTCGAACACCGCAGCGGTCAGCAGGGTCTTGGTGCCGGGTGGCTGGTACTTGATACCCGCTTCGTATTGTTCGCCTTCGGTGGGTTTGAACGCTTCGGTGCTGTTGACGGTTGAACCCGCTGCTGCCTGGAACGACTGGGCGAAGGAAATGTAGGGCGTCACACCGTTGTCGAAGACGTAGCTCAACGCCGCGTTGCCGCTGAATTTCTTGTCGCGCTGGGTGTTGGTGACATTGTTCTGGTTGTGGAACTCGGTGCCGGTATGAATCCAGTCTTCACGACCACCGAGGGTCAGGCGCCAGTTATCCAGGGCGATCTGGTCCTGGACGTACAGGCCGGTCTGGTTGGTTTTCTGGTTGTAGTCGTACATGGTGAAGTACTGGACGTTGGAGAAATCCTGTCCGTAGATCGGGTTGTGGATGTTGCTGGTCGGCACGCCGGTCGAGCCCCACAGCCAGCGCGAATTGCTGTTGGAGCGCTGGTGGTCCAGGCCCAGCAGCAGGGTGTGGCTGAGGGTACCGGTCTGGAAATCGGCCTGGAAATTGTTGTCCACGGCGAACTGGCTGATGTCTTCGTCAATGACGCTGGCACTGCGCTTGACGGTGCCATCGGCGCTCACCGCTTCCTCAGGCCCCGCCGGCCAGAATTGCCCGCCAGCGGAAATGCCTTGGGTTTCCAGGTCGCTCTTGGTGTAGCGCAGGTTCTGGCGGAACTGCCAGGTGTCGTTGAGGCGATGTTCAAACGCATAGCCGAGGGCGTAGTAGGTACGGTCGTAGAATTCCCAGTCCGGGTCGCCGAGGTTCTTGTGGTGGGAAATCTTGCCCGCTGGCGAGGAGAGCTTGGTGCCCTGCAACGGCAAGAACTGCCCGGTGATGCCGGTGTCGTCACGGGTGTACTGGGACAGGAAGGTCAGGCGGGTGTCGTCGTTGATGTTCCAGGTCAGGCTTGGCGCGAGGTTGTAGCGCTTGTCCGGGATGTGATCGACCTGGGAATTGCTGTCGCGCACGGTGCCGCTGAGCCGATAGAGGAACTGGCCTTCGTCATCGACCTTGCCGGTGCTGTCGAAATTGATCTGTTTGTGTTCGTAGCTGCCGGCCTGCAACTCGACTTCATTGCTGCTTTCGACCTGTGGCCGACGGCTGACCATGTCCAGCATGCCGCCCGGGGGCGTCTGGCCGTAGACCGAAGAGGCCGGGCCACGCAGCACGGCGATGCGCTCAAGGTTCCAGGGCTCGATTTTCGGGGTGATGTAGTTGCCCTTGGGCAGCGGCAGGCCATCGAGGAATTGGGTCGGTATGAAGCCACGGACCAACAGCCAGTCGTTGCGCGAATCCGAGCCGTAGCCGCTGCTCTGCACACCGGCGGTGTAGCGCAGGGCGTCATTGAGGTTGAGGACCGAACGGTCTTCCATCTGCTGGCGCGTGACCACCGAGACTGAACGCGGCAGTTCGACAATCGGCGTATCCGTCTTGGTCCCGGCGGCGGTGCGGGTGGCGACGTAGCCCTCGGTCGGGCCCCACGCGGTTTCGCTGAGGCCTGCACCGATCACGCTGGTTTCCGGCAAGGCCATGACGCCTTCAGGCACCGCCACCAGGCTGTAGGTGCCGGCGCCGCTTTGCTCCAGTTGCAGACCAGTACCGCGCAAGGCCTCGCGCAATGCGCCCGTGGCGTCGAACTGGCCCTGGACCGGGGCGGAGGTCTTGCCCGAGGCCAGGGACGGATTCAGGCTCAGGGCGAGACCGGCCTGGCTGGCGATCTGGTTCAGGGTGCTGGCCAGTGGTGCGGCAGGCAGGTTGTAGGTGCGCACGCTCGAGGCCTGTTCGGCGGCCAGTAGCGGGCCGCTGGCGAAGGGAGTGGCGAAGGCAATGGCGATTGCCAACAGGCTGGGGCGCAACAGGGTGTCTAGCGGGCGGGACATACGGCGGCTCCTGAATGGAAATATTTCTCAATTGCCTGGGTGCCGGATGAAAATTGGAAAGTGATAGGGGTGGATGAAAATAATTTAGATTCGTTTTGCTGGTGGTGGATTTGTGGTGGGGCGAGTGGCCTCATCGCGAGCAAGCTCGCTCCCACAGGATGACTCGTGGCCCACCCGATCAATGTGGGAGCGAGCTTGCTCGCGATGAGTCCATCACTGACACAACGTCGTCAGGGCTTGGCTTCAGCCCGTGGCCCCACCACCACCCACCACCGCGTGTGATGCTCGACCTGCACCGGCAAGGTCGGCAGCAGGGCGGTCAAGGCCAGGTCGGTGTCGTGCAGCGGGAAACTGCCGGTGATGCGCAGGTCTGCCACTTGTGGCACAACCCCCAAGTAGCCATGCCGGTAACGCCCCAGTTCGTGGACCAGGTCTTCAAGGCGCGCGTTGTCCACCACCAGCATGCCGCGGGTCCAGGCATCGGCGCCGGGGTTCAGGGCAATGGTCGGCCCGAGTCCGTCGCGGCGCATCAGCACTTGTTGGCCTTCGCGCAGGATCTGTTCCTTGTCCGTGGCCTGCGGATGCGCGGCCACAGCGGATTTCAACACGCTCAGGCGCGTGCCTTCGTCTTCACGCTTGACCAGGAACCGTGTGCCCAAGGCGCGCAGGCTGCCTTCACGGGTCTCGACGATGAACGGGCGCGGGTCGTCGTGACCGGTTTCCACCAGGATCTCGCCTTCCTGCAGGACGATGCGGCGCTGCTTGTCATCGAAACGCACGTCCAGGGCACTGTGGGTGTTGAGGTTGATCAGCGTGCCGTCGGCCAAGCGCAGGGTGCGCTGTTCGCCTGTCGCGGTGCGCTGATCGGCCAGCCAGTAATCCAGCGGCAGGTAACGATCGCCGGCAAACAGCGCCAGGCCGATGACCGCGATAACGCTGGCCAGGCCGCTGCTGACCTTGCGTAGCCGGCGGCGAATGCTCACCCGCGATTGCAGCAACGCGGCGCGCGCCGGTCCGTTGGCCACACTGAAGCGCTGGTCAAGCATGCCCAGCTGCCGCCAGGCCCGGGCGTGTTCTTCGTCGGCGGCATGCCATTGGGCGAAGGCTTCACGCTCCTGGGCACTGCTCGAGTCCAGGGACAACTGCCAGGCAATGGCAGCATCCAGCACGCTGGCCGAGACCGGTTTGGCATGGGCCAGGCTCATGTCGGCTCACCATAAAGTGCGATGTAGCACTGTCGGATGCCTTGGGCCAGGTACTGCCGTACGCGTGGCACCGAAACCCCCAGGCGCTCGGCAATTTCGGCGTGGCCGAGGCCGTCGAGGCGGTTATAGAGGAAGGCTGCGCGGGCCTTGCTCGACAGTTTGCCGAGCAGGCGATCGATGGCCTTGAGGTCTTCGAGGATGATTTGCTGTTCTTCCACCGAGGGTTGCTCGGCCTCGGGGATCAGCATCAGTTCGGTGAGGTAGGCCTGCTCCAATGCCGCTCGACGGAAATAATCGAACAGCAGGCCCTTGGCGATGGCCACCAGAAACGCCCGTGGCTCGCGGGGCGCCTTCAGCTCCTCGCGACCCAGCAAGCGCACGAAAGTGTCCTGGCTCAGGTCCTCGGCCCGGTGCGCACACGCCACGTTGCGTCGCAGCCAGGCCAATAGCCAAGCGCGATGGTCGCGGTACAACGCACCAACCAAATCACTATGAGGACTGGGGACTGACGACACCAAGCATCACCGACGTTTTAAGTAACGAGAATTGTTCGCGATTGTGGCAGAGGCGGAGGCGGGAAAGCAATTGGCGCTGGTCGGGACCCGATCTGTGGGTCTAATGAATCTGTGGGAGCAAGGCTTGCCCGCGATGCAGGCGACTCGGTTTGGCTGTCAAACCAGGCGATGCCATCGCGGGCAAGCCTTGCTCCCACAGGTAAACCACCCTCGGAGCAGAGGATTTAGAGCGAAGGCGCCTGCTGTCGCCGTTTCCACTGGCTCAGGCGTTGTTGCAGGTCAAGCGGGCTCAGGATCTGTTGCTGGCGGGCGCGGCTGAACAGGATCAGCGCCAGTTCTGCCGTGGCCAGGGCATCGGCACTGGCGTTGTGGCGGTCGAAGACTTGCAGCTTGAACCAGTCGATCCACTCGTCCAGGCCCGACTTGCGCAGGTTAGCCTGGGGGCAAAGCATCGGGGCCAGGTCCGCCACGTCGAGAAATGAATGCTGCAGGCGATAACCCAGGTAGTCTTTCAACGCACGCCCGAGCATGTGGGAATCGAACGGCGCATGAAAGGCCAGCAGCGGACTGTCGCCGACGAACTCCATGAACGCCAGCAGCGCCTCGGCCGGGTCGCTGCCGGCGGCAATGGCGCTGGGCGCCAGGCCATGGATCAGCACACTGGGCCCGAGTTTCTGCTTATCGCATTGCAGGGTGCGTTCGAACTGCTGGCTGAAGTCGATGGCGCCGTCTTCGATGACCACCGCGCCGATGGACAGCACCTGGTCCTTGTTCAGGTTCAACCCGGTGGTTTCCAGGTCCAGCACGACCCAGCGTTGTTCCCGCAGCTCGCCTTCACCCAAGGCCGAAGCCGTCGGCAGGCGTTCCAGGCGCCTTTGCATGTCTTCGGACAACATTGGCTGGGCTGGGCGCAACCAGGAAAAAATGCTCACAGCTGATACCTCACGGTCAGGCTGCTTTGCAGGCGTTGGGCCTGGCGCAGGGATTCGCGCAGGATGCGTCGGTCCAGATGGTTGAGGCTGTCGGGGTCGACGCGGTTGGAATAGGGCAGGTTCTCGCGGGTTTGCAATTGGTGTTGCTGCATGCGGGTCTGTTGGATGAAGTGATAGGCCTCTTCGTAGGCTGCGCCATCGAGCGGTTCGATCACTTGCTTTTCGACCAATTGCCGCAAGCGTTCCAGGGTATTGTTGGCTTCGATGCCGTTGGCCAGCGCCAGCAGACGAGCGCCGTCGACGAAGGGCGTCAGGCCTTGCACTTTCAGGTCGAGGGTGGCCTTTTCGCCGCTCTTGCGACTCAGTACGAAATCCCTGAAACGCCCCACGGGCGGGCGATGACGCAGCGCGTTGTCGGCCATCATGCGCTGGAACAAACGATTGTCGGCCACTTGATCGAGGACCTGCCGGCGCAACTGCTCGCAACCTTGCTCATCGCCCCAGACCACCCGCAGGTCGAAATAGATGCTCGAGCCCAGCAGGTTTTCCGGGGTTGCTTCGCGAATGAAAGCCGAAAAACGCCGGGCCCATTCAGCGCGGGACAGGCACAGCTCGGGGTTGCCGGCCATGATGTTGCCCTTGCACAAGGTGAAGCCGCACAAGGCCAGGCTCTGGTTGATCTGCTGGGCGATGGGTAGCAGCAGGCCGCGGATCTGCGCGGCATGGGCGGCGTCCCGGGCCTCGAACAAAATGCCGTTGTCCTGGTCGGTGTGCAGGGTTTGTTCGCGCCGGCCTTCACTGCCAAAGCACAGCCAACTGAACGGCACGCCTGGGTCACCTCTGTCGATCAGGGTCAGCTCGATGACCCGGCACACGGTGTGATCGTTGAGCAGGGTGATGATGTGGGTGATCTGGGTCGACGACGCGCCGTGGGCCAGCATGCGCTCCACCAGTTGCCCGATCTCGCCGCGCAGGGCCACGAGGTTTTCCACCCTGGGCGCGTTGCGGATGGTCCGGGCCAGGTGCACCAGGTCGACGCGCTGCAAGGAAAACAGATCGCGCTCCGACACCACGCCACACAGGCGTTGGTCCTTGACCAGGCAGACGTGGGCGATGTGCCGTTCGGTCATGGCGATGGCCGCGTCGAAGGCGCTGTGGTCCGGCGAGAGGAAAAACGGTGCCTGAGTCATGTGTCCTACGATGGCTTGGGAAAAATCCCCGGACCCATCGGCCACCACCTGCCGCAGGTCGCGCAAGGTGAAAATTCCCACCGGGGCTTTCTGTTCATTCACCACCACGATGCTGCCGACCTGCTGGTCGTGCATCAGCTTCACGGCTTCGCGCAGCGGCGTGTCCGGGCTGCAACTGACTGGATGGCGCATCGCTAGTTCGCCCAGCCGCGTGTTGAGGGAGTACTGGGTGCCCAGGGTTTGCGCCGACTTTTGCTGGACCTGTTGGTTGACCTGGTCGAGCAGGCTGCTGACCCCACGCAGGGCGAAGTCGCGAAACGGGCCGGACAGGGCGAACAGCTTGATGAAGGCCAGTTTGTTCAACTGCAGGCAGAACGTGTCTTCGCCGGCCCGGTGCTCGGTGCGCGTGGCTCGTTCGCCCAGCAGCGCGGCTAGGGGGAAACATTCGCCGGTGGTGATTTCGAAGGTGGTCTCGGTACCACCCTTGGCCGTATGCGGACGTTCGCCCACCACCCGGCCTTGCTTGACGATGTAGAAGTGCTCCACCGGGCCGTCGGCTGGTTTGATGATGGTTTCGCCCGGCGCATAAAAACGCAGCAGGCATTGCTCCACCAGATAGGCCAGGTGGGCGTTTTCCATCTGGTTGAACGGTGGGAAGCGCTGGAGAAACTGCAGTGTCCCCTGGATGTTTTGCAACACCGCGGTTTTCCCTGCCTGGGTGAAGGCGTCCGCTTTTTTCATAACCATTACGCAGTCTTTTTTGAATTGTTGTGGTCGATCTGTTCTCCCATGGTCGGCCCCTCAGCGCGGAGTGCCCATTGGACGTAAGTCTAGGTCGCCGCCTAGGGGTGGGCTTACGGAAAAATCCTACGCCAAGTGTCAGAAAAATCTTCATTAAATGTTCTTGGAAAAAAATCCGACGAAGTGCACATTGAAGCGCCGCAGAACGATGTCTGACCACTGTGCCAGGGGATCGATTTAAAGAACGTAGAGAGCACCATGTCCGACCACGATATTTTGAGTGACGCCGAGCGCGAGGCGCTGAGTGCCGTCATGCTGGAACCTGACCTGCCGCCGCAGCGCGTCTTGATCGTCGATGACGACAAGGACGCTCGTGAGCTGCTGTCGGAGATCCTGGCGTTGGACGGGATTCACTGCATGACCGCCGCCAGTGGTGAAACGGCACTCAAGATGCTGGAAACCAAGCCATCGATTGGCCTGTTGATCACCGACCTGCGGATGGGCAATGTCGATGGCCTGGAACTGATTCGCCTGGTGCGCGAGTCTCCGCGGGCGGCGCTGCCGATCATCATCGTGTCGGGCGATGCCGACGTGAAGGACGCCATCGAAGCCATGCACCTGAGCGTGGTGGACTTTTTGCTCAAGCCGATCGATACCGACAAGCTGCTGGGGTTGGTCAAGCACGAGTTGGGGATGGATCTCTAAGATTGTCTGTGGGAGCAAGGCTTGCCCGCGATGCAGGCGCCTCGGTTCACCAAGGACCGCGCTGTCTTCATCGCGGGCAAGCCTTGCTCCCACAGATAAATCCCTTGCCGCAATGACTCAAGCATCAGCCAGGGCTTGGTGATTTTGCAATGAAAAAGCCCTGATCGTTCGATCAGGGCTTTTTTTGTGCCGCGCCTACCGCTCAATCACAACCCATTGGCTGCCTTGAACTCACGACGACGACGGTGCAGCACCGGCTCGGTGTAGCCGTTAGGCTGCTTCGTGCCTTCGATCACCAACTCGACCGCCGCCTGGAAGGCGATGTTGCGGTCGAAGTCTGGTGCCAGCGGACGGTACAGCGGGTCGCTGGCGTTCTGGCGGTCGACCACCGGCGCCATGCGCTTGAGGCTTTCCATCACCTGGTCTTGGGTGACGATGCCATGGCGCAGCCAGTTGGCGATGTGCTGGCTGGAGATACGCAGCGTCGCACGGTCTTCCATCAGGCCGATGTCGTTGATGTCCGGCACCTTGGAGCAGCCCACGCCCTGGTCGATCCAGCGCACCACGTAGCCAAGGATGCCCTGGGCATTGTTGTCCAGTTCATTCTTGATCTGCTCCGGTGTCCAGTTCGGGTTGACGGCCAGCGGGATGGTCAGGATGTCGTCCACCGATGCACGCGCGCGCTTGGCCAGCTCGGCCTGGCGGGCGAACACGTCGACCTTGTGGTAATGCAGCGCGTGCAGGGCCGCGGCGGTCGGCGAGGGAACCCATGCGGTGTTGGCGCCGGCCAGCGGATGAGCGATTTTCTGTTCGAGCATCGCCGCCATCAGGTCCGGCATCGCCCACATGCCCTTGCCGATTTGCGCACGGCCTTGCAGGCCGGTGCTCAAACCGATGTCGACGTTCCAGTTCTCATACGCGCCGATCCACTTCTCGGCTTTCATGTCGGCCTTGCGCACCATCGGGCCGGCTTCCATGGAGGTGTGGATTTCGTCGCCGGTACGGTCGAGGAAGCCGGTGTTGATGAACACCACGCGCTCGCTGGCGGCCTTGATGCAGGCCTTGAGGTTGACCGTGGTACGGCGCTCCTCGTCCATGATCCCGACCTTGAGGGTGTTGCGCGGCAGGTTCAGCACGTCCTCGACGCGACCGAACAGCTCGTTGGTGAACGCGGCTTCTTCCGGGCCGTGCATCTTCGGCTTGACGATGTACACCGAGCCGGTGCGGCTGTTGCGACGGCTGGTGTTGCCGTTGAGGCTGTGGATCGCTGCCAGGCTGGTGATCAGGCCGTCGAGGATGCCTTCCGGCACTTCGTTGCCGTGCTTGTCCAGGATCGCGTCGATGGTCATCAGGTGGCCGACGTTACGCACGAACAACAGCGAGCGGCCGTGCAGGGTCACGCTCGAACCGTCGACGGCGGTGTAGACACGGTCGGGGTTCATGGTGCGGGTGAACGTCTGGCCGCCTTTGGCGACCTCTTCAGCCAGGTCGCCTTTCATCAGGCCGAGCCAGTTGCGGTAGATCACCACTTTGTCATCGGCATCGACGGCGGCGACCGAGTCTTCGCAGTCCATGATGGTGGTCAGCGCAGCTTCCATCAGGATGTCTTTGACGCCGGCGGCGTCGGTCTGGCCAACCGGGGTGCTGGCATCGATCTGGATTTCGAAGTGCAGGCCGTTGTGTTTCAACAGCACGGTGGTCGGTGCCGAGGCATCGCCCTGGAAGCCGATCAACTGGGCATCGGCACGCAGGCCGCTGTTGCTGCCGCCCTTGAGGGTGACCACCAGTTTGCCGTCGACGATTTTGTAAGCGGTGGAGTCGACATGGGAGCCGGCCGCCAGGGGCGCGGCTTCGTCGAGGAAGGCACGGGCGAAGGCGATGACCTTGTCGCCGCGGACCTTGTTGTAGCCTTTGCCTTTTTCCGCGCCATCGGCTTCGCTGATGGCATCGGTGCCGTACAGCGCGTCATACAGCGAACCCCAGCGGGCGTTCGATGCGTTGAGGGCGAAGCGGGCGTTCATCACCGGCACCACCAACTGCGGGCCGGCCATGCGGGCGATTTCGTCATCGACGTTTTGGGTCGTAGCCTGGAAATCCGCCGCTTCTGGCAGCAGGTATCCAATGTCTTGCAGGAAGGCTTTGTAAGCCACGGCGTCGTGGGCCTGGCCGGCACGGGCCTGGTGCCAGGCATCGATCCGCGCCTGGAAATCATCGCGTTTGGCGAGTAGGGCTTTGTTCTTCGGCGCCAGGTCGTGGATGACCTTGTCGGCACCGGCCCAGAACGCGTCGGCGGTGAGGCCGGTTCCGGGAATGGCTTCGTTATTCACGAAGTCGAACAGGACTTTGGCGACCTGCAGGCCACCGACTTGAACGTGTTCAGTCATTGCTTGCCTCACTCTGCTCAGCTATTTCGCTTTTCAGCTCTTCGATTTTGACAATGAAGCCTCGGGCCATTTAAAGCACAAACCCCGGAACCAGTACATGCCATCGCTGGCGGCTGGGTGGCAAGCCTTGCTGACGGGGCTTTTCAGGGATGCGACTGCGCCTTAAGCAGACATCGGTACAACGTTATGTAGTGCTCGCTGCGGCATACTACATGATCAATTACGGTTGTGAAAATTAGACTAATTGCGTCGTTCCGCGACCGACTAAAGTGTTACGGTCACGTCGGGACACGGGATGTTCTCAAAAAATAGATGGATTGTTCCAGATAAATCTTAAGGTTTGTACACGATATGCCTGGTTTCATCCTGTGGGAGCAGAGCTTGCTCGCGATACAGGCGCCTCGGCTTCAGAGGGATCGAGTTGTTTTCATCGCGAGCAAGCTTTGCTCCCACAGGGGTGAGGTATAAATTCCCAGGTCCACAGTCTGCTCGCAGATCAGCTGCCTATACTGTCCGTTCCACAACAAGAGGACTGCGCCATGGACCACCTCGTCATCACTGTTTTCGCCCCGGACAAGCCCGGGCAGGTCGAGCGCATTGCCGATTGCATCGCCGAGCATGGTGGTAACTGGCTGGAAAGCCGCATGTCGCGCCTGGCTGGGCAGTTTGCCGGGATCCTGCGAATCGGCGCCCCCGCCGAGGTCCATGAGGAACTGATCGAAGCCTTGCAGGGGCTATCGACTCACGACATCCGCGTGTTGATCGCTGAAAGCGCCCTTGAGGAGTCCTGCACCTGGAAACCCATCACCATGGAGTTGGTGGGCAACGACCGTCCCGGCATCGTGCGGGATATCACCCGGCTGTTGAGCGAGCAGGGCGTCAATGTCGAGCGTCTGGTGACCTACGTCCGGCCGGCGCCGATGAGCAGCGAGCTGCTGTTCCACGCCGAAGCGATCCTGGGGGTGCCGTTGACCCTGTCGCTGGAGACGTTGCAGGAACGCCTGGAGACCCTGGCCGATGAGTTGATGGTGGAGCTCAATCTCAGCGACGAAGCGTGACGAAGGTTATCCAAGGAAAAACTGCGCCTGCCTGTGGATAACCTGTAGAGACCCGGCTCCAGCCCAGGCTCGCCGGGGCTTAGCGGTCGATGATCAAAAAATCACCAGTTTTCAAGGGCTTGTGCACAAACGGCGGGGATCACGCTGTGGATAACCTTGGGAAGGATAAGCGCAGGCCACGCCAGACGTGGCCTGTAGAGGTTTGTGCGTTTTTTGATCAGCTGCGCCGACGCATGCTGATCACGGCATCGACGCTGTACACCGCCAGCCCGGCCCAGATAAACAGGAACGCCACCAGTGTGCTGGACGACAGGTGCTCGCCGAACAGCATCACGGCGAGCAGCAGCACCAGCGTCGGCGCGATGTACTGGAGAAAACCGATGGTGGTGTAGGGCAAATGCCGTGTTGCGGCGTTGAAACACACCAATGGCACCAGCGTCACGGGGCCGGCCGCCACCAGCCACCAGGCTTCGGAGGTGGTCCAGAATGCCGCCTGGGCACTGGTGGCCGTGGGATTGAACAGCAACCAGGCGATGGCGATCGGCACCAGCATCCAGGTTTCCACCACCAGCCCCGGCAATGCCTTGACCGGTGCCTGCTTGCGGATCAACCCGTAGAAGCCGAAGGTCAGCGCCAGCACCAGTGACACCCACGGCAGGCTGCCCACTTGCCAGACCTGCTGCGCCACACCGACCGCCGCCAACCCCACCGCCAGCCATTGCATGCGGCGCAGGCGCTCGCCGAGGATCAACATGCCCAGCAATACGTTCACGAGCGGGTTGATGTAGTAACCCAGGCTGGCTTCGAGCATGCGCTCGTTGTTCACCGCCCAGACGTAGGTCAGCCAGTTGGCTGCGATCAGTGTCCCGCTCAGGGCGAGGATCGCCAGGCGCTGTGGGTTGTCCCGCAGTTCGCGCCACCAGCCCGGGTGTTTCCAGACCATCAGCAACGCCGCGCCGAACAAGGCCGACCACAGTACCCGGTGGATGATGATTTCCACCGACGGCACGCTGGCGATGGCCTTGAAGTAGATCGGGAACAGACCCCAGATGATGTAGGCACTCAGGCCCAGGATGTACCCGCGACGCGGGTTGGCGGCTTGCATGCAGAATCCTTGCTTAGGCAGCTAACAAAGGAGTGATTGTAAGGAGATTTGTCTGGTTGTGCTGTGAACCTTTGTAAGGGTTTCACCGCAAACCTTGTGTGGGAGCGAGCTTGCTCGCGATAGCGGTGTGTCAGTCGACAGAGGTGTCGAATGTTCGATCGCCATCGCGAGCAAGCTCGCTCCCACAGGGGGACCAGCAGTAGGGTCAGAACAGCTTCAACGGCTCTTCATTGAGCGCTGCCAATTGCTCGCGCAATGCCAGCACCTGGTCGCCCCAATAGCGTTCGCTGCCGAACCACGGGAAGCTGCGCGGGAACGCCGGGTCGTCCCAACGCCGCGCCAGCCAGGCGCTGTAGTGCATCAGGCGCAGTGCCCGCAGTGGCTCGATCAGCGCCAGTTCACGCGGGTCGAAGTCGTGGAACTCACGGTAGCCGTCCATCAGTTCCGACAATTGCCCCAGGCATTCCTGGCGATCGCCGGCGAGCATCATCCACAAGTCCTGCACCGCTGGGCCCATGCGGCAGTCGTCCAGGTCGACGATGTGGAACACCTCGTCGCGGCACATCATGTTGCCCGGGTGGCAATCGCCGTGCATGCGGATGTTCTGGTGGGGCGTGGCGGCGTAGACCTCTTCGACGCGCTTGAGCAGGTCCCGGGCGACCGACTCGTAGGCCGGCAGCAGGCTACGAGGGACGAAGCCGCTTGCCAGCACGGTGGCCAGTGAATCGTGGCCGAAGTTCTTCACGCCCAGGGCTTCACGATGTTCGAACGGACGGGTTGCCCCGACTGCGTGCAGGCGCCCGAGCAATTGTCCCAGGCGATAGAGCTGATCGAGGTTGCCCGGCTCCGGTGCACGGCCGCCGCGACGAGGGAACAGGGTGAAACGAAACCCGGCGTGTTCGTGCAGGCTGGTGCCGTTGTGGATCAGCGGCGCGACCACGGGCACTTCG
Organism: Pseudomonas sp. KB_12; assembly: GCF_052114545.1. NCBI lineage: Bacteria > Pseudomonadati > Pseudomonadota > Gammaproteobacteria > Pseudomonadales > Pseudomonadaceae > Pseudomonas > Pseudomonas sp. KB_12. The sequence goes on along the minus strand of NZ_JBFREY010000012.1, from coordinate 92,120 downwards.
TATTCGGCCAGTTCGAAGGTAAAGCTGTGCTCTTCCAGGATCGCTTCGTTGGTCCAGCGCTGGGGCCGATAGAACTTGGCGATCAGCGGCTCGGAATCTTCGATGCCGACCTGATAGACGCGGTTCTCATAGCTGTTGAGGGCCAACACGCGGGCGTCGCTGAGGAAACCGATGCTTTCAACGGCATCGAGTACCAGGTCGGGCGTGAGGGTTTCAAACGGATGGGACATGCTGACTCCTGCGCAGCGGCAGGGCTGCCGCGTCCGGCCCAGCATGGTAGCGCAGACAGAGGCAGATAGGTGGTGGCTGTGCTGAAGCTATCGCGAGCAAGCTCGCTCCCACACGGATAGTCGGATCCACTGTGGGAGCGAGCTTGCTCGCGATGGGGCCCGATCAGGCGCCGATGACCCCGCCATCCTCACGGGTAATCACCATCACCGAAGACCGTGGCTTGCCGTTGGGCAAGTGTTCAGGGAAGGTCGAGCCGCCGTTTTCCCCTGGATGCTGGATCCCGACGAACAAGGCCTTCTGGTCTGGCGCGAAACTGATCCCGGTCACTTCGCAGCCCACCGGCCCGACCATGAAGCGGCGGATTTCGCCACTGTTGGGGTCGGCGCAGAGCATCTGGTTGTTGCCCATGCCGGCGAAGTCCCCAGCGTTGCTGGAGTCACCGTCGGTGAGGATCCACAACCGGCCAGCCTTGTCGAAGCCCAGGCCATCGGGGCTGTTGAACATGTTCTGTGGGGTGATGTTGGACGACCCGGCTTTCGGCGTGCCGGCGTGTACCGTCGGGTTGCCGGCGACCACGAACAGGTCCCAGTCGAAGGTCTTTGACGCGTGGTCGTCGCGGTCGGTGCGCCAGCGCAGGATCTGCCCGTAGACGTTCTTGGCCCGAGGGTTTGGCCCGTCTACCGGTTGGCCGTCTTCGCCACGCTTGGAGTTGTTGGTCAGGGTGCAATAGACCTGACCGTCTTTCGGGCTGACCACGATCCACTCAGGGCGGTCCATGCGGGTGGCGCCCACGGCACTGGCGGCCAGGCGCGCATGGATCAGCACTTCGGCCTGGTCGGCAAAGCCGCTGCTGGCGTCGAGGCCGTTCTTGCCGTGGGTCAACTCGATCCACTGGCCCTTGCCTTTGGGGTGGTCCGGGTTGCCGTCGCCGGCATCGAAGCGCGCCACGTACAAGGTGCCATGGTCCAGCAAGTTGCGGTTGGCCTGGGCATTGCGCGGGTTGATGCGCTCGCGGCTGACGAATTTGTAGATGAACTCACCGCGTTCATCATCGCCCATGTACACCACGGCGCGACCGTCATTGGTCTGCGCCAGGGCGGCGTTTTCGTGTTTGAAACGGCCCAGGGCGGTGCGTTTCACCGGTGTGGATTGCGGATCGAACGGGTCGATTTCCACCACCCAGCCGTGGCGATTGAGCTCGTTGGGGTTCTTTGCCAGGTCGAAGCGCGGATCGTACAGGTGCCAGTTGATCTCGCGGCTGGTGACGGTGGCGCCATAGCGTTTTTGCGCTTCATCGAACTGCAAGTCGGACTTGCTGCTGCCGAAGCAGTCGGTGAAGTTTTCTTCGCAGGTCAGGTACGTGCCCCATGGCGTCATGCCGTTAGCGCAGTTCTGGAACGTGCCCAATACTTTCTTGCCGCTCTTGTCGGCACTGGTTTTCAGCAGGTCGTGACCGGCGGCCGGGCCGCGCAGGCGAATCGGCGTGTTGCCGTGGATCCTGCGGTTGTAGCGCGATTCCTGGACGAACTGCCACTGGCCGCGACGACGCTGGACCTCGATCACTGACACCCCTTCGCTGGCCTGGGCCTTGTGCACGTCTTCGGCCGATTGCGGCTGGCCGCCGTGGGGGAAGAGGTAGCGGTAGTTGGTGTATTCGTTGTTGATCGCCATCAGCGCCCGGTTGTTGTCGCCGGGGAACGGGAACAGGCTCATGCCGTCGTTGTTGTCGCCGAACTGCACTTCCTGTGCGCGGGCGGTGCCGTTGCCACTGGGGTCGAAGGCCGGTGCATTTTTCTGCAGCGGCTGGCCCCAACTGATCAGCACCGAGGATTTGTAGCCTGGCGGCAACGTGATGGTGTCGGCCGTGGCGGCGGCGATGCTGTTGAAACCCAGCAGGCGGTTGTTGCCTTCGCTCACGGCGGCGGCCAGGACGCTGCGGCTCAGCAGGTTGCCGCCCAGGAACATCGCCGCACCGCACAGGGCGCCGGCGCTGATGAAGCTGCGCCGGCTCAGGCCGACGATCTTTTCCAGGTCGGTGGATTGGTTTTCTTCTAATAGGCTCATCTCAGGCTCCCTGCTGGTTTTGGCAGTCACCTTAAAGCGGGTCGATGAAGCTTTTGTTGCAGCACGCTACAGCGGTGTGCCGAGCAGTACATTTGTCGCTGAAAACGTCACTTGTACGGGGGAGCCGGCTTCCAGATTCTGCTTCAGCAACTGACGCGGGTCGGCCAGGGCGCACAGCGTCTGACCGTTGGGCAGGCTGATGCGCACTTCGCTGGGGCCGTCTTTGGCGGCGTCGACCTGTTCGATCATGCCGCGCAGCGTATTGATCCCCGGTTTTTCCGCTTGCTCGACAGGGTGCAATTCCAGCCAGCCAGCCTTGATCAGCGCCACCACGTCGGTGCCGACATCCAGCTCCAGGCGCAGCGTGCTGTCGTGGGTGATCTGGGCTTCGATGACCAGGCCCCGGGCCAGCTCCAGGCGTACCCGGTCGTTGTGCCCCTGGGCCTCGATGCCCAGGACCTTGCCATGCAATTGATTACGGGCGCTGGTGCGCAGCATCAGGCGACTGAGCAGGCCCAGGTCGCCGGCGTCCTCGCTTGCTTCCAACAGTTGCGTCTGCAGTGCTTGCAGGCGCAGATACAGGCGCAGCACGCGTTGGCCTTCCTCCGACAACTTGGCGCCGCCACCGCCCTTGCCGCCAACACTGCGCTCCACCAACGGTTGGTCCGCCAGGTTGTTCAACTCATCGATGGCATCCCACGCCGCCTTGTAGCTCAGGCCCGCGCTCTTGGCGGCGCGGGTGATCGAGCCTTGTTCGGCGATGTGCTGTAGCAGGGCGATGCGTTGTGGTCGCCGAACGATGTGCTGGGTCAGAAGCGTGGGCAAGGACATGACGGAAAACTGCGTGCAAAGGTCGATGAGCGGACGTTGGCGCCTTGGGCGCGGCCCGTCAAGCCGACTCTCCGGGTTTCGGCGTGCGCGCCAGGCAGTACACATCGACCCGCGCAGCGCCGGCGTCGAGCAGCAGGGCAGCCAGTGCCTGGGCGGTGGCGCCCGTGGTGAGCACGTCGTCGACCAACGCCAAGTGACGGTTGTGCAACGCAGCCTGGGGCGCGAGGGCAAAGGCCTGGCGCAGGTTTCGCCGCCGAGCCCTGGCATCGAGGGTCTGTTGGGCGGGGGTGTCCTGGGTGCGTCGCAGCAGGTTCTCTTCGCAAGGGATCGCCAACGGCCCACTGAGCCAGCGGGCCAGCAGCGCTGCCTGGTTGAAACCGCGCTGGCGCAAACGGCGGGTCGCCAGTGGCACCGATACCAGTGCGTCGGGCCGTTCCAGCCCTTCGTCGAAATGATGTTGCAGCGACTGCGCCAGCAGTTCGCCCAGCAGCCGGCCCAGGGGCCATTTCGCCTGATGCTTGAAACGGGTGATCAGGCTGTCCACCGGGAAGTCGTAGGCCCAGGGCGCCAGGACCCGTTCGAAGGCCGGCGGTCGCGAGGTGCATTGTCCGCACCGCAATCCGGCCATGGGCAGCGGCAAGGCGCAGACGCTGCATTGATCACCGAGCCAGGGCAGCTCGCTTTCACAGGGGGTGCAGATAGGCTGCGGCGTATCGGTGCTTTCGTCGCACAGCAGGCAAAATTGTTTATTTTTTAACCAGATGTAAACCGGTCCTTTGTATCGTGGTTGACAGCGCATGACTCTTCCTTAAATATGCCGAACATCCGTGTCGCGCCTGTGGGTATTCCATGCCCCAGGCGCCAGCCAAGCATAATCAAGGAAATGCCCATGAGCGCCAGCACCACTGCCAACCTGCGTCATGACTGGTCTTTGGCCGAAGTCAAAGCACTCTTCGTCCAGCCATTCAATGACCTGCTGTTCCAGGCGCAGACCGTGCACCGCGCGCACTTCGACGCCAATCGCGTCCAGGTTTCCACGTTGCTGTCGATCAAGACCGGCGCGTGCCCGGAAGATTGCAAATATTGTCCGCAGTCCGGTCACTACAACACCGGCCTGGATAAAGAGAAATTGCTCGAAGTGCAGAAAGTCCTCGAAGAGGCTGCACGGGCCAAGGCCATCGGTTCGACCCGTTTCTGCATGGGCGCGGCCTGGAAGCATCCGTCGGCCAAGGACATGCCGTATGTGCTGGAAATGGTCAAGGGTGTGAAGGCCATGGGGCTGGAAACCTGCATGACCCTGGGCCGCCTCGACCAGGAACAGACCGAAGCGCTGGCCCAGGCCGGCCTGGACTACTACAACCACAACCTTGACACCTCGCCGGAGTTCTACGGCAGCATCATCACCACCCGCACCTACAGCGAGCGCCTGCAAACCCTGGCCTATGTACGTGATTCGGGGATGAAGATCTGCTCCGGCGGCATCCTCGGCATGGGCGAGTCCCTGGACGACCGCGCGAACCTGCTGATCCAACTGGCGAACCTGCCGGAGCACCCGGAATCGGTGCCGATCAACATGTTGGTCAAAGTCGCCGGCACGCCGTTGGAGAATGCCGAGGACGTCGATCCATTCGATTTCATCCGCATGCTCGCCGTGGCGCGGATCATGATGCCCCAGTCCCATGTGCGCCTGTCCGCCGGCCGTGAAGCGATGAACGAGCAAATGCAGTCCCTGGCGTTCCTGGCCGGTGCGAACTCGATTTTCTACGGCGACAAGCTGTTGACCACCGCCAACCCGCAAGCCGACAAGGACATGCAGTTGTTCGCACGCCTGGGCATCCAGCCCGAAGCCCGCGAAGAACATGCCGACGAAGTGCACCAGGCGGCGATTGAACAGGCGCTGGTGGAGCAGAAGAGCAGCGAGCAGTTCTATAACGCCGCTGTTTGAGTTGACGCAAACCAAGGGTGGGAGCGGGCTTTGTGGGAGCAAAGCTTGCTCGCGATGAACGATAACGCGGTCCTGCTATAGACCGCGATGCCTTCATCGCGAGCAAGCTTGGCTCCCACAAAAGCCGGCTCCCACAGGGGATTTCATCCCGTCTCAAATAAGTAGTTCACCCCGAGGCCTGCATGCCCTTCGATCTCGCCGCACGCCTGGCTGCCCGTCGTGCCGACAACCTCTATCGCCAGCGCCCGCTGCTCGAAAGCCCGCAGGGCCCGGAAGTGGTGGTGGACGGCCAGCCGTTGCTGGCGTTCTGCAACAACGATTACCTGGGCCTGGCCAATCACCCGCAAGTGATCGAAGCCTGGCGCGCCGGGGCGCTCCGTTGGGGTGTCGGTGGTGGCGCCTCCCATTTGGTGATCGGCCACAGCAGTCCTCATCACGCCCTGGAGGAAGCCTTGGCCGACCTGACCGGCCGTCCACGGGCGTTGCTGTTCACCACCGGCTACATGGCCAACCTCGGCGCGGTCACCGCGCTGGTGGGGCAGGGCGACACGGTGCTGGAAGACCGCCTCAACCATGCTTCGCTGCTCGATGCCGGGCTGTTGTCCGGTGCGCGTTTCAACCGTTACCTGCACAACGATGCCCAGAGTTTGGCCAGCCGCCTGGAGAAAGCCACCGGCAATACCCTGGTGGTCACCGACGGCGTGTTCAGCATGGACGGCGACATTGCCGACCTGCCGGCCCTGGCCCGTGAAGCCAAGGCCAAGGGCGCCTGGCTGATGGTCGACGATGCCCACGGCTTCGGTCCACTGGGGGCCCATGGCGGCGGTATCGTCGAGCATTTTGGCTTGAGCCAGGATGACGTGCCGGTGCTGGTGGGCACCCTGGGCAAGGCCTTTGGCACCGCCGGGGCTTTTGTCGCCGGCAGTGAAGAACTGATCGAAAGCCTGATCCAGTTCGCTCGCCCCTACATCTACACCACCAGCCAACCGCCGGCCCTGGCCTGCGCCACGCTCAAGAGCCTTGAGCTGCTGCGCAGCGAGCATTGGCGGCGCGAGCACTTGCAGGTACTGATTCGTCAGTTCCGCCACGGCGCCGAGCAGATCGGCCTGCAATTGATGGACAGCTTCACGCCGATCCAGCCGATCCTGATTGGCGATGCGGGACGGGCCATGCGTTTGTCGCAAATGCTGCGTGAGCGCGGGCTGATGGTTACGGCGATCCGCCCACCCACCGTACCGGCCGGCAGCGCCCGTTTGCGCGTAACACTGACCGCCGCCCACAGCGAGGCTCAGGTGCAGCTGTTGTTGAATGCACTGGCCGAGTGTTTTGCCCTGTTGGGACCGGAGCCAAGCGATGCGTGATCGACTGATATTGCTGCCGGGCTGGGGCTTGGGCGTTTCACCGCTGGAGCCGCTGGCAGCGGCGTTGCAAGGGCTCGACGAACACTTGCGGGTGGAAATCGAACCGTTGCCGGCGCTGCTATCGAACGATCCGGATGAATGGCTCGAAGAATTGGACGCCACCGTGCCCCAGGACGCCTGGCTGGGCGGTTGGTCCCTCGGCGGCATGCTGGCCTCGGCGCTGGCGGCGCGTCGGGGTGAGCGCTGCTGCGGCTTGCTGACCCTGGCGAGCAATCCGTCCTTTGTCGCCCATGAGCAATGGCCGAGCGCGATGGATGGAGAAACCTTCGATGGTTTTCTCGCCGGCTGTGCGGCCGACCCACGCCAGACCCTCAAGCGCTTCAGTTTGTTGTGTGCCCAGGGCTGCAGCGACCCACGCGGGTTGTCGCGGTTGTTGTTGGCCGGGGCGCCGAGTACTTCACCCGAGGTCTTGATGGCTGGGCTTGAAGTGCTGGCGCAACTGGACACACGCGCCGCGTTGCAGCGCTTTCGCGGCCCGCAACTGCATTTGTTTGCCGGGCTTGACGCCCTGGTACCGGCCGAAGCCGCGGGTGAATTGCTGGTCTTGCTGCCGGATGTCGAAATCGGCCTGATCGAACAGGCCGGCCACGGATTCCTTCTGGAGGACCCGCACGGTGTCGCGGCGGCGATCCAGGCTTTTTTGCATGAGTCCTGTGATGACTGATCTGTCTCTTCCCCCATTGCCCGGTGCCTTGCCCGACAAGCGCCAGGTAGCGGCTTCGTTTTCCCGTGCAGCGACCAGTTACGACAGCGTGGCCGAACTGCAACGTGACGTGGGCCAGCAATTGCTCGGGCGCTTGCCGTCCTCATTCATGCCGCAACGTTGGTTGGACCTGGGCTGCGGCACTGGCTATTTCACCCGGGCGCTGGGCGCGCGTTTCGGTGAGACAAACGGATTGGCCCTGGATATCGCCGAAGGCATGCTCAACCATGCTCGCCCACAAGGTGGCGCGGCACATTTTGTCGCTGGTGATGCTGAGCGGTTGCCTTTGCAAGCGGCGAGCTGTGACCTGGTGTTCTCCAGCCTGGCGGTGCAGTGGTGTGCGGATTTTACCGCGGTGCTGAGCGAGGCCCATCGTGTGTTGAAACCGGGTGGGGTGTTTGCCTTCACCAGCCTCTGCGTAGGCACTTTGTACGAATTGCGCGACAGTTGGCGTCAGGTGGATGGCTTGGTACACGTCAACCGTTTCCGTGGGTTCGAGACGTATCAACACCTTTGCACGGACAGTGGGCTGAATGTCGTCAGTCTGGAAAACCGTCCCCATGTGTTGCATTACCCCGACGTGCGCAGTCTGACTCACGAATTGAAAGCCTTGGGCGCCCACAATCTGAACCCCGGTCGCCCCGGCGGCTTGACCGGCAGGGCGCGGATCCTGGCGCTGGTTGAAGCCTATGAGCAGTTTCGTCAGGCGCAGGGACTGCCGGCGACTTACCAGGTGGTCTACGCCGTTTTGGAGAAACCGCTATGAGCCAGGCCTATTTCATTGCCGGCACTGACACCGACGTGGGCAAGACCACCGTCGCGGCAGGCCTGCTGCACGCCGCGCGACAGGCCGGTATGAGCACCGCCGCCGGCAAGCCCGTGGCCTCCGGTTGCGAGGTCACGCCCAAGGGCCTGCGCAATGCCGATGCCCTGGCGCTGCTGGCCGAGTGTTCGGTGCCGCTTGAGTATGCCCAGGTCAATCCGCTGGCATTCGAGCCGGCCATTGCGCCGCACCTGGCCGCCCGGGAAGCCGGTGTGGCGCTGACGGTGCAATCCTTGCTGGGGCCGATGCGTGAGGTGCTGGCCTTGGAGGCCGATTTCACCTTGATAGAGGGCGCGGGCGGCTGGCGTGTGCCGTTGGCCAATCAGGATAATCTTTCGGACCTGGCAATGGCCCTGGGCCTGCCGGTGATCCTGGTGGTGGGCGTGCGCCTGGGGTGCATCAGCCATGCGCTGCTGACCGCCGAGGCCATCGCCCGGGACGGTCTGCAACTGGCCGGTTGGGTGGCGAATATCATCGACCCCAAGACCTCGCGCCTGGAAGAAAACCTCGCCACCCTGGCCGAACGCCTCCCGGCGCCTTGCCTGGGGCGAGTACCGAGGGTCAAAGGCATCACTGCCGATATCGTGGCTGCGCATCTGCACCTGGATCTGCTGGATTAATCATCCAAGGGAAGGTTTTCACTATGACAAGGCACTGTGCCATTAGTGTTTTTGTCGGGCCTTTTCCTTGGGGTTCTGCTTCAATGGCCATTGTCGACCCTTCAAGAAGACGAGCTCTGCCATGGAAATCTCAGGAAGTACCGCGTTCTATGCCGGTCTGAGCACGATTCAGACAGGGCAGAACCGTGTCGATCAGGCCTCCAGCCAGATCGCCAACAATACGATCGAGCGTTCGGTCACCAGCCAGTCGTCCGAAGTCCAGGTTGATCGCCTGCGGTCAGTGGATCGTAGTCAGCAGTCGGACCTGGCCAGTAACATGGTTGAACTGTCCCAAGGCAAGTTCCAGGTGCAACTGGGTGTTAACGTCGCCAAGGCATCCGACGAAATGCTTGGTACGTTGATCGATACCTTCGCCTGATCCTGCCCTTCAGATTCACGAAAACGCCGCGATTATTCGCGGCGTTCTTGTCTCTAACGTCTTATTGCTCAACTAATCTTTTCCTACGCGCATCGCGGATTCTTCAGCGCGATGGATTTCCCGTGTCCGACGTTTTTCTCAGGTTGATGACGAACGGCAAAAGATCGGCGCTTGACAAGATTTGGGCGTAAACGTATGTTTCAAACAACTGTTTGACCGCTACAACAAATCCACGCGGTCGTTCATTCCCGGTTACATCAGCAGAGGTTTATCGCTATGCCTGACTACAAGGCCCCCTTGCGTGATATTCGCTTCGTTCGTGACGAACTGCTTGGCTATGAAGCGCATTATCAGAGCCTACCGGCTTGCCAGGACGCAACTCCGGACATGGTTGACGCCATTCTCGAAGAAGGCGCCAAGTTTTGTGAGCAGGTGCTGGCGCCGCTGAACCGCGTGGGCGACATCGAAGGTTGCACCTGGAGCGAGTCCGGGGTGAAGACCCCAACGGGTTTCAAGGAAGCCTACAAGCAATTCGTCGAAGGTGGCTGGCCAAGCCTGGCCCACGACGTCGAGCACGGTGGTCAAGGCCTGCCGGAATCCCTGGGCCTGGCGGTCAGCGAGATGGTCGGTGAAGCCAACTGGTCGTGGGGCATGTACCCGGGCCTGTCCCATGGCGCGATGAATACGATTTCCGAGCACGGTACGCCCGAACAGCAAGAGGCTTACCTGACCAAGCTGGTTTCCGGCGAATGGACCGGCACCATGTGCCTGACCGAGCCACACTGCGGCACCGACCTGGGCATGCTGCGCACCAAGGCCGAGCCTCAGGCCGACGGTTCCTACAAGGTTTCCGGTACGAAGATCTTCATTTCGGCCGGCGAACACGACATGGCCGACAACATCGTCCACATTGTGCTGGCGCGCCTGCCGGACGCACCGGCTGGCACCAAGGGCATTTCGCTGTTCATCGTTCCCAAGTTCCTGCCTAACGCCGACGGCTCCATCGGCCAGCGCAACGCGGTGAGCTGCGGTTCCCTGGAACACAAGATGGGTATCCACGGCAACGCCACCTGCGTGATGAACTTCGACGCGGCCACCGGTTACCTGATCGGCCCGGCGAACAAAGGCCTGAACTGCATGTTCACCTTCATGAACACCGCACGCCTGGGTACCGCACTGCAAGGCCTGGCCCACGCCGAGATCGGTTTCCAGGGCGGCCTGAAATATGCCCGCGATCGTTTGCAAATGCGTTCCCTGACTGGCCCGAAAGCGCCAGACAAGGCCGCTGACCCGATCATCGTTCACCCTGACGTGCGTCGCATGCTGCTGACCATGAAGGCTTTCGCCGAGGGTAACCGGGCGATGGTCTACTTCACCGCCAAGCAGGTCGACATCGTCAAGTACGGCGTGGATGAAGAAGAGAAGAAAAAGGCCGATGCACTGCTGGCATTCATGACGCCGATCGCCAAGGCCTTCATGACCGAAGTCGGCTTCGAATCGGCCAACCACGGCGTGCAGATCTATGGCGGCCACGGCTTCATCGCCGAGTGGGGCATGGAGCAGAACGTTCGCGACAGCCGTATCTCGATGCTGTACGAAGGCACCACCGGCATCCAGGCCCTCGACTTGCTGGGCCGTAAAGTGCTGATGACCCAGGGCGAGGCACTCAAGGGCTTCACCAAGATCGTCCACAAGTTCTGCCAGGGCAACGAAGGCAACGACGCGATCAAGGAGTTCGTAGAACCCCTGGTTGCGCTGAACAAGGAATGGGGCGAGCTGACCATGAAGGTCGGTATGGCGGCCATGAAGGATCGCGAAGAAGTCGGCGCGGCATCGGTGGACTACCTGATGTACTCCGGTTACGCCTGCCTGGCCTATTTCTGGGCCGACATGGCGCGCCTTGCGGCGGAAAAACTCGCAGCCGGCACCACTGAAGAAGCCTTCTACACCGCCAAGCTGCAGACCGCGCGCTTCTACTTCCAGCGCATCCTGCCGCGTACCCGTACCCACGTGGCAACCATGCTGTCGGGCGCCAACAACCTGATGGACATGAAGGAAGAGGACTTCGCGCTGGGCTACTAAGCCTCACGCGGTTCTTCCAAAAGCCGCTGCTTCTTCGGGAGCAGCGGCTTTTTCATGTCTGCCACAAAATCTGTATCCACCGCAGGCCCTTGTGGGAGCGAGCTTGCTCGCGATGGCGTTTGTTCAGTCAGCACCTTCATGGCTGACGCACCGCTATCGCGAGCAAGCTCGCTCCCGCAGGGATCAACTAGGATCCTGAAACAATATTCATCCAACTCGACCCTAAGAAAACCGCCCCCTCTGCCGTTACAGCGATGGCAGTGTGACATCTGTCATATCTCGCGTGCCTTACTGCTCCTGTTGCGGGCACAATGCCATCTTTGATTAGCCGGGTCGGAGCTTTACCCTTGCCGCGTTCTTCCGCCGTACGTTTCAGCCATTTCCTACCGTCATTGCTGCTGTTGCTGGCGGGGCTTGCGGCTGCCTACGTCAAGGATCTCAACGTTTTCTTCACCTCGCTGTTCAACGTGCTCCCCACGTTGGTGTTGTTGCTGGGTGGGGCGTATTGCGCGGTCTACCGACGTCAACGTGAACTGTTTCTGATGGTCACGGTGTACATCGCCTATTTCCTGCTGGACACCCAGACTGACTTCTATCGCGATAACGGCAAGGTGCGCGAAGACGCGGCGGTGGTGTTCCATCTCGTTTGCTTGTTGTTGCCGCTGTTGTTCGGGGTGTTCGCCGCGTGGCAGGAGCGCACGCACTTGTTTCAGGACATGGTGGCGCGGTTCGCGGTGTTGCTGGTCTTTGGCAGCGTGGCGCTGGCCCTGGAGCAGAGTTTTCCCCAAGCCTTGCTGTTGTGGCTTTCGGAGATCCGCTGGCCGGCGTTGCACGGCGCCTGGATGAGCTTGATCCAATTGTCTTACCCGATGTTCGCCGCCGCGTTCCTGCTGCTGGCCTGGCAATATTGGCGCAACCCCCGGCCACTGCATGCTGCGCAATTGGTGGGGGTGCTGGGGTTGTTCTGGATGTTGCCGAAAACCTTCATCCTGCCGTTCACCCTGAACATCATGTGCAGCCAGGTGATGTTGATGATCGCCGCGGCGGTCGCCCATGAGGCCTATCAAATGGCCTTCCGTGACGAACTCACCGGCCTGCCAGGCCGTCGGGCACTGAACGAACGCATGCAGCGCCTGGGGCGCAACTATGTGTTGGCGATGAGCGACGTGGACCACTTCAAGAAATTCAACGACACCCACGGCCACGATGTGGGTGACCAGGTCCTGCGCCTGGTGGCCAGCAAATTATCGAAAATCGCCGGTGGCGGTAGGGCGTATCGCTACGGCGGTGAGGAATTTGCCCTGGTGTTCGCAGGCAAGACCATCGACGAGTGCATGCCCCATCTGGAAGTCATCCGCCAGTCCATCGAGACGTACGCCATCCAACTGCGCAACCCCGACAGTCGTCCCCAGGACGACCAACAAGGCCGTCAGCGCCGTTCTGGCGCCGGTGCGTCCAGCGTCTCGGTGACGGTCAGCATCGGCGTCGCGGAGCGCCTCGAGCAACGCACGCCTGAAGAAGTGCTCAAGTCCGCCGACCAGGCGCTGTATAACGCCAAGGGCGCGGGGCGTAACTGTGTGGTTGCCTTCGGCCAGAACCGCCGCGGCGCGGTGCGCATGGAAGCCGCCGCGGGTTGAGTGATGACGGCGCATTCAGCGTCTGGACTGTGATTGTGAGCCTGGGTGGCCGGCAGTAGGTTGCAACGATCTGCTACCGGAGAAAACCACCATGCCCGAGTACAAAGCCCCGCTGCGTGACATGCGCTTTCTGATCGATCACGTCTTCGATTTCCATGGCCGTTATGCCGAACTGGGCGCCAGCGATGCCAGCCCGGACATGGTTAGCGCGATCCTCGAAGAAGGTGCCAGGTTCTGTGAGAACGTGCTGGCGCCGCTCAATCGCTCCGGTGACGAAGAGGGTTGCCATTTCGACAACGGTGTAGTCACCACGCCTACGGGCTTCAAGCAGGCTTTCGCACAGTACGTGGAAGGCGGCTGGCATGGGCTGGCGGCGGACCCGGCGTATGGCGGCCAGGGCCTGCCCAGCTCCCTGGGCCTGGTCATCAGCGAGATGATCGGCTCCAGCAACACGTCCTGGGGCATGTACCCGGGCCTGACTCACGGCGCCATGTCGGCGATCCATGCCCACGGCACGGCAGAACAGAAACAGACCTACCTGAGTAAACTCACCGCCGGCCAGTGGACCGGCACCATGTGCCTGACCGAAGCCCACTGTGGCACCGACCTGGGCATCATCAAGACCCGCGCCGTGCCCCAGGCCGACGGCAGCCATGCGATCTCCGGCAGCAAGATCTTCATTTCCGCCGGCGAACACGACATGAGCGATAACATCATCCACCTGATGCTGGCCAAGTTGCCGGACGCCCCCGCCGGGACCAAAGGCATCTCGTTGTTCATCGTGCCCAAGTTCCTGCCCGACGCCAGGGGTGAGGCCGGGCCGCGCAATGGCGTGTCCTGTGGTTCGATCGAACACAAGATGGGCATCAAGGCATCGGCCACCTGCGTGCTGAATTTCGACGGGGCCAAGGGGTTCCTGATCGGCGAGCCGAACAAGGGCCTCAATTGCATGTTCACCATGATGAACCACGCCCGGCTCGGCACCGGCATGCAGGGCCTGTGTCTGGGCGAGGCGAGCTTCCAGGGCGCCATCAAATACGCCAACGACCGTTTGCAGATGCGCGCGCTGACCGGCCCCAAGGCGCCGGAAAAGGTCGCCGACCCGATCATCGTCCATCCCGATGTACGCAGGATGTTGCTGACCATGAAAGCCTTCAACGAAGGCAATCGGGCGCTGACGTATTTCACCGCGCAATTGCTCGATACCGCGCACCTGAGCCCGGACGAAACCGCCCGCCAGGAGGCCGAGGACCTGCTGGCGTTCCTCACCCCGATCTGCAAGGCCTTCATGACCGACACCGGGCTGGAGGTGACCAACCACGGCATGCAAGTGTTTGGCGGTCACGGCTTCATTCGTGAGTGGGGCATGGAGCAGTTGGTGCGAGATTGCCGCATCGCGCCGATCTACGAGGGCACCAATGGCATCCAGGCCCTGGATCTGCTGGGGCGCAAGGTGCTGGGCAGCCAGGGCAAGTTGTTGCGCGGTTTTACCCGGATCGTCCACAAATTCTGCGCCGCGAATGCCGGACATCCGCAGCTCAAGGATTACGTCGAGCAACTCGACGGGCTCAACCAGCAGTGGGGCGAACTGACCACCCGGGTCGGCATGGCTGCCATGAAGAATCCCGATGAAGTGGGGGCCGCCTCCGTGGATTACCTGATGTACAGCGGCTACATCATCCTGGCCTACCTGTGGTTGCGCATGGCCTTGGTGGCCCAGGCGCAACTCGACAGTGGCCAGGGTGATGGGGATTTCTGCCGGGGCAAGTTGGCGACGTGTGAGTTTTACTTCAAGCGCCTGTTGCCGCGCACGACCGCCCATCGGGCTGCCGTCGAGGCGGGGAGTGATTGCCTGATGAAGCTGCCGGCGGAGTTGTTTGCACTTTGATAGAGGGAATGCCAAAGATCGCAGGCTTCGCCAGCTCCTACATTGAAATGCGTATTCTCTGTAGGAGCTGGCGAAGCCTGCGATCTTTCATGGTGACTAAAAATAACAAAACAGTCATTAGTTGACCCTATGTGTCGCAAAAGTTGTTGAGGTACACTCAGGTCATTGCGAAAACCGTCTTTTACGAACCAACTGTTTAGATCCTGCGAGGTTTGCCATGGCTGACTACAAAGCGCCCCTGCGCGATATGCGCTTCGTCCTCAATGAAGTGTTCGAGGTCGCGAAACTCTGGGCCCAATTGCCGGCGCTGGCCGACACCGTGGATGCCGAAACGGTCGAAGCGATCCTTGAAGAAGCCGGCAAAGTCACCAGCAAAAGCATCGCGCCCCTCAGCCGCGCCGCTGACGAAGAAGGTTGCCACTGGGCCGACGGCGCCGTCACCACGCCGGCAGGTTTCCCACAGGCCTACAAGACTTACGCTGAAGGTGGTTGGGTCGGTGTCGGCGGTGACCCGGTGTACGGTGGCATGGGCATGCCCAAGGCCGTTTCGGCCCAGGTCGAGGAAATGGTCAACTCCGCCAGCCTGTCCTTCGGTTTGTACCCGATGCTGACCGCCGGCGCCTGCCTGTCGATCAATGCCCACGCCAGCGAAGAACTGAAAGCGGCATACCTGCCGAACATGTACGCCGGCGTCTGGGCCGGTTCCATGTGCCTGACCGAGCCCCACGCCGGTACGGACCTGGGGATCATCCGCACCAAGGCCGAACCCCAGGCCGACGGTTCCTACAAGGTCAGCGGCACGAAGATTTTCATCACTGGCGGCGAACACGACCTCACCGAGAACATCATTCACCTGGTGCTGGCGAAACTGCCGGACGCGCCGGCAGGCCCCAAGGGCATCTCGCTGTTCCTGGTGCCCAAGTTCATGGTCAATGCCGACGGCAGCCTGGGCGCGCGCAACGCGGCCAACTGCGGCTCGATCGAACACAAGATGGGCATCCAGGCATCCGCCACCTGCGTGATGAACTTCGACGAAGCCGTGGGTTATCTGGTGGGCGAGCCGAACAAGGGCCTGGCGGCGATGTTCACCATGATGAACTACGAGCGCCTGGGCGTCGGTATCCAGGGCCTGGCCTCCGGTGAGCGTTCCTACCAGAACGCCATCGAATATGCCCGTGACCGCCTGCAAAGCCGCTCGCCAACCGGTGCGCAGAACAAGGACAAGGTCGCTGACCCGATCATCGTCCACCCCGACGTGCGTCGGATGCTGTTGACCATGAAAGCCTCGAACGAAGGCGGCCGGGCCTTTTCCACCTACGTGGCGATGCAACTGGATACCGCCAAGTTCAGCGAAGACCCAGTCACGCGCAAGCGCGCCGAGGACCTGGTGGCATTGCTGACGCCGGTGGCGAAGGCCTTCCTGACCGACCTGGGCCTGGAAACCACCGTTCATGGTCAACAGGTGTTCGGCGGCCACGGTTACATTCGTGAATGGGGCCAGGAGCAACTGGTGCGCGATGTGCGTATCACCCAGATCTACGAAGGCACCAACGGTATCCAGGCGCTGGACCTGGTGGGGCGCAAGATCGTCGGCAGCGGCGGTGCGTTCTACAAGTTGTTTGCCGATGAAATCCGTCACTTCACGGCCACCGCGAACAGCGATCTGGCGGAGTTCATCAAGCCGTTGAACAGCGCTGTCGACTCGCTGGACGAGTTGACCGACTGGCTGTTGGACCGGGCGAAAAGCAACCCGAATGAAATCGGCGCGGCCTCGGTGGAGTATCTCCAGGCGTTTGGCTACACCGCGTATGCCTACATGTGGGCGCTGATGGCCAGGGCGGCCTTGGGCAAAGAAAGCCAGGATGATTTCTACGCGAGCAAACTGGGCACGGCGCGGTTCTATTTCGCCCGCCTGCTGCCGCGTATTCATTCCTTGAGCGCTTCGGTCAAGGCGGGCAGCGAGTCGCTGTTCCTGCTGGAAGCCGGCCAGTTCTGAAATCATGACGATGTGTAAGCATTAGCTTACACATCGTGCTGGCGTTTTCCCTCTATCGGCGAATTGGATCCAGGGCTAATCTAGCTTCCATGGATGTAGCGCAGGACGCGCAAAGTAACAACACGGACACGTAGGATTCTGCCAGGACGGCAGAGTGAAATGGATGTCAGGGAAACAGTCTGCAAAGCCCCGCTTCGGCGGGGTTTTCTTTTGCCTGCGTTTTTTGTTCCTGGCAGGCGCCCTCCATCGAGGCTGCTTCTGGTTGCGTTTCACTGAACCCTGGCGAGCGGCCTGGGGTCAATGAGCTATATGGCAATTTGGCCATCGTCGATCAGGAGTCATCCATGGATTTCATTCGCATCATTATCGCCATCCTGCTGCCGCCACTGGGGGTGTTCCTGCAGGTCGGCTTCGGCGGGGCTTTCTGGCTGAATATCCTGCTGACGCTGCTGGGTTATATCCCTGGCATCGTGCATGCGGTGTACATCATCGCCAAGCGCTGAGAACCTGGCGCGAATTTAAAGATTTGTTGGGAGCCCTGTGGGAGCGAGCCTGCTCGCTCCCACATTGGTTTGGCATCTCCCTATGTGGGGCCATCCATCACCTTGCGATAGAACAACCACTCATGCTCCAGCGCATGGGCCTGGTTCGCGGCCTTGCGAAAACCGTGGCGCTCATCGGGATAGTAGTGCGCCTCGACCGCCACGCCGTTGGCCTGTAAAGCACTGACCATGTCGCGGGTTTGCTGCGGTACGACCACCACGTCCAGTTCACCCTGGAAAAAGATCACCGGCACATGGATGTTCCCGGCGTGCAGCAGTGGGGTGCGGGCGTGGTAGCGTTCGACGTCCTGTTGCGGATCGCCGATCAGCCAGTCCAGATAATCACCTTCGAACTTGTGCGTAGCACGGGCCAGGGCGACAGGATCGCTCACGCCATAGAGGCTGGCGCCGGCCCGGAATACATCATGGAATGCCAGGGCACAGAGGGTCGTGTAGCCACCGGCACTGCCACCGCGAATGAACGCACGTCGGCCATCGACCAGGCCTTGTTCGTCCAGATACGCGACCACCGCGCAGGCGTCCTCGACATCCACCACGCCCCAATTCAGATGCAACGCCTGCCGATAGGCCCGGCCATAGCCGCTGCTGCCGCGGTAGTTGAGATCGGCGACGGCAAAGCCTCGCTGGGTCCAATACTGGATACGCGGGTCGAACAAGGGATAACAGGCCGAGGTGGGGCCGCCGTGAATGAACACCACCAAGGGCGGCTTTGCGGGTGCGTTCATGGCCGGGTAAAAGAACCCGTGGGCCTCGCCTGACGCGGATGGATAGCGCAGGGTGCGAGGACGGCTGATCTGTTCGACGGGCAAGGGCGTGACGCCGCCGGCCAGCACGGCCACTTCGTGGCTATGCCGCTCAATGGTAATGACCGCCGATGGGCGGGTCGGCGAGGCTGCAACGGCGTAGATGAACCGCTCATCCAGCGCCAGGCTGCGAAAGCGGGTGTAGGTGCCGGTGAAGTCCTCATCGGCATCGTCACCGTGACACAGGCCCAAGCGCCCGAAACCCGCTTCGGTCCAACTGGCCAGGTACGTGTGTTCGCCCAGCGGCAGCCAGGTGCAGCCACCCAGTTGCCACGGCGCTGGGGCGTGATCGGCTTGGGCGGCAGGCAGTGGTTCCAGGCCCTGGGCCGACTCCAGCCAAGGCTGCCAATAACCACCGCGATCAGTCAGGCAATAAAGACGACTGGCCGCATCGAAGCGCGGTTGCTGGATGGACTCTTCTTCACCGTTGCCCGCGACACAGCGCGGCGCACCCCAACCCGTAGCGTTGCGCTCGGCCAGCATCAAGCGCGTTGCGGTCCAGGGTTGATGCGGACGGCTCCACTCTATCCAGGCGAGCCGCTGACCGTCCGGGCTTACGGTGGGTGATGCGTAGAAATCTGCACCTTCGGCCAACAGATGTCGCTGATGATCCACCAGCCCGATCGACACCAGGCGATGCTGGTTGGCCTGTTCTTCCACCGCCAATACCTGGCCGTCGGCGAAGCTCAGATCCCCATAACGGCAGTCACCCGAGGTCAGCGCTATGGGGCGTTCGTCGTTCAGGGATTGGTGGTACAGCTGCTGGTCAGCCTCATTGACGAACAGCACACCGTCATGGCTCAGGCAGAATGATCCACCGCCATATTCATAGACCCGGCTGCGCGCGCTGAACCCGTCCGGTGTCAGGCAGCGAGGCATGGCGTCTTGCCAATGCCAGATCCGGCAGGCACCGTCTGCGGGGCGGTATTCATTCCAGAACAGGCCCAAAGGCCCGAGCTGCAGTTCGGCGAAGTCGGTGCCGGCGGCAACGGCCTGGGCGGCGCTGAAAGGCTCAGCCTTTGGTGATGAGGCGCGAGTTTCGTTCATTGCGAAAGGCCAATTGTTCGATGGTTTGCGTGGCGTGCTCGGCGTCTTCCCGCGCCTTGAGAATCACACCGTGATGTTCGGACTTGCTGCACACAGGGTCGGCGTTGCTGGCGTCGCCTGTGAGCATGAACGCCTGGCAGCGGCAGCCGCCGAAGTCCTTTTCCTTTTCATCGCAGGAGCGGCACGGCTCGGGCATCCAGTCATAACCGCGGAAGCGGTTGAAGCCGAACGAGTCGTACCAGATGTGCTGCATGCTGTGGTCGCGCACGTTGGGAAACTGCACCGGCAGCTGGCGGGCACCGTGACAGGGCAATGCCGTGCCGTCCGGCGTGACGGTGAGGAAAATGCTGCCCCAGCCGTTCATGCAGCCCTTGGGGCGTTCTTCATAGTAGTCCGGTGTGACGAAGATCAGCTTGCACGGATTGCCTTGCGCTTGCAGCTTGGCGCGGTACTCGTTGGTGACACGCTCGGCGCGTACCAGTTGCTCCCGGGTGGGCAGCAGGCCGACGCGGTTGAGCTGCGCCCAGCCGTAGAACTGGCACGTGGCGAGCTCGACGAAGTCGGCCTCCAGGGCGATGCACAGCTCGATGATGCGATCGATCTTGTCGATGTTGTGCCGATGGGTCACGAAGTTCAGCACCATCGGATAGCCGTGGGCCTTCACCGCCCGGGCCATTTCCAGTTTTTGCGCGAAGGCTTTCTTAGAGCCGGCCAGGAGGTTGTTCACCTGTTCGTCGCTGGCCTGGAAGCTGATCTGGATATGGTCCAGGCCGGCCTTTTTGAAGTCGCTGATTTTCTGTTCGGTCAAGCCGATGCCAGAGGTGATCAGGTTGGTATAGAAACCCAGCTTGCGCGCCTCGCCGATCAACTCGGCGAGGTCCTGGCGCACCAACGGCTCGCCGCCGGAAAAACCCAGCTGTGCGGCGCCCATCTCGCGGGCTTCGCGAAAGACCTTGAACCATTGCTCGGTGCTCAGCTCCTTGCCTTGCTCGGCAAAGTCCAGCGGGTTGGAGCAGTACGGGCATTGCAGCGGGCAACGATAGGTCAGCTCCGCCAGCAACCACAGCGGCAAGCCGACTTCAGGCTTGGGCGGCAGACCGGTGCTCTCAGGCAAGTTCGATCCAGTGCTGTGCACGGGCGACCTCCATGAATTGCTCGATGTCGTCACCGAGTTCCGGCACGTCGGGAAATTGCTTCGCCAACTCGCCGATGATGGCCGCGACATCCCGTTCACCATCGATCAGGTCACCGATCAGCGCAGCGCTGTCGTTCAGCTTGATCATGCCTTCAGGATAGAGCAGCACGTGGCCTTTCTGGGCCGGTTCGTACTGGAAACGATAGCCGGGGCGCCAGCGCGGGGTTTTGCTGCGGTCGAAACTCATAAGGTGATCCCTTTGTGCCACACCCGTTGCCCGGTCACGCTGTGATAGGGCGGGCGGTTCAATTCGTAGGCCATGCTCATGGCATCGAGCATGCTCCAGAGGATGTCCAGCTTGAATTGGAGAATCTCCAGCATGCGCTCCTGACCTTGGCGGGTGGTGTAGTGCTGCAAAGTGATCGCCAGGCCATGTTCTACATCACGCCGGGCCTGGCCCAGGCGGGTGCGGAAGTACTCATAGCCGGTCGGGTCGATCCATGGGTAATGCTGGGGCCAACTGTCCAGGCGCGACTGGTGGATCTGTGGGGCGAACAGTTCGGTCAACGAGCTGCTGGCGGCTTCCTGCCAGCAGGCCCGGCGGGCGAAGTTGACATAGGCATCCACGGCGAAACGCACACCGGGCAGCACCAACTCCTGGGAGCGCAGTTGATCGGGGTCCAGGCCCACCGCCTGGCCCAGCCGCAACCAGGCTTCGATGCCGCCGTCTTCGCCGGGAGCGCCGTCATGGTCGAGCAGGCGCTGGATCCACTCGCGGCGGATTTCCCGGTCAGGGCAGTTGGCCAGGATCGCGGCATCCTTGAGCGGGATGTTCACCTGATAGTAGAAACGGTTCGCGACCCAGCCCTGGATCTGCTCGCGAGTCGCGCGGCCTTCATACATCGCCACGTGATACGGGTGATGGATGTGGTAATACGCGCCCTTGGCACGCAGGGCGGCTTCGAACTCGGCGGGGGACAGGGGGGTGTCAGTCATTTTGGTTCTCCGGGAAATGCCCGTGGGTTCTGTGGCGTCAGGGCTGGCCCCATCGTCGGATCGCCGCCCGGAGCAAGCTCGCTCCCACAGTAGTTCGAGTTGCATTGGATATCTGATTCACAGCAAAACCAGTGTGGGAGCGAGCTTGCTCGCGATGGGGCCTGTCCAGCTGGATCATGCCTGGCTGACACACCACAACTTCACCCCCACAATCGTTCCGCCCTTCTTACAACTCAATACTCATTCCGTCGTAGGACACTTCAATCTTTCGACGTACAAGTTCAGCCCGCTCGGGCGAATCTTCGTCCAGGATCGGGTTGGTGTTGTTGATATGGATAAGGACTTTGCGCGGCCCAGGCACTTGTTCCAGTACTTCCAGCATACCGCCGGGGCCATTCTGGGCCAGGTGGCCCATTTCCCGGCCAGTGCGGGTGCCGACGCCACGACGCTGCATTTCATCGTCGTCCCACATCGTACCGTCCACCAGCAGACAATCGCTGCCGGCCATGATCGCCAACAACGACTCGTCGACCTTGCCCAGGCCCGGGGCATAGAACAGTTTGCCACCCGTGCGCAGGTCTTCGACGATCAGCCCGATATTGTCGCCCGGGTGCGGGTCGAAGCGATGCGGTGAATAGGGCGGTGCGGCGCTGCGCAGGGGCAGTGGGGTGAAGCGCAGGTTCGGGCAGGCGGCGATGGTGAAGCTCTGGTCGAGTTCGATGCGATTCCAGCTCAACCCGCCGTTCCAGTGGGTCAACATGTTGAACAGCGGAAAGCCGGTGCTCAAGTCTTCATGGACCATGTCGGTGCACCAGACTTGATGCGGGCAACCTTCACGCAGGCTGAGCAGGCCGGTGGTGTGGTCGATCTGGCTGTCCATCAGGATGATCGCGCCAATGCCGGTGTCGCGCAGGGCCCGGCCCGGCTGCATCGGGGCGAACGCCTGGAGCTGGGCGCGAATGTCCGGGGAGGCGTTGCACAGCACCCAGTTCACACCGTCATCGGACAGGGCGATGGACGATTGGGTGCGCGCCTGGGCCCGCAGGCTGCCGTCGCGAAAACCTGCGCAATTGGCGCAGTTGCAGTTCCACTGGGGGAAACCGCCACCGGCGGCAGAACCTAGAATCTGGACGAACATGGCTGCTCCATCTGCAAACCGAAATAAAAACGCCTCGGCTGGCCGAGGCGTAGTGCTGCGTGCTTAACCGCCTGCAGCATTCAACGGCTGGCGAAGTACATGGTGACTTCGAAACCGATACGCAGGTCGATATATGCGGGTTTGGACCAGGACATGGGAATACTCCTTTGGTTGGGATGCTTTCGTTAGATAGAACGGTTGAGACCTATACATATAGTCCACCTCCGTTCGGAGATGTTCAGATGCTTAGGCGCCTATGTTACTAAATCTGACATCTTCGTTCGCCGCGATTCTCGAAGAAAGCTCATTACGGCCCCTGCAATGATCACTGCGGCGCTTGCCAGCGCTCTCCCGGGCAGGCTCCGTTGCTCAGGCAATACCATCCCCCTTCAGCCTCGATCAGACGTTGGGCGGCCATTTGTAGCTGCGTGCGATCCAGGTACACGATGGCAGCGGACAGTTGCTCAAGATAATCCGACGGGTGGCCGGCCAACTTGGCCTGCCAGAGCAGTTCGGCGGCCTGGGCGCAGGGCAGGGCGGTGTCCTGGAGTTGGGCGGCAAGCGCCTGCTGCTGGCCGGTCAGGGATGAGTCATCGAGCTGCTCGATCAGCGCCGGTAGCCCAGCCAGGAATTGTTCGATGTGGGCGCTCAGTTGCGTTGCCGAAAGGCTGGGCGATTGGACGCCGAACACCATCCCCGTTTGCCCGTCGATCTGCTTCAACCCACTGAACACCGCATAACCCAGCTGCAACTCGACGCGCAGGCGCTGGTAGAACGGCGTCTGGCACAGCTGTGCCAGCAACCGCCAGGCGGCTTCGTCGGCCAGCGTCGGGGTGGCTGTCGGGCAAAACAGCAACACGGCCGGTTCTTCGCCGTGAGTCTGGAGCCTATGCCAGAGGCGTTGCCCGCGAGGTGCCGGCACCAGGCTGGCTTCATCGCCGGCAATGCCCGGCACTCGGGCCAACGCAGGGCCCAACGCCCCTTGAGTGGCCGTCGACAGGCCGATGGACAGCCCGTCCCATCGGGCCGTTGTCCACACGCTTTGGTCGCTTTCGGGCATTGGCAACGCTGACGCTTGGCGGTTGTGGCGGCAGTGATCTGGCAGCGCCTTCAACAGATGCCGAATCGGCATCGGCGGGGTTTCGTGACTGGCCAGGGCCATTGGCAGCGGTTGCGCAAGCTTCGTCAGAACGTGTTCGAGCACCAACGGTATCGGCACCTGTAAGCCAACCAGTTTCAGCAGCCATTGATGACCGGAGGGCTCGAAGCTGACGTCCACACCGGCCTGGCGAGCATCCTCTCGCACATCCTGCAGGTGCCGGTCGAGCCTGGATTGAAAGTCCAGCGGTGCCTGGGTCGTCAGTTGCCAGCGCAGGTACACCGCGCCTTCACGACCATTGTCAGGCAGCGCCTGGCTGAACTGCATGGGCGAGCGTTCCCGACGACCCCGGGAGCGGTCCTGGGCGAAGGTTCGCAAGCCGCGGTGGGCGCTGGTCTGGCCGCGTATCAGCCCGGCGCGGGGCGCTTCGCTTGGCGTTTGCAGGAACGGATTGGGCGCGGGCAGTTGCCATTGTCCCGCGACGTTATCGGCCGGGTGCAGTTGCTTGAGGATTTCTCTGAGCTTCACCAGGTCGTTTGCCAACAGCGGCCCGTCACGTCCTTCACCGTCCCAGCGGGCCACCTGCAAGGCCGATCCTGTCTCTTGCCGGCGCTGCAACAGTGCGGTGAACTCCTCGTGCAACGGCGCCCAGTCGTCCTGGGCGGCAAAGAACCCCAGCCAGTCGTGCAGCAATGCTTGGATTTGCGCCGCTGCCGGAGCGTTGGCGTGCTTGAATTCGATGTGCAGCAGCGCCTGCCCGGCAAACTCATACAGCGCGGTGGCCTTGAGGCTGTCAGCCAGGTCGCGCTGACGCAACGTGGCGAGCAAACCGCCCGGTTTGCTGGAGTTCAGCCACGTACACAGAAAATCCAGGGCTTGAGGCGAGGCAGCGGGCAAGTCTTCGAAGGCGAACAGCAGATCAAGGCAACCCTCGCGGGCCTGTTGATAACTCGTCTGGGACGATGCCATCAAACTTTGTGGTGCCGGCCTGGCAAGCGCTTCGCCGGCAGGTATGTGGCTGTCGAACTGTTCAGCCAGCGCTTTCAAGGCGTCGATGCTCTGCGGGCCGACCAGGCTCAGGGTCATCTGGCCGCTCTGGTAAAAGCGGCGATAGAAGTCGTGCAATGCGCTTTGGAATTCGGCTTGCGTCACCGCCAGGCTATCGCGATTGCCGGCATGAAAACCCCGCAGTGGATGGGACGCCGATAGGCCGTCATGCAAGGCAAGCTGGCGCTGGGCTGCAGCATCCTGGGACCAGGCGATGAACTCGGCGTGCAGCACTTCCCGTTCGCGCACCTGATCGGCCTCATCCAGGCGTGGGTGAGCGAGCATGTTCCCCAGCCGTTCCAGTCCGTCGGCGAAGGTTGCAGGTGGCAATTCGAAGAAAAAATCCGTGGTGCGTTCGCTGGTGCGCGCATTGACCTGGCCGCCGTGGCGCTGCACGTAGGCCATCAGGTTCTCCCCAGCGGGAAAACGCTCGGTGCCGAGGAAGAACAGATGCTCGAGCAAGTGCGCCAATCCCGGCCAGGCCAGGGGCGCGTCATGGCTGCCAGCCGCGACTCGCAGCACTGCAGCGCTGCGCTTGAGGCCTGGGACGTGACGCAATGTCACCCGCAAGCCGTTGGCCATGGTTTCAGTGTGGGAGCGGAGGGAGTCGGGGGCCGGCATGAGCGCTTCCAGAACAAAGATGCGCTCATGCTAGCGGATTAGGCCGCGTTCTCAATCCTCAATCAGTGTTTGTGCAGGTCGCCGTAAAGCTCAGGGCGGCGATCGTGCAGGTAGTTGTAGGCCGCGCGGGAATCGTCCATCAGTTGTCGATCCAGTTCTCCGACGATCAAGGCCTCATCCAGCCCCGCAAGGGCCGGGCGGCTGCCATTCGGTGCGGCGATGCTGCTTTGGCCGCAATACTGCAATTCACCTTCGTGGCCGCAGTAGTTGGCGTATGCCACGAAACACTGGTTCTCGATGGCCCGGGCCCGCACGGTGACGTCGGCGATGAATTCGTAGGGTTGCATGTTGGCGGTCGGCACCAGGATCAGCTCGGCACCGGCCAGGACCAGGCGTCGGGCATTTTCCGGAAACTCCAGGTCGTAGCAGATCAGGAGGCCGAGCTTCCAGCCGTTGAGCTCGACGATGGGCAATGCGGCGTCGCCGGCGCTGAACATGGCGTGATCGAGGTCGCCGAACAGGTGGCTCTTGCGGTAGTTGGCCAGGCGCTCGCCCTGGGCGTCGATCAGCTGAACTGCGTTGTAGATCTGCCCGTCTTCGCCGCGCTCAGGGTAGCCATAGACAATCGCCAGGCCGGCGGCCTTGGCAATGCGGGCGATCTGTTGCGCCCACTCGCCGTTGTAGACCTCGGCCAATACATTCACCGCGTCGACGCCGATGTTGTAGCCGGTCATGAACATCTCCGGCAGCACCAGCACATCGGCGCCCCTGGCCTCCAACGCCACCTGGTGCAGGCGTTGCAGGTTGCCGGCCGGATCCAGTGGCAGCGGCGGGCATTGGTAGAGGGCTACACGCATCAATAACTCCTTTTATTCGGGCAGGGCGATCGGACCGATCTCATTGAACACATCACCTGGACCCGGGTTCTCGGCGTGAGTTTCACCGCCGAAGTGCTTCATGATTCCCCACACGGCATTGAGTGAGGTCTGTACCGCGCCTTCGACCCAGGCCGGTGTCCATGAGACGTCATCGCCGGCGATAAAGATCCCGCGTTGTTCGGCCGGCATGTCGTCCTGCATGAAATGCGCATACATGCGCTGGTTGTAGCGATAGTGGCCGGGCAGGGCGCCCTTGAACGCGCCGAGGAAATGCGGGTCGGCCTCCCAGGACACGGTGATCGGATCGCCGATGATCCGGGCGGCGATGTCCACCTTGGGATAGATTTTCTTCAGGGCATCGAGGGCCAGCTTCACGCGTTTTTCCACCGGGTGCGGGAGCATTTTCAGCGCGTCGCTCATCCAGGAATACGACAGGCAAATCACCCCTGGCTTGTCGTCCCCGTTGTCGAACAGATAGGTGCCACGGGTCAGGCGGTCGGTCAGGGTCATGCTCATCAGGTCGCGGCCGGTCTCCGGGTCCTTGTCCTTCCAGAATGGCCGGTCGACCATCACGAAGGTCTTCGACGATTGCATGTAGCGGGTGCGGTCCAGGGCCATCCACATTTTTTGCGAGAACAGCGCTTCTTCACATTCGATCTGGGTGGTCAGCAGCCAGCTCTGGCAGGTGACCAGCACGGCGGCGTACTCGCGGGTGTTGTCCCAGACGTCGGTCACGCTGAACCGGCCATCAGCCGCGCGGGCGATGCGCTTCACGCCGCTGCGTGGGGCGCCCAGGTGCAACGAATTCAGGCTGGTCCCTTGCGGCCAGTGCACGCAGCGTTCCGGCATGTGGTTCCAGATACCGTGGGGCACCTGCTCGACGCCGCCGACCACCAGGTGCTGGTGGTCGTCACAGTTGGTCATCACGACACGGAAGATTTCCAGCATCGAATTGGGGAAGTCCGAATCCCAGCCGCCCGTACCGAAACCGACCTGGCCGAACACTTCGCGGTGCTGGAAAGAGAGCTTGGCGAAGGCCTTGGAGGTGGCGACAAAGTCGTAGAAGGTGCGGTCGTCCCACAGGGGCACCAGGGTGTTCCACAGCTCCTTGAGGCGTGGCACGTCGCGGTCGCGGATCGCCTGCTGGATGTCGCCGAAGCGTGAGCCATCCTCCAGCGCATCGGCCCAGGCGTCGGCGACTTCCTGGAACAGTGCGGGAAGGTCGGCCAGTTTCTGTGCGTAGTAGGTCTGGCCTTCCAGGTCGATGACCGTGCTGCCGGACGCCGGGGTCAGCGGGTTGGGAAACGGTTTGGTCTCCAGGCCCAGCTTGTCGACGTAATGGTAGAACGCGGTGGATGACACCGGAAAACGCATGCCGCCCAGCTCGGCGATCACCCCTTCGGCGCCATTGAACGCTTGTGAGCGCAGGCGCCCACCCATCTTCGACGCCTCGTAGACCACGGGTTTGAGACCCAGCTTCATCAGCTCGTACGCCGCCACCAGACCGGCGATTCCGGCCCCGACAATCGCCACTTCGGTACCGTGGTTGTGGGCGGGAATGCTGCCCAGGCCAGCCGGATGCTCGATCCAGTCGTCAAAGGCGAAAGGAAAGTCCGGCCCGAAAATGGTGATGGGCTTCTTGCCGTCTGCTGGGTGGCGATTGTTCTTGTTCATGGCTGACCTTGGTGGGCGACTCGACGCGGTGTTCGTGTCTGAGTATAGGAAAGATGCCAGCCATTCTAGGGAGGGTGGAACACGTTAATAAGACACAATGTGTCGTCGTTTTGAGCGCATATCAGTCATCTTGATCTATTCATAAAGCATAATGACCAAACCAGTCCCCTGTGGGAGAGAGCTTGCTCGCGATAGCAGTATGTCAGTCCATGACGGTGTTGACTGGATTGACGCCATCGCGAGCAAGCTCGCTCCCACAGAAACGCTCCCTGACAATTGTCCGCGCGATCAACAGCAACAGATACCCGCCGAAACTCCTATGGTTATTCCCTTGAGGTTATATATCCTGGATGGCATATTTGTATGAAATGGGACGTTGAATACACTGACGAATTTGAGTTGTGGTGGGACCGTCTCAGTGAGTCAGAGCAAGACTCGGTACAGGTCTCGGTGATGCTGCTCGGCGATACCGGGCCGTATCTGGGCTTTCCTCACACCAGTGATATCAAAGGTTCGCGTCATGGCAACCTTCGTGAGTTACGGGTGCAACATGCAGGTAGGCCTTATCGTGTGCTCTATGCGTTTGATCCACGACGCTGCGCCATCCTGCTGATCGGGGGAGGTAAAACCGGCCAGGACCGTTGGTATCAGGACTATGTGCCTTTGGCCGAACGCCTCTATCACGAACATTTGGAAGTATTGAAGAGAGAGGGCTTTGACCATGGCTAAGAAATTTTCCGATTTGATGGCGCGTCGTTCGCCTGACTCCCAGGCTCGTGCACAGGCTCTGTATCAGCAGTTGCGTGCAGAAATGCCGTTGCACGAGTTGCGTCAGGCGCAGGAGTTGAGCCAGGAGGCTTTGGCCAAGGCACTGCATATCAACCAGGCGGCAGTCTCGAAAATGGAGCGCCGTACGGACATGTACATCAGCACATTGCGCAACTACATCCGGGCCATGGGGGGGGAATTGGAGATTATCGCGACCTTTCCGGAGGGGCAGGTCAGGATCGAAAATTTCTCCCATCCGACACCATAACTTGCGTTGTTCCCTGAGGGCCACAGGCTAAGTGGCGCAGGGCTTAGACTGGCTGGCCTCGATCGATTTTGCTGCTGAGGATGATCGAGGTGGTGGTCTTTTCCACGCCGTCCACGCTGCCGATCTGGTCCAGCAACTGGTCCAGCTGTTCCGGCGAGTCCGTGCGCAACCAGGCGACATAGTCGAACTCACCGCTGACCGCGCACAGCTGCTGTACCTGGGCCATGGCGCTCAGGCGCCGCAGCACGTCCTTGCCGGAACGCGGCTGGACCTTGATGCCGACGTAAGCCTGCAAGCCACCGTCAATCACTCGTTGCCCCAGGCGCACGCCATACCCGGTAATCACCTTGGTCTTTTCCAGGCGTGCCAGCCGCGAGGTCACGGTCGTGCGGGCGATACCCAGTTGCCGGGCGAGCATGGCGACGCTTTCCCGGGCGTTGATTTGCAGCGCCGCGATCAGCTGCCGGTCGATTTCGTCGAGGACGGGAGGGCGGGTATCAGTCAAAGTGGGCTCCGGCGCAGGCATTCGATGGCGAGCATGTTACAGGCTCTCACGTGCGAAATAGCCAATGGCAGGCAAAGCCAGTGCGCGCCAGGCGGGGGCCAGGTGTACCTGTGAAGCCCTGAACCAGAAACCGTCCTGGCAAACCAGCTGTTCGGTGGGCAACTGCAACAAGAGATCCAGCGAGAACGACTGCACTGAACCTGGGTCGTCGTTGTCTTGCGCTTCCCAATCGCGCTCGAAACACCGTACATGCAGCTGCTCGGCGTCGAAGCTTTCAAACAGCGGCCGGTTGCCCAGCCACTGCCGATGCACCCGCAACGTGTGTTCCTGGACATCCAGGAGCAGCAATTGCCAGCCTCGATAACTTCCACACTGTTCTGTCACATCGGTTGCCATGCAGGTCAGGGCCAGGTAGCGGCTATCCGTCGACCAGGTCATCGACGGTGCCAGGTCGACCAACGCGCAGCCTGAGGCTGTCAGCAGATGGCCTCCGAGCCGGGGCGTCTGCGCACGCACCCAACTGTCGGCATATTCCGTTTCGCTGCCGAACAGCCAGGCGGCATCCTGACGGTCGGGGGCGGGCTGGATGAAGTCACCGTCGGCGTTGGCCACTTGCGGACGATCCACCAGGCGCCAGGGGGCAACGCTGTGCAGTTGTGAGTTTGTCACCTGCAGGTCCACGGTGTTGTAGAACAGCCGGGATTGCTCGCTGGGATGAAAGAACGACGGGTCGCTGCCGATCGGCGGCGCAGGGATGTTGAAGCGTTGCAGTGCGCTGCTGTCCAGGTCGTGGTCAAGACGACCGGCCACCACTGCCAGACTCAAGCGGCCATCCCGAAAGTCGAGTATCCGTTCCACCCACATGGAGGGGCCTTCCAGCAGGCGTCGATCCTTCACATCTGCAATGACCGCATGGGTGGTCACTGTCGTTGAGTCTGCAAAGGGCAGCAGTGCCAGGTAACGCCCGCAGTCAGAGACGCGATGATCCAGCAGCCAACTGCCTGGCAAGTGCCAATCACCGATCTGGCAGCGATAACCGCCAAGCCCCTCGTGATTGTCGCAAAGCCAGATGAGCTGGGCGCATGCGCCACCCAGCAGCGGCTGCGTCTCGATGTACGAGTCACCGCGCAGGCCCCGGCTGTCCAATGGCATCACAATGGCCGTGCGGGTCAGTTTGAACTCAGCTACCTGTACGCGACCCTGGGCGTCATGACCGGCCTGGGTTTCGGTATCGCTGTGGATGCTGTCCAGACGGTAGCCATACCGGCCGGAACCCGGTCGCGGATAGTCGAGGTACGCGCCGATATGCACATGGTGCGCGTCGAGCCCCAGCACTTCATGCCAGTAGAAGGACGGTTCAGCAGCACTCTTCACCCACGGCGAGGGCAGGGCGCGCCAGCCGGTGCCGAGCTGCCATAACCAATACCGGTCGCCTTCCTCGTGACCGCTTTGCTGTTGGGCCAGGCACACCAGGGCGCGTTGATCGGCGCTCCATACCAACGGTGCGTCTGCTGCCATCAGCAGGCCGGACGGTGCTCCGTTGATGTTGATGGCATAACGCGGCGAAAGCAGGGGCTCCAATGGCTGGGCCTGGTCACGGAAGGTCGAAGGTAATGAAAGATTGCCCAGCAGGCATTGCTGGCCATCAGCGGAGCGTCGTTCGAAGGTTTGCTCAGGATGACAATCGGCTTCCAGCCACAGATCGGCGACAGGCACCAGATGGGTGACGCTGGCGGTTTGCAGCAGCTCATCGAGCCGGGTTTCGCGAACGCTGTTATCCACCAGTGGGCTATGGCGTCCACTCAAGCGGTCGAGGTCAAAAGCGTCCAACTCCCAAAGCTCGCTGTCGGCGCAGCGGTACAGCAGGCGTTGCTGACGGTCGAGGACTACCAGTCCCCATGCCTGCCGGGACGGTACCGGTGCGGCGAAATAACGCCCATCGCTGGAGAACACGGCCGAAGAGCCAAGGCCTTGCAGGAGCACACCGTCGGGGAACAGATAATCGCAATAGGTAGGGCCACCCATGGCGATCTCGCTGTGGTTGAACACCCGGATCGGCTCGCCTTCAGGTGTCAGTTGCGGTTCGTTTCCGCCCCAGGCGCTCGGTCCTTTGCTGGAAACGGGCGCCAACCCAAGGCGTCGTTCCCAGCTACTGACGCAGGCGAGCCCTACGATGATGCCGACAATCGCCACCAAAATGCCCCACCACTCAGGCAACGCCCGGCCCAGGCTGAAACCCAGGCCAAACACGGCGCCGACCGTCAACCGGGCGATGCCTCGGCCCATCGCCAAAAAGCCCAGGCGAGCGGCAAGGCCCATCAGCAGCCCAAGGAACACCACCGCCAGCAAAGCCAAGGGGGGCGGCAGCACGGTGACGAAAAAGGCCGGCACCAGCAGGATGCCGAGTTGCCAGAACAGTTCAAGAAACAGTCGGGGGAGGCTGGGGCTGGCGATGATGGGCGTCTCGGTGATAGAGGTTGAGTAACAGGTACGGACGTGGGATGAGATGTTAATTCATCGTTGTAGCCTCAAGTCCTTGGCAGCAATCGTCAAATCAGGAATTCAAATTTGGAGAGCAACTTTACAGTTTCGGGGAGCTTTTGTTGGAGTAGCTTGTCGAGGTATTGCCGCGCACTGTGCGGCGGATTTTTCAAGGACGAGCGCTGCCGCTGTGCTGCTTCGAGAACAGCCGCCTGGTCTATATCCCAAAGGTCGGCAACAAAATCGTCAGGGTGCAAAGGCTCGATATCAAATGCTTCGAGAGCGCTCTTGGGAAAGTCCTTAAGGTTAAAAGTGACGATGACAGATGCGTTGCATTTGATGGCTGCAGCAAGCACGCCGAATGCCTCATTCGTAACCCATCCCTAACTCCTGGGCTTGTGCAGCCAGTTCGTCCATGGCCGCACGGCTCGCTTGGTCACGCTGTTCCTTGTACGCCATTAGATCAGCCATGCGCTGTTGATCGACTGTTGTCCCTTATGATTTTGGGTCAGAGACGGCACCGAGAAATCGTGCCTGGGCTTCAGTCCTCCTCCGTGAACCGCCGCCGCGTCAGGAAAAGCACAACGCCCAGCGGCACGGCCAGCAGTGCTAGCAGCTCCAGGTCAACGCCCAGCACCTGCTGCTCACCAACCTTGAAGATGCTGACCAAGCCCGTTGCCAGCAGCGCCAAACCCAGCCACTTGCGCAGCGGGTATGGTTTCAGAAACTGAACGAGGATCGCGCCCAGCACCAGAAGGACGACAGTTTGCATGATGTAGGGCATGTGCAGTTCCTC
Organism: Pseudomonas sp. KB_12; assembly: GCF_052114545.1. NCBI lineage: Bacteria > Pseudomonadati > Pseudomonadota > Gammaproteobacteria > Pseudomonadales > Pseudomonadaceae > Pseudomonas > Pseudomonas sp. KB_12. The sequence continues at coordinate 59,642 of NZ_JBFREY010000012.1, read as the reverse complement.
AGACCTTGATGACCAGCGTCACGACAGAGCGCTGTGGGCCAATCCCGCCATGGACCTCTCCCTCGATGCTGGCCAGCACGTCACCTGCATGCAGGCTCGGCAGGGCCCCTTTGAGGTCCCAGTCTCTCACGAGCCTGAAGGCGGCGGATGATAGTCGGGATGCCCCTCGGTGCGCTCACCACGTGCAGAAGCCCAGAAGTATTTCGCGTGATGCTTGTAGACGTCGGTGACTTCCGATAGGTCCAAGCGACTGTATCTGTGGTGGTCCATCCAGAAACACGAAAGCCGCGCAATGCGCGGCTTTGGAGTTGGTGGGCCCACACGGACTCGAACCGTGGACCAAAGGATTATGAGTCCTCTGCTCTAACCAACTGAGCTATAGGCCCTCAGTAGGCCGCGGATTATAACGACGGTTTCTCGGCTGTGCTATCCGAAAAATCCGAAACGGTCATACGAAGAAACGTTGCGGCAAACTCATCGGCGCACAGGGGCAGGCTGACGATGTAGCCCTGGATCTGTTCGCAACCTTCTTCGGTCAGGAATTGCTGCTGGGCCAGGGTTTCGACGCCCTCGGCGATGATGGTGAATTGCATGCTGCGGCCCAGGGCGATGATTGCCCGTACGATGGCCGCGTCGTGGGGGTCATCGGGCAGGCCGCGGACGAAGGATTGGTCGATCTTGAGGATGTCCAGTGGCAGGCGCTTGAGGTAACTCAGGGAGGAATAGCCTGTGCCGAAGTCGTCGATGGCCAATTGCACGCCGAGTTTTTTCAGCTGGTGCAGCACCGTCAGGGCCTCTTCGGCCTGGCTCATGATGAAGTTTTCGGTAATTTCCAGTTGCAATAAGCCAGGCTCGAGCTGGTGCTCGCGCAGCAGTTGTTCGATACGCCCCAGTAGATTGGGTTGGCGCAGCTGGGCCCCGGCCAGATTGACCGAAAGGGGGCCGAGGCTGTCGTAGGTGTCGTTCCATTCGCACAACTGCCGGCAGGCGCGCTCCAGCACCCAGTCGCCGATTTGCAGGATCATGCCGTTTTCTTCCGCCAAGGGGATGAAGCGTTCCGGCGGCACGTCGCCAAACGTGGGGTGCGTCCAGCGGATCAATGCTTCGGCACCCACCAGTTGGTTGTCGACGAGGCTGATTTTGGGTTGGAAAGATAATGACAACTCGTTGCGTTCAATCGCCCGACGCAGCTCGTGCTCCAGGGCCACTCGCTCGCTGGCCTGGGCGGTGAGGTCGCGGGTGTAGCTTTCCACCCGGTTGCGTCCCTTGGCCTTGGAACGGTACATCGCCGCGTCGGCATTCTTCACCAGCGTGGCGACGTCGCAACCGTCCTGCGGGTAGAGGCTGGTGCCGATGCTGGCGCTGATGAAGAACTCGTGCTCGCCGGCTTGGAACGGAGCGGCAAAGCAGTTCAACAGTTTTTGGGCAATGTGCTCGGCATCGCTGGGCTGTTGCAGGCCCGGCAGCAGGATAATGAACTCGTCGCCGCCCAGGCGTGCCACGGTGTCGATGTCGCGCAACTGCTCGCGCAAGCGTACGGCAATGCCCTTGAGCAACAGGTCGCCGACCGGGTGCCCGAGGCTGTCATTGATGTGCTTGAAGCGGTCCAGGTCCAGGAACAGCACGGCGCCCTGGCCACCGTTTTCCTGCTGGCCATTGAGGGCTGCCAGCAAGCGGCTTTCGAACAGCGTGCGATTCGGTAGGCCTGTCAGCGGGTCGTGGTGGGCCTGGTAATCGAGCCGGGCCTGGGCGTGCTTGAGGCTGGAGATATCGGCGAAGACCGCGACGAAATGGGTGATCTGTCGGTCCCGATTGCGCACCGCGCTGATGGTCAGCCAGCTGGGGTACAGCTCGCCGTTCTTGCGCCGGTTGGAGATCTCTCCTTGCCAGTGCCCTTCGGCCGTCAACTGGTGCCACATCGCGGCGTAAAACGCGCTGTCGTGCAGGCCGGAAGCCAACAACCGAGGTGTATGGCCCAAGGCTTCGGTTTCGCTGTAGCCGGTGATTTCGGTGAAGGCTCGGTTCACTGCGCTGATGTGCTGTTGCGTATCGGTGATCAGCACGCCTTCGGCAGTGCTTTCGAATACGGTGGCGGCCTGTTGCAGTTTCTCCTGCATGAGATGGCGTTCGGTGATGTCCCGGGCGATGGTCAGCATGCAGTCTTCGTTGCCGATGGGCAGCGGGCGACTGGAGACTTCGCAGAGCCGGATTTGCCCGTCGTTGCGACGGATGTGGCAGCTGAAGTCCCTGACAAAGCCGTCCCGCTTCAGCAGGTCGAGCATCTGCTTTCGCTCGTTGAGGTTGACCCAGATGCCCAGGTCCAGGGTAGAGCGGTCCACCGACAGGGCACTGTTGAAGCCGGTAATGCGGCTGAAACCTTCGTTGACTTCGATCAGCAGACCGTCGCTTTGCCGGGACAGCAGCAGGCCATCGGGCGAGGCGTGGAACGCCTTGGCAAACTTCTCTTCGGATGTCTGCAATTGCTGCTGGGTTTCCTTGAGCTGGCTGATGTCCCGTACCACCACGACCAGGGCTGGCGTCGTGTCGAGGTCGAAGGGCTCGGCGGAGATCAGCCCGGTGAACACCTGGCCATTGCTACGGCGGAAGGGCATTTCCAGGTTGCGAATGCTGCCGGCCTGCAAGCGCTGCAACAGGCCCGGCCCCACGCCCTGGATGCCCCAGATATCCAGTTCGGTTGCGCTGTGTCCCACCACCTCGGCGGCGCTCAAGCCGATCTGCTCTTCGAAGGCCTTGTTGACCTCCAGCAGGCAACCGTCCAACAACCGTGCAATCACCAGGATGTCCGGGCACTGGCGGAACACCGAGGCAAACTTCTGCTCCGAAAGGCGCAGTGCTTCCTCGGTGCGCTTGGCTTCGCTGATGTCGATCATCAGCCCACGCATCACCGGTTCGTGCCCGTGTTCGATCAGGCTGACAATATCGCGCACCCACAGGCAGCGGCCATCGGCAGTGATCACGCGATAATCGATGCAGTGGTCGCGACCCGCCAGCACTTCATGATCGCAGTAGGTCTGGGCACGGATCAGGTCGGCCGGATGAATGATGTTGCGCCAGAAGCCTGGGATCAGCCAATGGGAAAGGGGATAGCCCAGCAAGTCTTCGGCGTGGGGCGACACGTAGCTGTAGGTGAAGTCGCTGACCCTGGCCTCCCAGGCGATGGCCGACAGGCTCTCCACCAGTCCACGGTAATGGTATTCGCTGCTGCGCAGCTCCTGTTCCAGCTCGACCCGCCGGGCGATTTCCGAGCTGAGTCGGCGGTTGATGCGAATCACCACCGCCAGTATGCCGACCAGGAGCAGCAACGCAGGCAGGCCGTAAAGCAGCAAATCTGACCAGAGCTGGCGGTAGTCATGCACATTGCCGACCCACTTCTGCTGGATCTCGTCGACTTCGGCCGGGCTCATGTCCGCCATGACCTTGTCCAGGATGCTTACCAGTATCTTGCTATCTGGAGGGACGGCCATTGCCAATTGATAGCGATAAGGCGTTTCCCCGCTGACGTAAAGACCTTCGAGCTTGAGTTGGCGCAGGCTCCAGACACTGGAGGCCAGATCGCCGACTACCGCGTCTACCTCGTCGGTTGCCAGGGCTTGAAGGGCTGAACTGACGTTGGGCAGCGCCACGAGGTTCAGGTCGGGATGGTGGTTGCGCAGCAGTTCATGGGGGGCATAGTTCTCCACCACGGCGATTTTCAGCCCGTACAGTTCCTTGAGGTTGTGCGGCTGGGCGCCACCGCGATGGGCCAGGATGACAATGGGGAAATCCAGGTAAGGCCGTGTAAACGCCAGGTAATTCTGGCGTTCCGGCGTGGACATGATGCCCGGCAAAAGGTCGATCTTGCCCTGTCCAACCTGCTCCAGCACGGCGGTCCAGCTAACCGGCTCTATGGGGGTGAGCTTGATGGCCAGCCGCTCACGAATGATGTCGACGTAGTCGGCAGCCAGGCCCTGATAGCGGCCCTGGTCGTCACGAAACTCAAACGGCGGCCATGAGGCATCGACACCCAGGCGCAGGTCAGGGTGGTCCTTGAGCCAGCGGAGCTCCTCGTCGGTGAGCGTCAACGCGCCAGCTGTTGCGGTCCAGGTCATCAATGACAGCAAAAGCGCGGCCGTCAGTCTGGGCATCACTGTCTCGACATGGCTTGGGGAGGATGATTCGAGTGTAGACGGACAGGGCGGGGAGGGCTGTAATGAAAGGGATTTTATCTGCACATAACAAAACCCCCGGCAGGGCCGGGGGTTTTGAAGGTCACTCGTCGAGGAAGGAGCGCAGATGCTCGCTTCGCGTCGGGTGGCGCAGTTTGCGCAACGCCTTGGCTTCGATCTGACGAATCCGCTCACGGGTTACATCGAACTGCTTACCGACTTCCTCAAGGGTGTGGTCGGTATTCATGTCGATGCCGAAGCGCATGCGCAGTACCTTGGCTTCACGGGCAGTGAGGCCGGAGAGTACTTCGCGAGTCGCTTCCTTGAGACTCTCGACAGTGGCGACATCGATCGGAGACTGCATGGTGGAGTCTTCGATGAAGTCACCCAGATGGGAGTCTTCGTCATCACCGATCGGGGTTTCCATGGAGATCGGCTCTTTGGCGATCTTCAATACCTTGCGGATCTTGTCCTCAGGCATTTCCATGCGTTCGCCCAGCTCTTCCGGCGTCGGTTCGCGACCCATTTCCTGCAGCATCTGCCGGGAAATACGGTTGAGCTTGTTGATCGTCTCGATCATGTGCACCGGGATACGGATGGTGCGGGCCTGGTCGGCGATCGAGCGAGTGATCGCCTGACGGATCCACCAGGTGGCATAAGTCGAGAACTTGTAGCCGCGACGGTATTCGAACTTGTCCACCGCCTTCATCAGGCCGATGTTGCCTTCCTGGATCAGGTCGAGGAATTGCAGGCCGCGGTTGGTGTACTTCTTGGCGATGGAGATCACCAGACGCAAGTTCGCTTCGACCATCTCTTTCTTCGCGCGACGGGCCTTGGCCTCGCCGATCGACATGCGACGGTTGATGTCCTTGATTTCGGCGATCGTCAAACCGGTTTCGGTTTCCAGCGCGGTCAGCTTCTGCTGGCAACGAATGATGTCCGGTTGCAGGCGACCAATGGCTTCGGCGTATTTGCTCTTGCCCTTGGCCAGTGCATCGGTCCAGCTTTCGTCGACTTCGTTGCCAGGGAACTGGCGCAGGAAATCGGCACGCGGCATGCGGGCATCACGCACGCAAAGCTGCATGATCGCGCGCTCTTGCTGGCGCAGGCGATCCAGGGCACTGCGAACACGCTCGACCAGGCCTTCGAATTGCTTCGGTACCAGCTTGATCGGCATGAACAGCTCGGCCAGTGCCAACAGCTCGGCAATCGCCTGCTTGTTGTTGCGGCCGTGCTTTTTCAGCGCCTTGCGGGTGATTTCCATCTGGTCGGCCACAGCGCCGAAACGCTGTGCTGCGATGACCGGATCCGGACCGCTTTCGGCTTCTTCCTCGTCGTCGCTCGCTTCGGCGTCGTCGTCATCGGTGTCGTCGTCGGCCTTGGCGGCTTTCGCGTCGATCGGTGGCGGCACTTCGGCGGCAGGCGGCGCAATGCCGTCGTCCGGATCGATATAACCGCTCAAGACGTCGGACAGGCGGCCACCTTCGGTGGTGACGCGGGTGTACTCGGAGAGAATATGGTCAACCGTGCCAGGGAAGTGCGCGATTGCGCCCATCACCTCACGGATGCCTTCTTCAATACGCTTGGCGATTTCGATTTCGCCTTCACGCGTGAGGAGCTCTACCGTACCCATTTCACGCATGTACATGCGCACGGGGTCGGTGGTGCGACCAATGTCGGTCTCGACCGCTGCCAACGCTGCGGCCGCTTCTTCAGCGGCCGCCTCGTCGGTATCGGCGTCGGCCAGCATAAGGGCATCCTTATCTGGAGCAACCTCGAATACGTTGATCCCCATGTCGTTGATCATGCGGATGATGTCTTCCACCTGTTCCGGATCTGAAATATCCTCCGGCAGGTGGTCGTTGACCTCCGCGTAAGTCAGGTAGCCCTGCTCACGACCCAATAGGATCAACTCTTTGATACGAGACTGCTGTTGCGCTTTTCCGGACATAACACCCTATCCACTGAAGGTCTTGGCGGGCAAAAAACAAGCCGAGGATTATACCTGAGCTGTGACCTCACGCGCCAGTTGAGGTCGGGTTTGATGCGCAAACATTGCGGCTGAGTAAGTCGCGCAATTGGTTTTTCTCTTCGCTGGTCAACTCGCTCTGGCGAGCTTTTCGCAGAAGTTGTTCCAGGTTTCGCTCGCGTTGGCGGGCGGACAAGCTAGTAATGGTGTCGAAAAACTGTTGTTCAAGGTTGTCTCCCTCAATCAGCCATTCCTTCTCGGCCAGGGCCTTCAACAGGCGCCCCTGCTCGGTGCCATGCCACCGCGCAATCAACTGGAAAGAGTTTAGCTTGGGGTTCTTCTGCACGGCTTCAAGGAGTGCAACCAGCAATTGCGTATTGCTGTGGTCCTCGGCGGCGAAGTGCCCGGCGTCCTCTACTTTTTCCGCCAGTTGCGGGTGATGCAGCAAAGTGCGCAAGGCGGCCAGTGTTGGTGGTTCGACGGCGGCCGGCACGCGCGGGGCACGTGGCTGGTCGCGATCGCCGCGCTTGCCGTTCTTGTCCCAGGGTTTCTTGTCCCATTTCTTGCCGCCACTGCCGGGTTTTTTCGGTGTCCATTCCTGCTGGGGGGCGTAATCCTGTTGGGGTTGATGATAGTCGGCGAAATCCGGCATCGCGTCGTAATCGATGCCCGGGTCATAAGCCGGTGGCGCTTCCTGGGGGGCGCTGTGCACCAGTTGATTGACCGCTTCGCTGTTCAGGCCGGTGATTTCGGTCAGGCGCTGGCGCATGAGTGTGCGCAGGTTGGCGCCGGGCACCTTGTCGATCAGCGGTGCCGCGAGGGTGGCCATGTGGGCCTTGCCTTCGAGGGAGCGTGGATCGGCTTCTTCGGTCAATTGCTGGAAAAAATAGTCGGCCAACGGTTGTGCATGCTGGTTGATCCGCGCACGGAACGCATCGGTACCTTCGGAGCGCACCAGGGTGTCCGGGTCCTCGCCCTCGGGCAGGAACAGGAAGCGTGCCCGGCGTCCGTCCTGCAGGCACGGCAGGGTAGCCTCCAGTGCGCGCCAGGCGGCGTTACGGCCGGCCTGGTCGCCGTCGAAGCAGAACAGCACGTTGGGCACGACGCGAAACAGGCGCTTCATGTGCTCTTCGCTGGTGGCTGTGCCCAGGGTTGCCACGGCGTTGCGCAGGCCTTGCTGGGCCAGGGCAATAACGTCCATGTAGCCTTCGACGACAATGATTTCATCGAGGTTGCGGTTGTTCTTGCGCGCTTCGTACAGGCCGTAGAGTTCCTGGCCCTTATGGAACACCGGGGTTTCCGGGGAGTTCAGGTATTTCGGCTTGTCGTCGCCCAGCACTCGGCCACCAAAGGCGATGATCCGTCCGCGTGTGTCGCGGATCGGAAACATGACCCGGTCGCGGAAGCGGTCGTAGCGCTTGCCGGTTTCGGCATTTTCAATCAGCAGGCCGGCGTCGATCATGGCGCGCTGTTGCAGCGTATCGCTGCTTAGGTGCTTGTACAGATTGTCCCAACCGGGCGGGGCGAAGCCGAGGCCGAAGTCCCGGGCGATTTCGCCGGTCAGGCCGCGGCCCTTGAGATAATCCACCGCAGCCTTGCGTGCCGGATGGCTTTTGAGGGCCAGACGATAAAAATCCGCCGCCGCCGTCAGCAGTGGGTAAAGCGGAGAATCGGTCGGTTGGCGTGGCTTGTGCTGTCGACCGCTTTCCTCCCGGGGTATTTCCATGCCAGCGGCTTTGGCCAGTTCTTCGACGGCCTGGGGGAAGTCCAGATTGTCGTGGTCCATGATGAAGCCGAGGGCATTGCCGCCAGCGCCGCAGCCGAAGCAATAATAGAACTGCTTGTCGGGGCTGACGCTGAAAGAAGGCGTTTTTTCTTTATGGAACGGGCAGCAGGCCGTGTAGTTCTTGCCCGCTTTCTTCATTTGCAGGCGAGAGCTGACCACGTCGACGATGTCGGTGCGGTTCAGGAGGTCGTCAATAAAGCTCTGGGGAATCAGCCCGGCCATGGCGTTCTCATCATCACTGCGCGAAATATGGACCCGAAATCGGCAGGCGTAACCGGGTCTGGGTTTGAGGCACGCTAAATCGGTGGCTCGACCGGGTCGTCTGCATCATCGCTGTCGGGAAGTGTATCTGCCGATAATCCACTGACGTTAATAACTATCAGTATTCGACTGTTTGAATGTGTTGCGCTGAGTCCGGTAACGGCTGTTCAGGCCTCGGATAGCTCATGAAGCGGACACGCAGGCAGGTGCCTTGGGCTGATCGTCGTTAGAGGAATCAGGGTGTGCTCGTCGGTAGCCTTGGAAGGCTCGTCAGGAAAGACGTGCACCGCTGGCAAAAGAGCCAGGTCTGACGCGGTGAAGCAGGTTGTCTTGGTCGCGTCTGCGGCTTTGACGGTGAAGCATCAAGCGTTATTCCGCAAATGCCATAAGCCCGGCTTGAGGGCCGGGCTTGGCAGAAGCTTGCTACGAACGTCTGTGTATTAGTACAGACGTACGGCGCGGCGCTGTTCGCGCTGAACTTTCTTGGCGTGACGCTTAACAGCGGCTGCTGCCTTGCGCTTACGCTCAGAAGTCGGCTTCTCGTAGAATTCGCGGCTACGAACTTCAGCCAGAACACCGGCTTTTTCGCAGGAGCGCTTGAAACGACGCAGAGCTACGTCGAAGGGTTCGTTCTCTTTTACTTTGACGGCTGGCATCCAGAGCTACCTTCATTCATTACCGGGGGCAACATCCTCGCGGCAAAAGAGCACTTGAAGACGTCGGTTTTTAAGGGTTGCGGATGTTAACCCCTCAACGCTCGGAATGCAAAGCCTCTGATCGAAAACCGCTGGTCGGGGCACAACGCGGCGACTATTATGCGCGCCTTCGAATTCAGCCTCTACAAGGCGCAAACCCATGCTAGTACTGGGATTAGAAACCTCCTGCGACGAAACTGGTGTCGCACTTTACGACAGTGAGCGCGGCCTGCTGGCCGATGCGCTGTTCAGCCAGATCGACCTGCACCGCGCCTATGGCGGGGTGGTGCCCGAGCTTGCCTCCCGCGATCACGTCAAGCGCATGCTGCCCTTGATCCGCCAGGTCCTGGCCGAAGCTGGCTGCGTGCCGACCGAGATCGACGGCATCGCCTACACCGCTGGCCCGGGCCTGGTGGGCGCGTTGCTGGTGGGCGCCTCCTGTGCCCAGGCGCTGGCCTTTGCCTGGGGGATTCCGGCCCTGGGCGTGCATCACATGGAAGGCCACCTGCTGGCGCCGATGCTGGAGTCGCAACCGCCGCAATTCCCGTTCGTCGCTTTGTTGGTATCGGGCGGCCATACGCAGCTCATTCGGGTCGATGGCATCGGCCAATACGAGTTGCTCGGCGAGACGCTCGATGATGCTGCCGGCGAAGCGTTCGACAAAACTGCAAAAATGATGGGCCTCAATTATCCCGGCGGGCCGGAAATCTCCCGGCTTGCGACGCAAGGGGTCGATGGGCGTTTCGTGTTCCCGCGGCCAATGTGCGACCGTCCCGGCCTGGATTTCAGTTTCAGCGGGTTGAAGACCTTCGCCCTGAACACCTGGCAGCAGTGCGTCAGCGCCGGGGACGACAGCGAGCAAACCCGTTGCGACATCTCGCTGGCGTTCCAGCAGGCCGTGGTGGAGACTTTGACCATCAAGTGCAAGCGCGCCCTCAAGCAGGCCGGGCTCAAGCGCCTGGTGATCGCAGGCGGCGTGAGCGCGAACAAGGCCTTGCGGACATCGCTGGAGAAAATGCTCGGCGACATGAAGGGCGACGTTTACTACGCCCGGCCGGAGTTCTGTACAGATAACGGCGCGATGATTGCCTTTGCCGGTTGCCAGCGCTTGCAGGCCGGCCAGCACGAAAGCCTGGCGATCAGCGTACAGGCGCGCTGGCCGATGGAGCAGTTGGCGCCCCTGTGAAGCGTCATTTAAAAATGCCGTTCGCGCCCGGCGAACAGGTCGCGTAGATTGCCCCGGTGACGCCAGACGATCAGCGCAACCAGTGCGGTCATGGGCAGCAAGGCCGCCGGTTCCTGCCAGGCCAGCAACGGCAGGGTCAGCGGCGTGGCGATCAGCGCGGCCAGGGAGCTGGTGCGGGTCAGGTAGAGCGTCAGCAGCCAGGCACAGACAGCCAGCAGGGCGGCGGGCGGGTACAGGCCCAGCAGCATGCCGGCGGCGGTTGCGACACCCTTGCCGCCACGAAAGCGAAAGTACAGCGGGAATAGATGGCCGATGACGGCGCAGACGCCAATCCAGGCCTGTTGCTGCAACGAGAGCCCTGCGAGGCTGGCGATCAATACCGGGACAAGGCCTTTGCAGAGGTCGCCCAGCAGGGTCAGGATGGCAAGTTTGCGTCCGGCCAGGCGCAGCATGTTGGTGGCGCCGGCATTGCCTGAGCCACTCATTCGCGGATCCGGGCGACCGGTCAGGCGGCTGAGCAAAATGGCGAAGGACAGCGAGCCGAGCAGGTAGGCGAGAATCGCCAGTAACCAAAACATGCTAACTATTCCGGGCGAGGACGCCCTGATTCTAACGGCGCATTGCGCCCTTGTCGTGCTGCGGAGAAGAGTGCTTGGACAGAGTGTTTATCGAGGGCCTGGAAGTCGACACGGTAATCGGGGCCTACGACTGGGAGCGAGGCATCCGACAGTGCCTGCGGCTTGACCTGAGCTTCGCCTGGGACAACCGCCCGGCCGCCGCAGGCGACGACCTGACCCTGGCGCTCGACTACGCCAGCGTATCGTCGCGCATCCAGGCATTTGCCGAACGGGCGCAGTTCCAATTGGTCGAGACCTTTGCGGAGCGACTGGCCCAGGAGCTCATGGATGAGTTCAAGATCACCTGGCTGCGTCTGAAATTAACCAAGCCTGGCGCCGTACCGGCGGCCAGCGGCGTGGGTGTGGAGATCGAGCGCGGATGTCGCTGACTCAGGTTTTTCTCGGGCTCGGCAGCAATATCGAGCGCGAAACCCATCTGTGCGCCGGTCTTGAAGCCTTGGCCGGTTTCCTGGTGGACATCCGCTGTTCGGCCGTGTTCGAGAGCCAGCCAGTGGGTATCAAGAGCGGGCCATTCTTCAATTTCGTCGTCTCGGCCTTCACCGATCTGCCGCTGATGGAGCTGGATCGTCGTCTCAAGTTCATCGAGGCGGACAACGGTCGCTATGCGCCGGACCGCAAGGGGCTGCCGCTGGATATCGACGTGTTGTTGTATGGCGAACAGGTCGGCAACTTCGATGGGTTGATCTTGCCGCGTGCGGAAATCCTCAAGAACGCCTTCGTCCTGTGGCCTTTGTCGTTGATTGCTCCGGATCGGATTCACCCAGGCGTGGGCAAAAGCTTCGCCACTTTGTGGGAAGAATCGCAGATCGACCAGGTGCTGGCGCCGGTGGCTTTCGAATGGCGAGGCCAGCAGCTTACGCCATCGAATCTGCGCTGAAGCGCCTGCCGCTATCGCGAGCAAGCTCGCTCCCACAGTGGATCTCGGTTGAACACTAGAGATGTGCTCACTGAAATCCTAATGTGGCAGCGAGCTTGCTCGCGATGACGACGGAACATCCAACACAAATGCAAGCTGATCCAAGATTCCGTCAGCTTGCCGCTTCCTTGTAGGCCTTCAAAGCCCTGAGGCGCTCGCGCTTGATCGCCTCACCCAGCTCCGGTCCCTTGAAGCCCTTCTCCAGCAAGGGCTGCACCGCCACTGCGCGGGCCGCTGCCGCTGCCCCCCGCAAATAATCAGCCTGTGGATAACTTCGCTCTTCAAGCCCTTTGCGCCCCCGCGCATCCATCTCACAGGCTGCGATGAATTCCTCGAAGCGCTGAGGTCGACGGTACACATCGAAACTCTGCAGCAGCTCAAGCAAAGTGGACGCCTTGAGCTCAAGCGCACGATGACCATGGGTGTGGTATTGGCCAACCAGTAACGCCAATTCCTGACAGTCGCGGGGCGCCTTGAAGCGTTCGTTGACCGCTTTGATCAGCTTCAGCCCTGTGTGCTCATGGGCGATGTGCCGCGGCCATTCGTGTTGGGGCGTCAGGCCTTTGCCCAGGTCATGGAGCAGGCAGGCCCAGCGGACTGTCAGCGGTTGTTGGTGCAGGGCGGCTTGTTCCAGCACGCTCAGGGTATGGATGCCTGTGTCGATTTCCGGGTGATGGGCTTCAGGCTGGGGCACGCCAAACAGCGCATCGACCTCTGGCATCAGGACCTTGAGGGCCGTGCAGTCGCGCAAGACCTGGATAAATACCTGTGGCTGTTTTTCCATGAGGGCGCGGGAAATTTCTTTCCAGCTGCGCTCGGCCGTCAGAGCTTCCAGCTCGCCGGAATCGCTGAGTTGGCGCATCAGTTCAAGGGTTTCGTCCGCCACCTTGAAACCCAGCGAAGCATAACGCGCGGCGAAGCGGGCAACTCGCAGGACTCGAAGGGGATCTTCGGCGAAAGCGGGGGAAACGTGGCGTAGTACCCGGGCTTCCAAGTCGCGTTGGCCATGGTACGGATCGGTCAGGTTGCCGTGGTCATCTTCGGCCATGGCGTTGATCGTCAGGTCCCGGCGAACCAGATCCTCCTCCAGGGTCACTTCAGGGCTGGCATGGAACACGAAGCCGCCATAGCCTCGGCCGCTCTTGCGTTCGGTGCGGGCGAGGGCGTACTCCTCGCCGCTCTTCGGGTGTAGGAATACCGGAAAATCGGCTCCCACCGGGCGAAACCCCTTGGCGAGCATTTCCTCGGCGGTGGCACCCACCACGACCCGATCGATGTCGGTGACGGGAATGCCTAGCAGGCGGTCGCGAACGGCGCCGCCGACTTTATAGATCTGCATAAAAAACCTCCGTTGGTCCGACAGGATAACCTTTGCGTCGGACGTCCGGAGGTGAAAACGGGCTCAAAGATGAATGACGGCCAGGTCCAGGCGACCGTAGTCTCCTTCGGCTTGTTCGCCTCTGGGTGGCACGTGATGGGTTTTCATCACCTGATCGCCTTGCAGGGTTTCCAAGTGGATGTCGAAACCCCAGAGGCGATGCAGGTGCTTGAGCACTTCGTCGGTGGAGTCGCCCAGTGGTTTGCGGTTGTGCGCCTGGTGCCGCAGGGTCAGCGAGCGATCCCCGCGGCGGTCGATGCTGTAGATCTGCACATTGGGCTCGCGATTGCCCAGGTTGTACTGCGCCGCCAGGGTTTCGCGAATGATGCGATAGCCGCCCTCATCGTGAATGGCAGGTACCACCAGGTCATCTTTCTGATCGTCATCGAGGATGCTGAACAGTTTCAGGTCGCGGATCACCTTGGGCGAGAGGTACTGCAGGATGAAGCTTTCGTCCTTGAAGCTGCTCATGGCGAATTTAATGGCGGACAACCAGTCCGAACCGGCGATTTCCGGGAACCAGTGACGATCTTCTTCGGTAGGGTTTTCGCACATGCGCCGGATGTCGCGGTACATGGCGAAACCCAGTGCGTAGGGGTTGATACCGCTGTAGTACGGGCTATCGAAGCCAGGTTGGAATACCACGCTGGTGTGGGACGTCAGGAACTCCATCATGAAGCCGTCGGTGACCAGGCCCTCGTCGTACAGGTCGTTCATCAGCGTGTAGTGCCAGAACGTGGCCCAGCCTTCGTTCATCACTTGGGTTTGGCGCTGTGGATAGAAATACTGGGCGATCTTGCGCACGATGCGCACGATTTCCCGCTGCCACGGCTCCAGCAGCGGCGCATGTTTTTCAATGAAGTAGAGAATGTTTTCCTGGGGCTCGGCAGGGAACCGGGCATTGTCTTTTTCGTTGTACTTGTCTGCACCTTTGGGGATGGTGCGCCACAGATCGTTGATCTGTTTTTGCAGGTGCTCTTCGCGATCCTTTTGGCGCCGACGTTCTTCTTCGGCGGAAATCGGATACGGCCGCTTGTAGCGGTCCACGCCGTAGTTCATCAGGGCGTGGCAGGAGTCCAGCAGGTCCTCCACCGCGTCGATACCATGGCGTTCCTCGCATTGCATGATGTACTGCTTGGCGAACACCAGGTAATCGATGATCGAGCTGGCATCGGTCCAGGTGCGGAACAGGTAGTTGCCCTTGAAGAAGCTGTTGTGCCCATAGCAGGCATGCGCCACCACCAGGGCCTGCATGCAGATGGTGTTTTCTTCCATCAGGTAGGCGATGCAAGGATCGGAGTTGATGACGATCTCATAGGCCAACCCCATCTGGCCCCGGCTGTAGGATTTCTCGGTGCTGAGGAAGTGCTTGCCGTAGGACCAGTGGTGATAGCCCAGCGGCATGCCGACCGACGCGTAGGCGTCCATCATCTGCTCGGCGGTGATCACCTCGATCTGGTTCGGGTAGGTGTCGAGGGCATAACGGTCCGCGATACGGCTGATTTCGCGGTCGTAGGCCTTGATCAGCTCGAATGTCCATTCGGAGCCGGTGGAAATAGGCTGGCGCTTCTGCTCTTTTTTGGCGGTCATGTCACTAACCTGCGCTGGAAGAGTTCACGGAAGACCGGGTAGATATCCCCGGCCGAGACCAATTGCTGTTGGGCAAATGTGTCGGAAAAAGCTTCGGCAATCCGTTCGTATTCGTACCACAAGGCCTGGTGTTCGCGTGGAGTAATTTCCACGTAGGTGTAGTACTGGACGAACGGCATGATCTGGTTGATCAGGATGTCACGGCAGATCGGTGAATCGTCGTTCCAGTTGTCACCGTCCGACGCCTGGGCTGCATAGATGTTCCATTCGTTGGCGGGGTAGCGCTCGGCCATGATCTCCTGCATCAGCTTCAGGGCGCTGGAGACGATGGTGCCGCCGGTTTCCCTGGAATAGAAGAATTCCTCTTCGTCCACTTCCCGGGCGCTGGTGTGATGGCGGATGAACACGACATCGATCTTGTCGTAGTTCCGTTTCAGGAACAGGTACAACAGGATGAAGAAGCGCTTGGCGATGTCCTTGGTGGCCTGGGTCATGGAACCGGAGACGTCCATCAGGCAGAACATCACCGCCTTGGAGCTGGGGTTTGGCTGTTTCACCAGCAGGTTGTACTTGAGGTCGAACGTGTCGAGGAACGGTACGCGATGGATGCGGGCGCTGAGTTTCTCGATTTCCGCTTCAAGGTCCTGAATGTCGCCAAAATTGTCGGGTTCTTCGCGTTTCAGGCGGGCCAGTTCTTCCTTGGCCTCGCGTAGTTTTGCCCGACTGCTGCCCGACAGAGCGATACGCCGGGCGTGGGCCGAGCGAAGGGTGCGGATAATGTTGATGCGTGACGGATTGCCTTCGTTGCTGATACCGGCACGCACGGTCTTGAAGGTGTCGGTGCCGGTCAGGTTGCGCTTGACCAGGTTCGGCAGCTCCAGGTCCTCGAACATGAACTCCAGGAATTCCTCCTGGGTGATCTGGAACACGAACTCATCCATGCCTTCGCCGGAGTTACCGGCCTTGCCGGGTCCCTTGCCGGCGCCTCCGCCCTGGGGACGGGGGATGTGCTCGCCACTGGTGAATTCCTTGTTGCCGGGGTGCACGACGGTCTGTTTGCCACCGCGACCATGGTGAAGCACCGGCTCGTCGATGTCGCGACCGGGGATACTGATCTGTTCGCCGTGTTCCATGTCGGTAATGGAACGACGGCTGACCGCCTCTTCGACGGCCTTCTTGATGTGGTCACGGTAACGCCGCAGAAACCGCTGGCGGTTCACCGTGCTCTTGTTCTTGCCATTAAGGCGTCGGTCGATCACATAGCTCATAGGCCCCTCCGGGGGAGCTTCAAGTCGTAAGCCTCAAGCTGCAAGGAGCGTGGCGTCGAGCCATGGGCTCAACGCCGTTCCCTTGCAGGCTGTAGCTAGAAGCTTGCCGCTGCTTACTGCGATTTCCGGACCCGCAGATACCACTCGGAGAGCAGTCGTACCTGTTTGTCGGTGTAGCCACGTTCGACCATGCGTGTGACGAAATCGTTGTGTTTTTGCTGGTCCTCCTTGCTGGCCTTGGCGTTGAAGCTGATGACTGGCAGCAGGTCTTCGGTGTTGGAGAACATTTTCTTCTCGATGACCACCCGCAGCTTTTCATAGCTGAGCCAGGTTGGGTTCTTGCCGTTGTTGTTGGCCCGGGCGCGCAATACGAAGTTGACGATCTCGTTGCGGAAGTCCTTCGGATTGCTGATGCCCGCCGGTTTCTCGATTTTTTCCAGTTCCTCGTTGAGGGCCACGCGATTGAGTATTTCGCCGGTTTCCGGGTCGCGGTATTCCTGGTCCTGGATCCAGAAGTCTGCGTACAGCACGTAGCGGTCGAAGATGTTCTGGCCGTACTCGCTGTAGGACTCCAGGTACGCCGTCTGGATTTCCTTGCCGATGAACTCGATGTAGCGCGGGGCCAGGTATTCCTTGAGGAAACGCAGGTAGCGCTCGCGGGTTTCGGCCTGGAATTGCTCCTGCTCGATCTGCTGTTCCAGCACATACAGCAGGTGAACCGGGTTGGCCGCGATCTCGTGGGGGTCGAAGTTGAAGACCTTGGACAGGATCTTGAACGCGAAACGTGTGGACAGCCCGTTCATCCCTTCATCGACCCCCGCGTTGTCGCGGTATTCCTGGATCGACTTGGCCTTCGGATCGGTGTCCTTGAGGTTTTCACCGTCGTACACGCGCATCTTCGAATAGATGTTGGAGTTTTCCGGCTCCTTGAGGCGCGACAGTACCGTGAACTGGGCAAGCATCTTCAGGGTGTCGGGTGCGCAATGAGCCTTGGCCAGCGAACTGTTGAACAGCAGCTTGTCGTAGATCTTCACCTCATCGCTCACTCGCAGGCAGTACGGCACCTTGACGATGTAGATCCGGTCGATGAAGGCCTCGTTGTTCTTGTTGTTGCGGAAGGTATGCCATTCCGATTCGTTGGAGTGGGCCAGCAGGATGCCGGTGAACGGAATGGCGCCCAGGCCCTCGGTGCTGTTGTAGTTGCCTTCCTGAGTGGCGGTCAGCAGCGGGTGCAGCACCTTGATGGGCGCCTTGAACATTTCGACGAATTCCATCAGGCCCTGGTTGGCCCGGCACAGCGCACCCGAATAGCTGTAGGCGTCGGCGTCGTTCTGTGGGAATTCTTCCAGTTTACGGATATCGACCTTGCCCACCAGGGCGGAAATATCCTGGTTGTTTTCGTCACCCGGTTCGGTCTTGGCCACCGCGATCTGGTTGAGGATCGATGGATAGAGCTTGACCACCTTGAACTGGCTGATGTCACCGCCGAACTCGGCCAGACGCTTGGTTGCCCATGGCGACATGATGGTATTGAGATAGCGGCGTGGAATGCCGAAGTCTTCCTCGAGGATCGCGCCATCTTCAGTGGCGTTGAAAAGCCCTAGAGGCGATTCGAACACCGGCGAGCCCTTGATGGCGTAGAAGGGCACTTTTTCGATCAGTTGCTTGAGCTTCTCGGCCAGGGACGATTTACCACCACCCACGGGGCCGAGCAGATAAAGGATTTGTTTCTTCTCTTCCAGGCCTTGGGCGGCGTGGCGGAAATAGGACACGATTTGTTCGATGCATTCTTCCATCCCGTGGAAGTCCGCAAAGGCCGGATAGCGGCGAATCACCTTGTTGGAAAAGATTCGCGAGAGCCTCGAGTTGGTCGAGGTATCCAGCAGCTCCGGTTCTCCGATTGCCAGCAACAGACGCTCCGCAGCCGATACATAGGCACTGCGGTCCTGCTTGCAGAGTTCGAGGTATTCCTGCAGCGAGTATTCCTCCTGCCGCGTGGACTCGAAACGTTGCTGGAAGTGGCTAAAAATGCTCATGACGTCACCTCGCTCGATACGTGGAGCCGGTGTCGGATCAATCAGTCGATGCTGGACAGCCGCTGGGAACCCAGTTGCCGTTTTACCCCCCAGAATGCTTTCAAGAATGCAGGCTCTTGAAAGCTGACTCCCGATGACCCGCGCGCCGGTGTACCGGCTCTCCCCTGTTTTGGATGGCCTGAGGCTAAGGATAGTTCGGAATCGCGGAGGTAAAGGTGGAATACGTAATTAGTTATGGCAGACCGTTCGTCTGCCATCGCTCAAGCCCACGGTTCACGCGGGCTTGGGCGGCATAAAAAATTATTCGTGATTGTCTTGCGCTGTTTCTGAAGGAAAAGTCGCACGCCACAATTCAAAACCGCCGTCCAGGCTGTAGACGTCGCTGAAGCCCTGGCTGACCAGATAGGCGGCCGCGCTCTGGCTGGAGTTGCCGTGATAGCAGACCACGACCGTAGGCGCATCGAGGTCGGCGGCACGGATGAAGTCGGCGATGGAATGGTTGTCCAGATGCCGGGAGCCACTGATATGCGAAGCCGCAAAAGTGGCTGGGTCGCGGACATCGACGACGACCGCGCCTTGCTCGCGCAGGGCCTTGGCCTGTTCCGGGGGGATGCGTTTGAATTCGCTCATGAGGGGCTCCTGTAGCTGAAGCGCAACGCCGGTCAAACGGCAGTGCCGGCCGGCAATGGTGCAGTGGTCGGGTGATAGGTTTTGGCGTGGCCCTGTTCATCGCAATCGCAATGCAGTTGCTCGCCAGTGTCGACGTTCATCAGGGTCATGGCGCTGCCCCATACGCAACCGGTATCGAGGGCGAAGACGCCAGGTTCGTCGGATTGTCCGCCCAGTGCCGCCCAGTGCCCGAAAATGATCTTCAGGTTACGGGTCTTGCGCTCACTGTGCTTGAACCAGGGGGCGTAGCCGGGCGGCGCCGTCTCGATGCCTTCCTTGCCCTTGAGATCGAGCTTGCCGTCGCGGGTGCAGAAGCGCATGCGCGTGAAATAATTGGTGATGACGCGAAGACGAGCGCTGCCAGTCAGGTCGTTGTCCCACTTGACCGGCTCGTTGCCGTACATGCCATCCAGGTAGGGGGCGAACAGGTTGTCGTCGCGCAATGCCTGTTCGACTTCGCCAGCGCACTTGAGCGCCTTGCGCAGGGACCACTGGGGCGGGATGCCGGCATGGACCAGTGCAAGGTTGCGCGCCTCGTCGTAGTGCATGAGCTTCTGCTGGCGCAACCACTCCAGCAATTCAACGCAATCGGGGGCGTCGAGGATTTCGCTCAAGGTGTCGGACTTTTTCAGGCGCTCGATGTTCTGCCAGGCAGCCAGCAGATGCAGGTCGTGGTTACCGAGCACGCACACCAGCGACTGACGAATGGTGTAGAGAAAGCGCAAGGTCTCGAGGGACTGCGGGCCACGGTTGACCAGGTCGCCCACCAGCCACAGCGTGTCTTTTTGAGGATCGAAAGCAACGCGCTCCAGCAAGCATTTGAGCGGGTCGAGGCAGCCTTGCAGGTCGCCGACCGCATACGTGGCCATTAGTGCAGGGCTCCGGGCACGGCCAGGCGAAAGGGCTTGATGACGGCGTCGAAGCGTTTGCCGTCCTCGGCCAGCATCTGGTAGGTGCCCTGCATGGTGCCGACCTTGCTCGTCATCACCGTGCCGCTGCTGTAGCTGTGGCTTTTGCCTGCCTCGATCAACGGCTGCTGGCCGACCACACCTTCGCCACGCACTTCTTCGACATGGCCATCGCCGTCGGTGATGATCCAATGCCGTGACAGCAGCCTGGCCGGCAAGGAGCCGTTATTGCGCACGGTAATGCTGTAGGCGAAAGCGAAGCGGTCATGCTCGGGTTGCGACTGTTCTGCCAGAAAACGGGTGGTGACGCTGACGTCGACCTGGTAACGAGGATCGGACATGCAAAAAGGCCTTAAAAACGAAGCGGGACGCGGGCGCGACTCAAGGGATCAGTCTAGGCCAAGTATCGGGTAGTAGACCAGACTGGCGTACTGCCCGATAGCGATCGTCACCCGTTCAGTTGGCGTCGACTTGCGGGGCGACCTGTTCACTGAGTTTGTCGGCCAGGCGCACGAACGCAGCCAGGTCCAACTGCTCTGGGCGCAGGCTGCCATCGACGCCGGCGGCTTCGATTTCGGTGCTGCTGAGCAATAGTTTCAAGGTGTTGCGCAAGGTCTTGCGACGCTGGTTGAACGCTTCACGTACCACCCGCTCCAGCAGGCGATGATCCTTGGCCGGGTGCGGCAGGACGGCATGGGGTACCAGGCGGACAATGGCCGAGTCGACTTTCGGCGGCGGGTTGAACGCACCCGGGCCTACGTTGAACAGGTGTTCGACCCGGCAATGGTACTGGACCATGATCGACAGGCGACCCCAGTCACCACCGCCAGGGCCGGCGGCGAGGCGCTCGACCACTTCCTTTTGCAGCATGAAGTGCATGTCGCGGATCAGGCCGGCGTTGCTCAACAGGTGGAAGATCAGCGGCGTGGAGATGTTGTACGGCAGGTTTCCCACCACCCGCAGGCTGTTCGGTGCGGCGTTCAGGCTATTGAAGTCGAACTTCAGCGCGTCGCCCTGGTGCAGGCTGAAATTGCTCCTGCCGGCGAACTGCTGGTTGAGGATCGGGACCAGGTCCTTGTCCAGTTCCACCACATCGAGTTGCGCGCCGCTATCGAGCAGACCCTCGGTCAGGGCGCCCTGGCCCGGGCCGATTTCCAGCAGGCGGTCGTCGGGCTTGGCCCGGATCGAGCGCAGGATGCGATCGATCACGCCGGCGTCATGCAGGAAGTTCTGGCCGAAACGCTTGCGCGCGCGGTGTTGGTATTGCTCGGTCATAAATGGGTCTCGGCCATCTGGTAGGCGGTTTCCAGCGCGACTTGCAGGCTGCCGGTATCGATCTTGCCGCTGCCGGCCAGGTCCAGGGCAGTGCCATGGTCCACGGAGGTGCGGATGATCGGCAGGCCCAGCGTCACGTTGACCGCCGCGCCGAAACCTTTGTACTTCAGCACGGGCAGGCCCTGGTCGTGGTACATCGCCAGCACCGCGTCGCAGTGCTCCAGATATTTTGGGGTAAACAGAGTGTCGGCAGGCAGCGGGCCACGCAGGTCCATGCCCTCGCTGCGCAAGCGCTCCAAGGTGGGTTCGATGATGTCGATTTCTTCACGGCCCAGGTGTCCGCCTTCACCGGCATGGGGGTTGAGCCCACAGACGAGGATGCGTGGCCGGGCGATGCCGAATTTTTCCTGCAGGTCGGCGTGCAGGATGCGCGTGACCCGCTCCAGGCGTTCCGGGGTGATGGCGTCGGCGATGTCCCGCAAGGGCAGGTGAGTGGTCACCAGGGCCACTCGCAGGCCACGGGTGGCGAGCATCATCACTACTTGCTCGGTGTGGGTCAGCTCAGCCAGGAACTCGGTGTGCCCGGAAAAGGCAATCCCGGACTCGTTGATCACACCCTTGTGCACCGGTGCGGTGATCATGCCTGCGAATGACCCGTCCAGGCAGCCTTCGCCTGCGCGGGTCAGGGTTTGCAGGACGAACGCGGCGTTGGTCTTGTCCAACTGCCCTGTGACGACCGGAGCGCCCAGGGGCGTATCCCAGACATACAGGCTGTTGGCGGGCGCCGGGACGTCCGGCCAGGCCTGCGGTGTCACGGGCAACAGGTTGACGACCACCCCCAGTTGCGCGGCCCGCTCAAGGAGCAGGTCGCGACTGGTGATGGCTATCAGGGGATGTGGCTGGGCTTGCGAGGCGAGCAGCAGGCACAGGTCGGGACCGATGCCGGCTGGTTCGCCGGGAGTCAGCGCGAAACGCTTGGGTTTCACTGCGCTGCCTGGTCTGCACCAGGAAGTTTGATTTCAACGTAGGCTTCGTCGCGAATCTGACGCAGCCAGGTTTGCAGCTCTTCGTCGTATTTGCGGTTGCGCAAGACAGTCATTGCCTGCTGTTCGCGAGCCTGGGTGGTGCTGTCAGTGGCGCGGCGGCCAAGGACTTCCAGCACGTGCCAGCCATAAGGGCTCTTGAACGGTTTGGACAGCTGGCCTTGCGGCGTGTCGGCCATGACCTGGCGGAACTCGGGAACCAGTGCATTGGGGTCAACCCAATTCAGGTCGCCGCCGTTGAGGGCAGAGCCCGGGTCTTCCGAGAAATTTTTCGCCAGTTCAGCAAAGTCTTCACCCGCTTCGATGCGGTCGTAGAGTTTCTCCGCCAGGCGCTTGGTCTCGGCTTCGCTGCGAATCTCGCTTGGCTTGATCAGGATGTGGCGAACATGCACTTCGTCACGGACCTGGGTTCCACCACCGCGCTTCTCCAGCACTTTCAGGATGATGAAGCCGCCTGGCGTACGCGCTGGTTGGGTGATGTCGCCCACGGCCATGGCGCTCAGTTCGCGGTCGAACGGAGGCGGCAGTTGAGCGGGCTTGCGCCAGCCCATGTCACCGCCTTCCAGGGCGTTGTCGCTGCCCGACTTGGCAATGGCCATCTGACCGAAATCAGCGCCTTGCTTGAGCTGCTGGTAGACATCCATTGCCTGGCGATAAGCGCTCTGGATCGCTTCGGAGTTGGCGCTTTCCGGCGTCGGAATCAGGATGTTCGCCAAGTGCAGTTCTTCGGAAAGCTGCATCTTGCCCAGGTCGGAAGCGAGGAAGTTCTTCACTTCCTGCTCCGACACCTGGATGCGTTCGGCCACACGGCGCTGACGCACACGGCTGATGACCATTTCGCGACGGATCTGATCGCGGGCGTCCTCGTAGGAGAGGCCGTCGCGAGCCAGGGCGGCCCGGAACTGGTCGATGCTCATGTTGTTGCGCTGGGCAATGGTGCCAACGGCCTGGTTCAGTTCTTCATCGGTAATGCGAATGCCGGAGCGTTCGCCAATCTGCAACTGCAGGTTTTCGACGATCAGGCGTTCGAGCACTTGCTGGTCCAGTACGCCTGGTGGCGGCTGGCCACCGCCGCGCTTGGCGATGGTTTGCTGCACTTCATGGACGCGCTGGTCCAGCTGGCTCTGCATGACCACGTCGTTGTCGACGATGGCCACCACTTTATCGATGGACTGTACCGCGGCGTTGGCCGCGGTACCCAGGAACAGCGCGCCCAGCATCAGCGGGCGCAGACAATCAGAAAGCTTGGTCTTCACGTTCACGATAACCTTGGATGCCTTTGTCGAGGAAGCTCTCTACCTTGGCGCCAGTAAGGCCGCCGAGTCCCTTCAGAACAATTTGGAGGAAGACGCCGTGGTCGCCTTTTTCGTTTTCCGGGGCGGCTTGACTGAACTCTTCATAGTCGACCCAGTAACGGTTGATCAGGCGCAGTTTCCAGCAGCAGTTGTCATATTCGAAACCACCGAAGGCTTCCAGGGTGCGGTTGCGGTTGTAGTCATACTGCCAGCGGCTGATTGCGTTCCACTGCGGCACGATCGGCCAGATGACCGAGAAGTCGTGCTGCTTGATCTTGTAGTAGTCCTTCACGTAGTTCGGATCACCCGGCCTGCCGTAGTCGCCACCCCCCACTTGCCATTGACCAGTGGTCTCGTCGTAACGGACCTGGTCGTTGCGATAGCGATAACCGGCGTTGATGACCTTGTTCGGGTTGTCTTCCGGCTGGTAGTGGAACATCGCGCTGCCCGAACGAGGGCTGCGGGTGTCCGGATCCCAGTTGTAGGTGGCGGTGGTGCGCCAGTCGCGGTTCCAGCGGTATTCGTATTCCAGCGCGTATGGAGAGACGTCCGACTTGGCGTCTTCGCGGGTCTCGAAGTCGATGCCAGGCAGTTGGACCTTGCGATCCTTGAAATAGAACGCCTGGCCAACGGCGACACGTTGGCGTTCGAAGCCGTTGTCTTCAATCCAGCGGCTGGTTACGCCCAGGGACAGCTTGTTTTCGTCCCCGACACGGTCGGAGCCGGTGAAGCGGTTGTCGGCGAACAACGAGGAATAGCTAAAGGTCGACTCGCTCGTATCGAAGACAGGGATGTCGCTCTGGTCCTTCTCTGGTACATAGAGGTAGAACAGGCGTGGTTCCAGAGTCTGGCGATAGTTGGTACCGAACCATTGTGTGTTGCGATCGAAGTACAGGCCGCTGTCGACGCTGGCGATAGGAACACTGCGGTTTGGCGTGCTGTCGTAGCTGTTCCCAACGGCGCTCTTGCCCCTACCATCCAGATCCAAATCGTATTGGGTGTACTGGTACTTGAGGGATGGCTTGATATAGCCGTAGGACGCGGTCATCGGCAGGCTGATAACTGGCGCCAGGTTCAGGCGGTCGCCGTTGGCCCGTGCCAAGCCTGCAACGTTGGTGTCGAGGAAGTCATCAGTGTTGCCGTCTTCATCGGTGTACTTACCGGTCCGCAAATCACGATCAAACCGCACCAGCTCGGTCTTGTAAGCGAAATCCAGACCATACGGATGCTCGGGTAACGAGCCATTGAACGTGATCTGCGGCAGGCGGTTATAAGGCGTGATCTTCGAAATCGTCGCCATCTGGTAAGCCTGGGCATTCAATCGGGCAACGTAGTTGTCCCCCCGATAGCTGACGACCCCTTGCTGGTTCACATAATCCCTGGACTCGACACCGATCTGGTCGGTCTGCAAATCCTGGAAGTAGTAAGGATCGCTGATCTTGGTGTAGTCGACTTCCGTCAGCACGCGCGAATCGAGACCGCCCTTGTGCTGCCAGTTGTACATGTAGCGCGTCTTGTCGTAGTCGGTCTGCCCGCTGCGCTCATCGTCTTCGTCGTTGAGGTACGCCGCGCCGAACTGACCTTCGCTGGACTTGGTCAGGTAGCGGAACTCGCCTTCCATCAACAGGCCACGCTTGCCCATGTATCGCGGGTACAACGTGGCATCGTAGTTCGGTGCCAGGTTGAAGTAGTACGGGGTAACCAGCAGGAAGCCGGTATCGCTGCCGCTGCCGATGGTCGGCGGCAGGAAGCCGGACTGGCGACGGTCGTCGATCGGGAAGTAAATGTAAGGCGTGTACAGGACTGGAATGTCCTTGACCCGCAGCGTCACGTTGGTCGCGGTACCGAAGCCGGTGGCCGGGTTCAGGGTGATGTTGTTGCCCTTGAGCGTCCAGGCGTTGCTGTTCGGTTCGCACGTGGTGTACGTACCGTCCTTGAGGCGGATGATCGCGTTCTCGGCGCGCTTGGCGTACAGCGCGTTACCACGGATGCGCGATTTGTGCATGACGTATTCGGCGTTGTCGACCTTGGCTTCGCCGGTGTCCAGCTGTACATCGGCATGGTCGCCGACGATCAGTGCGCCGTTGTCGCGAACCCGCACGTTGCCGCTCAGCTCACCACGGTTCTCGGCCTGGTACAGGCTGGCCTCGTCGGCCTCGACCTGCATGCTGCCCTGGCGCATGACCACATCGCCGGCCAGGGTCGCCACCTGTTCTTCCTGCTGATAGCGTGAAGCCTTGGCGCCGAGGAAGGTAGGAGCGTCGCTCTTGGCCGTCTTGTCGTTCATGCCAGGACGGGTTGGCTCGATATAGGCACCCGAGCAGTAAGGGCCGGTTTCAGCCAATTGCGCCGGGGTGAGGTTCTCCCGTGGAACCCAATCGAGGTGACTGTAGTCTGCACTGCGTGACTTCAGGCCACGGCCCTTGGCTTCGGTAACGAGCATCGGCTTTTCGCCGGCTTCCTCGCCCGAGCTGCTGTCGGTCGCAGCGGCACCGCTGTCGGAAACCGCACTGCCATCATGCACGGGACGCGGCGGCAACGCGGCGGCCGGTGTCTTGGGCGCACAGTCCCAGGCACCCGAAGCGGAGACGGAGCAGTCATACTGCTGCGCCGCGACGACGAATGAAGAGGCCAGGGGTTGCAGGGCCAGCAGACTGCCGGTGACCAGCAACGGAAATTTTTTACGAAACGCGGGGGATTTCAATGCCATCTTATTAGTCCGGGCTTCCTGCGTGCCATCTGCCCGCGGTGTGGGCCGCACGCCTCTCGATGGTCTGAAAAAGATGCTGGATAATAAAGCATGACCCGCTTGACGGCTAGCGCCGTCGGAGACCCTTGCAATGCCCGACCAAGATGTACGCTTGCAACACCTGAAAGTTTGGCTCGATGAACAACTGCCGATCCTTTTCACTCAACAGGGCTGGGGCGTCGTACCCCCGGCCACGTTGACCGCCGCCAGCAGTGACGCGAGTTTCCGGCGTTATTTCCGCTGGGAAGGCGAGGGTCGCAGTTTGATCGTAATGGATGCGCCACCGCCCCAGGAAAACTGCAAACCCTTCGTGGATATTGCTTTTTTACTGGCGAAATCCGGCATTAACGTGCCAAAAATTTATGCCGAAGACCTCGAACGCGGCTTTCTTTTGCTCAATGACTTGGGCAATCAGACCTATCTGGACGTGATCAGCGGCGAAAATGCCGACGATTTATTCCGCGATGCCCTGCAAGCCTTGTTGGCTTTCCAGCAATTGCCAATGGTTGCGCCGCTGCCGAGCTACGATGTCGCGCTGCTGCGTCGGGAGCTGGAATTGTTCCCCGAGTGGTACGTCAAGCGCGAGCTGGGTATCGAGTTGGATTCGGCCCAGCAACAACTCTGGCAACAGGCCAGTGAGCTGCTGATCGACAGCGCCCTGGCCCAGCCCAAAGTGCTGGTGCACCGGGACTACATGCCACGCAACCTGATGCTCAGCGTGCCGAACCCCGGCGTGCTGGACTTTCAGGATGCCGTCTATGGTCCCGTCACCTACGATGTGACCTGTCTGTTCAAGGACGCCTTCCTCAGTTGGCCCGAGGCGCGCGTGCGCGGCTGGCTGGAGAGTTACTGGCAGCAGGCCGGCGCCCTCGGCATTCCCGTTCAGCCGGACCTCGAGGACTTCCTGCGCGCCAGCGATTTGATGGGCGTGCAGCGTCATCTCAAGGTCATCGGGATCTTCGCGCGCATTTGTCATCGTGATGGCAAGCCACGCTACCTCGGCGATGTGCCGCGATTCTTTGCTTATATAGAAGCGGTCATTGCCCGTCGTCCGGAGCTGGCACCGCTCGATGAGCTTCTGGGCAGCCTGCGGCAATCGGCCGGAGCAACGGCATGAAGGCGATGATTCTGGCGGCGGGCAAGGGCGAACGCATGCGGCCCTTGACCCTTACCACGCCAAAGCCATTGATTCGCGTCGGTGGTGTTCCCTTGATCGAATACCACTTGCGGGCGCTGGCCAGGGCCGGATTCACCGAGATCGTGATCAATCACGCCTGGCTCGGTCAGCAGATCGAAGATCACCTGGGGGATGGTTCACGGTTTGGCGTGAGCATTCGGTTTTCCCCTGAAGGCGAGCCGCTGGAAACCGGTGGTGGAATCTTCCGGGCCTTGCCGCTGCTGGGCGATGAAGCGTTTGTGGTGGTGAACGGCGATGTCTGGACCGACTACGACTTCAGCGCTTTGCGCCGGCCGCTCGAAGGGTTGGCGCACCTGGTGCTCGTCGATAATCCCGAGCATCACCCAGACGGCGATTTCGTCCTGGTCGACGGAAAGGTTCACGATAGGCACGCGCCTGCCGACAACCTGACCTATAGCGGCATTGCCGTCCTGCACCCGCGATTGTTCGACGGTTGCTCGGACGGTGCGTTCAAGCTTGCACCGCTGTTGCGCGCGGCCATGGCCGAGGGGCGCGTCAGTGGCGAGCACCTCAAAGGGCATTGGGTCGATGTCGGCACCCATGAACGTTTGGCGCAGGTCGAAACCTTGATAGAAGCGAGCGGTTGATATGTGGTGGCCAGGGACTCTGATTGGAGCCGGGGCGGGCTTTGCCATAGCCAGCATTCCGGGGGCCATGCTTGGGGCATTGTTGGGACAGGCGCTGGATCGACGCATGAACCTGCAGGGCTGGGCGCAGGTACGTGAGCGCCTGGGTGGACGCCCGGCGTTACGCAATGATGAATTGTTGTTTGTATTGCTGGGGCGGCTGGCGAAAAGCGATGGCCGCGTGGTCGATGGCCACATCCAGCAGGCTCGCCAGGAAATGCGTGCGCTGGACTTGAGCGAGCCGGCGCAACGCCGGGCGATCGCAGCGTTCAACCGGGGCAAGTCCGGGAACGATCGCTTGCGCGGTTACATGCGCCGCCTGGCTGTCCAGCCGCATGCGGCTGAAGGGGTATTGCGCGCGTGTTGGCGGATGGTCTGGGCCGATGGGCGCGCCGGTATCAGCGAGCGAGAACTGGTGGCCCAGTGGGGGCGATGGTTGGGCTGGACACCGCAACAGGTCCAGGCGCTGGCGGCTGATTACGAGCCGCAGAAACTGTCGCGGCCCAACAGTGGGGTGACCTATCAGGAAGCCTTGCGCTTGTTGGGGGTTTCGGCCACCAGCGAACCGTCACAGATCAAGCGCGCTTACCGACGCCTGCTCAGTCGTCATCACCCGGACAAGATTGCCGGCAGCGGGGCAACGCCCTTGCAGGTGCGTGAAGCCACCGACAAAACCCGGGAGTTGCATAACGCCTATCGGTTGATTCGCGAGCGGCGGGATTTTCGCTAGCCCACTGCCCCTGTGGCGAGGGAGCTTGCTCCCGCTCGGCTGCGGTAGGAGCTGCCGAAGGCTGCGATCTTTTGATCTTGATCTTTCGCTTGATATTCAACTGGTCTTGGAAAGATCGCAGCCTCGCTTCGCTCGGCAGCTCCTACAGCGCGGTCCAGCGGGAGCAAGCTCCCTCGCCACGGTGGATGGCACCGAAACACAACGTTGAGCCAGCCCTTACTCCCCTGCCTTCTGCGGATTCAACCAGCCCCGAACCCGACGAAACAGCTGCTCCTGCTCCGCCGACGGGTTCGGCAGGGCTTTGAGGGACACCTGGCTGAAGGTCGAGCCTTTCAAGCGTTTGCTCGCCTGCAAGCGCTCCAGCGCCGCGTTTCTATCCAGCGGCTTGTCCATGTAGAAAATGTCGGCTGTCGCCAGTTTCAAGGTCGAGGTCAGTTCGGCCAGGGCCGGCTTGGCGGTGGTTGGGGTCTGGGCGGCCACCATCACGAAACGTTCGACCTGCGAGGGCTGCTTTTCACTCAGGTAACGCGCTGCCCAATAGGCGCCAGTGCCATGGCCCAGCAGCACGATGCGGCGTGCGCTTTGCTGTTCGGCGTAGGTCAGGGCTGCATCGATACGGGCGAAGATACGCTCGGCGTCGGCCTTGGCATGTTCTTCATCGGTTTGGGCGACGACTGGATCTGCCGCATCGGCTTCGCCGCCTGCGACCTGTTCGATCGGCGCCGCCGTGGTGGCGTCCGGTGCTGCGGCAGCGGTGTCGGCCGGCTTGGTCGCGGGCGGTGCTTCCACTACGCGCGGTGCAATGACGTCGCTTTGCAAGTCCGGCAGGGTGATACTCAGGCTGCTCCATTCGACATCGGGCAACTTTTTCCGCAAAGGGCCGATAACTTGAGGCCAGTCAGCTGTTTCGCCAGCACCGGGGATTATGATGACTGCGCCCCTGGGATCGCCGGTATTGGCCGGTTTCCACAGCGCCAGGAAGGCATCGCTGCCGGTCTGTAACTGTTGTTGTTCCTGGGCTGGGACGGTTCGTTCAAGTGCGGTCGCTTCTTCCTGGCTACGCTCGAGCAAGGGTTGGCGCTCGACGGGTTTTTCCTCGGCAGGTTGCTGCACGGCGGGCGCCGTTTCGCTGGCCTGTACGGAAAAGGCACTTGGCAGGATCAGCGACAGGCACAATGCTGGCAACGCCAGGCGATAAACAGAGGGCATCGGATATTCCATGACCAGAAGTATTTCCGGCAGCCTAATGGGTTGGTCAGTATTTGTCAGTGCATGAGACTTCGATGATGCGTTTTTGCTGCCTGTGGGTTATCGGCTGTTTATGGCTTCCCTTGATGGCGTGGGCCGCGCCCGCGCCGTCGGCGCATGGGGTGCAATTGAATGCAGGCCAGCGCCAGTGGTTGGTGCAACATCCGCAATGGCGGGTCGGCCTGGTATTGCAGGCGCCCTATGCCCAATACGACCGGCGCCTGCAGCGTTTGTCCGGCACTAACGTCGAGTTGATGCAATGGCTGGGCAAGGCGTTGAACGTCGAGCTCACCTGGCGCAATTTCCAGGACCTGGCACAACTGGAAGCAGCGGTGCGTGCCGGTGAGGTGGACGTTGCTCCGGGCCTGACCCAATCCCCGGGCGGGCTCAAGCTCTGGCAGTTTTCCGATCCCTATATGCGCGTGCCGCAACTGATCGTCGGCGCGCAGAAGGGCGCCGAAGGGGTGGAGTTGGAAAAACTCGACAGCCAGGCTCGGGTCGCGGTGCGCATGCCCAGCGCGACGGCCGATTACCTGCGCAGCAACTACCCGACGCTGAATCTGCAAGGCGTGCCGATGGAGCGCGAGGCCCTGCAATTGCTGTTGACCCAGCAGGCCCGATACGCGGTGGTCGATGAGGCACAGCTCGGGCGGTTGATGGTCGAGCCCGAATTCGCCGAGCTGGCGGTGGTGGGCGACATCGGCCTGCCGCAGTTGCTGCGGGTTGCCACGCGCCGGGACTGGCCGGAACTGGCCGAGATCATCGACAGCGGTTTGCAGGCGATCCCGGCCAAGGAGCTGGAGCAACTGCACAGCCGTTGGCTCAAGCCAAAATATCCACGCCTGACCGAGACCCCGGGCTTCTGGCAGAACTTGACCCTATTGATTCTGGCCCTGCTGCTCAGCAGCGTCGCCATCGTGTTCTGGCAGCGCCGCCAGCAACGCGCGCTGGAGCGTCGTCTGCGTGCCGCGAGGGAGGACATCGCCCAGCGTACTGCCAGCGAAGAAGCCTTGCGCCTGACGCAGTTTTCCATCGATCAAAGTACGGTCGGCATCCTCTGGGTCAATTGGGACAGCCACGTGCGTTATGCCAACCGAGCGGCTGAAACCATGCTCGGTTATGCCTCGGGCGCCATCATCGACCGCCCGTTGATCGACTTCGAGCCGGGCTTGCACATGGATCGCTGGCTGAACCTGTGGAAGCGTGCCCGGGCCAGTGAAGATGGGCCGCAGAGTTTCGAAACCGAATGCGTGCGAGCCGATGGCAGCATCTTGCCGGCTGACGTTTCCCTGAGCTTCCTGCGTTTTCGCGACGCCGAATACCTGGTGGTCTATCTCAACGACGTGACCGAACGCCGACGTGCGCTGGCGGCGCTACGCGAAAGCGAAGCGCGGTTGCAAGGCATCGCCGCCAACGTGCCGGGTCTGGTCTTTCGCCTGGAGCGGGCGCCGGTGACTGGCCAGATCGACTTTGCCTACATCAGCGAAGGCAGCGAAAGCCTGGTGGGTTATTCCCCTGCAACCCTGGCCCGCAGCGACACCGGGCTGCGCAGCCTGGTGCACCCGCAGGACAAGGCCGATTACCACCGCACTCAGGACCAGGCGCTGGACACCGACAGCGACTGGTCATGGCAGGGCCGCATCCTGACCCGCGAAGGCTTGGAGCGCTGGGCCGAGATCAAGGCGATCACCCGTCGTCTCGAAGATGGCGCCTACGTCTGGGACGGAATCGTCTGGGACATCACCGAAAGCAAGCGTATCGAACTGGAGCTGGCCAGCTCCCGGGAACAGTTGCGCGAGTTGTCGGCGCACCTGGAAAGCGTGCGGGAAGAGGAAAAGGCGCGCATTGCCCGGGAGGTCCACGACGAGTTGGGCCAGATGCTGACGGTGTTGAAGCTAGAAACATCCATGTGTGAATTGGCCTACGCGCAACTCGATCCGGGCCTGCATGAGCGGCTTAATAGCATGAAGCGCCTGATTGCCCAGTTGTTCCAGCTGGTGCGGGACGTGGCGACGGCGCTGCGCCCGCCGATCCTGGATGCTGGCATTGCCTCGGCCATCGAATGGCAGGCTCGGCGTTTCGAGGCGCGTACGCAGATCCCATGCCTGGTGCAGGTGCCGGACAACCTGCCGGCCCTGAGCGACGCCAAGGCCATTGGCCTGTTCCGGATTCTCCAGGAAGCGCTGACCAACGTGATGCGCCATGCCCAAGCGCATACTGTAGAGCTGACGCTGGTTCAGGAGGGCGACGAATTGTGCCTGGCCGTCAGCGACGACGGTGTAGGATTTATTGCCGATACGGGTCGGCCAACCTCCTTTGGCCTGGTCGGCATGCGTGAACGGGTATTGATCATGGGCGGGCAGTTGACCCTGGAGAGTGAGCCGGGGGAGGGGACGACCCTGTCGGTGCGGGTGCCGTTGCGTGAGGCCTGATGGGGTGGGTTGCCTGGACGGGCCCAATCGCGAGCAAGCTCGCTCCCACATTGATTCAGATGTACACATACACCCTGTGGGAGCGAGCTTGCTCGCGATGAGATCCTGAATCTGGAGAACAATGTGATCCGTGTACTGGTAGCCGAAGACCACACCATCGTCCGTGAAGGCATCAAGCAGCTGATCGGCCTGGCCAAGGACCTGGTGGTGGTAGGGGAGGCGAGCAATGGTGAGCAGTTGCTCGAAACCTTGCGGCATGTGCCCTGCGAAGTAGTGCTGCTGGATATCTCCATGCCCGGCGTCAACGGCCTGGAGGCGATCCCACGGATCCGGGCGCTGAACAATCCGCCGGCCATCCTGGTGCTGTCGATGCATGACGAAGCGCAAATGGCTGCCCGCGCCCTGAAAGTCGGTGCCGCCGGCTACGCGACCAAGGACAGTGATCCGGCCTTGCTGCTCATGGCGATTCGCAAGGTCGCCGCCGGCGGACGCTATATCGACCCGGACCTGGCCGACCGCATGGTCTTCGAAGTCGGCCTGACCGACGCGCGACCGCTGCACTCGCTGCTGTCCGAGCGTGAATTCTCAGTCTTCGAACGCCTGGCCCAGGGCGCCAACGTCAACGATATCGCCCAGCAACTGGCCCTGAGCAGCAAGACCATCAGCACCCACAAGGCACGGCTGATGCAGAAGCTCAACATCACTTCGTTGGCGGAGCTGGTGAAATATGCGATGGAGCACAAGTTGCTCTGAGCTTCACCACTCCCCCTGTGGGAGCGAGCTCGCTCGCGATGGCGGCAGCACATTCAGTATTGATGTTGGCTGACACTCCGCTATCGCGAGCAAGCTCGTTCCCACAGGGTTTCGTGTTGGCATATCCATTTGCGACACGCCCCAACAGCGCTTTTTGCCCCTACTTGCTGCTTGCCGCTTAAAACGCGCCACTGCATTTACCCAATCCCGCCATCCCTGTAGGGCAATCCCTACCCCGACTCTTCCATCCGGCTGAGGTGATTCTCTCCTGCGTCCCGATTTGCGCAGGCCCCAGGCTCCACTAGGCTTGACTCACAAGCAGTCATCAAAACAAAAGGTGCGGGTATGAGCCAGGTCGATTCAAGCGCGGGGGCCAGTGATGTGCTGGTCAGCTTTCGTGGTGTGCAAAAGAGCTACGACGGCGAGAACCTGATCGTCAAAGACCTCAACCTGGATATTCGCAAAGGCGAGTTCCTGACCCTGCTCGGGCCTTCCGGCTCCGGCAAGACCACCAGCCTGATGATGCTCGCCGGGTTTGAAACCCCCACCGCCGGCGAGATCCTGCTGGCCGGGCGCTCGATCAACAATGTGCCGCCGCACAAGCGCGACATCGGCATGGTGTTCCAGAACTACGCCTTGTTCCCTCACATGACTGTCGCCGAGAACCTGGCGTTCCCGCTGACGGTGCGTGGCCTGAACAAGAGCGACGTGAGTGATCGGGTCAAGCGCGTCTTGAGCATGGTCCAACTGGACAGCTTCGCCCAACGCTACCCGGCGCAATTGTCCGGCGGCCAGCAACAACGGGTGGCCTTGGCCCGGGCGCTGGTGTTCGAGCCGCAATTGGTGCTGATGGACGAACCCCTGGGTGCGCTGGACAAGCAATTGCGCGAGCACATGCAGATGGAAATCAAACACCTGCACCAGCGCCTGGGCGTGACGGTGGTCTACGTGACTCACGACCAGGGCGAAGCCCTGACCATGTCCGACCGCGTGGCGGTATTCCACCAGGGCGAGATCCAGCAGATCGCCCCACCGCGCACACTGTATGAAGAGCCGAAAAACACCTTCGTCGCCAACTTCATCGGCGAAAACAACCGTCTCAACGGTCGTCTGCACAGTCACACCGGCGACCGTTGCCTGGTGGAGCTGGGGCGTGGCGAGAAGGTCGAGGCCCTGGCGGTGAACGTCGGCCAGCCCGGCGAGCCGGTGACCCTGTCGATCCGTCCGGAACGGGTGAGCCTCAACGGCGTCAGCGAACAATGTGTCAACCGCTTCTCAGGGAGGGTGGCGGAATTCATCTATCTGGGCGACCACGTCCGGGTTCGCCTGGAAGTCTGCGGCAAGACCGACTTCTTCGTGAAACAGCCGATTGCCGAGCTCGATCCCGCGCTCGCCGTCGGGGACGTGGTTCCGCTTGGCTGGCAAGTCGAGCATGTGCGTGCGCTCGATCCCCTTCTAGAGGCGAATTGATCGCCCCCTGCTGTACCAACACCAACCCTGCACGTGGAGAGAACAATAAATGTTGAGATCCCTGAAGTTCACAGCCCTGACACTGGGCATGATGGGTGCGGCAAGCGCGATGGCGGCGGGCCCGGACCTGACCGTGGTGTCTTTCGGCGGGGCGAACAAGGCGGCTCAGGTCAAAGCCTTCTACGCACCGTGGGAAGCGGCCGGCAATGGCAAGATCGTGGCTGGCGAGTACAACGGCGAAATGGCCAAGGTCAAGGCCATGGTCGATACCAAGAGCGTTTCCTGGGATTTGGTAGAAGTCGAGTCCCCGGAATTGTCCCGTGGTTGTGACGAAGACATGTTCGAACAACTCGATCCGAAGCTGTTCGGCAAGAGCGAAGACTACGTCAAGGGCGCCATCCAGCCTTGCGGCGTGGGCTTCTTCGTGTGGTCGACCGTGCTGGCCTACAACGCCGACAAATTGAAGACCGCGCCGACCAGCTGGGCGGACTTCTGGGACACCAAACAATTCCCGGGCAAACGTGGCCTGCGCAAGGGCGCCAAGTACACCCTGGAATTCGCCTTGATGGCTGATGGCGTAGCGCCGAAAGACGTCTACAAAGTGCTGGCTGGCAAAGATGGCCAGGATCGCGCCTTCAAGAAGCTCGATGAGCTCAAGCCGAACATCCAGTGGTGGGAAGCCGGTGCCCAGCCGCCGCAGTACCTGGCCTCAGGTGACGTGGTCATGAGCTCGGCCTACAACGGCCGGATCGCCGCGGTACAGAAAGAAAGCAACCTGAAAGTGGTGTGGAACGGCGGCATCTACGACTTCGACGCTTGGGCCATCCCACGCGGCCTGGACAAGACCCGCGCCGAAGCTGCGAAGAAATTCATCGCCTTCTCGGTGGCGCCGCAGCAGCAGAAGACCTACTCGGAAAACATCGCCTACGGTCCGGCCAACACCCAGGCTGTACCGTTGCTGGCCAAGGATGTCCTGAAGGACATGCCGACCACCCCGGAAAACATCGCCAACCAGGTGCAGATCGACGTCAGCTTCTGGGCTGACAACGGTGAGCAACTGGAGCAGCGCTTCAACTCCTGGGCTGCGAAGTAACCCCGACGGTCTGAAACCGGATGAGATCCATGTGGGAGAGAGCTTGCTCGCGATAGCGGTCTGTCAGGCACATCAATCTTGAATGTGCCGCAGCCATCGCGAGCAAGCTCGCTCCCACAGGTTCTTTCATCGACCCGGGTGTTTCAAAAGAACAGAGGCGGCCCGCCGCCCCTGTAACGATCAAAAAGATTTGCGGAGTTCGCCATGGCCATCGCCGTTCCACTGAACGCGGGCACCAGCCCCACCCTCAAGCAACGGCTCAAGCACGCCGAGCGGATCAACCGCTGGAAGGCCCAGGCCTTGATCGCGCCGCTGGTGCTGTTTCTGTTGCTGGTGTTCCTGGTACCGATCGTGGCGCTGCTGTTCAAAAGCGTCAGCAACCCGGAAGTGGTGAGCGCGATGCCGCGCACTGTCGCCGCCGTCGCTGCCTGGGACGGACGTGGTTTGCCGGGCGAGCCAGTGTACAAGGCTGCCAGCGAAGACCTGGCCGACGCCCGCAAGAATCAGACCCTGGGCGACTTGTCCAAGCGCCTGAACATGGAACTGGCCGGCTATCGCAGCCTGCTGACCAAGACCGCTCGGGCGTTGCCGTTTGCCACCGAGCCGGCTTCCTATAAAGAAGCCTTGGAAAACCTCGATGAGCGTTGGGGGGACCCAGCGTACTGGCAGGTGATCCGCCGCAACACCAGCAACGTCACCCCATATTACCTGCTGGCGGCCGTCGATCACCGCATCGATGACCTCGGCGAACTGGCCACGGCCACCCCTGACCAGGCGATCTACCTCGACATCTTTGCCCGTACCTTCTGGATGGGCCTGGTGATCACCGCGATCTGCCTGGTGCTGGCCTATCCGTTGGCCTACCTGCTGGCGAACCTGCCATCGCGCCAGAGCAACCTGCTGATGATCCTGGTGCTGCTGCCGTTCTGGACCTCGATCCTGGTACGCGTCGCCGCATGGATCGTGTTGCTGCAGTCCGGTGGCCTGATCAACAGTGCGCTGATGGCCATGGGCGTCATCGATAAGCCCCTGGAGCTGGTGTTCAACCGCACCGGCGTATACATCTCCATGGTCCACATCCTGCTGCCGTTCATGATCCTGCCGATCTACAGCGTGATGAAGGGCATCTCGCCAACCTATATGCGTGCGGCGATTTCCCTGGGCTGCCACCCGTTCGCCAGTTTCTGGCGGGTGTACTTCCCGCAGACCTATGCCGGGGTCGGTGCCGGTTGCCTGTTGGTGTTCATCCTTGCCATCGGCTACTACATCACGCCGGCGCTGCTGGGCAGCCCGAACGATCAGATGGTCAGCTACTTCGTCGCGTTCTACACCAACACCAGCATCAACTGGGGCATGGCCACGGCGCTCGGCGGGCTGCTGTTGCTGGCGACCATCGTGCTTTATCTGATTTACAGCTGGCTGGTGGGCGCCAGTCGCCTGCGCCTGAGCTAAGGGGAG
This sequence comes from Pseudomonas sp. KB_12, assembly GCF_052114545.1. Taxonomy (NCBI): domain Bacteria; kingdom Pseudomonadati; phylum Pseudomonadota; class Gammaproteobacteria; order Pseudomonadales; family Pseudomonadaceae; genus Pseudomonas; species Pseudomonas sp. KB_12. The sequence goes on along the minus strand of NZ_JBFREY010000012.1, from coordinate 22,806 downwards.
ATCGAAAATGGTGAGTCCTTACATGTCCCCCGTCGAGCGGGTGTGGTTCTACTGCTTGCGCACACTCTGCGGGCTGATTCTGTTGTTCCTGATCCTGCCGGTGCTGGTGATCATTCCACTGTCGTTCAACTCCGGCAGCTTCCTGGTCTACCCGTTGCAGGGCTTTTCGCTGCAGTGGTACCACGATTTCTTCGCCTCGGCCGAATGGATGCGAGCGCTGAAAAACAGCATCATCGTCGCCCCGGCGGCGACGTTGCTGGCGATGGTCTTCGGCACGCTCGCGGCCATCGGCCTGACCCGGGGTGACTTCCCAGGCAAGGCGTTGGTGATGGCCCTGGTGATTTCGCCGATGGTGGTGCCTGTGGTGATCATTGGCGTGGCCAGTTACCTGTTTTTCGCACCGCTGGGGTTGGGCAACAGCTTCTTCTCGCTGATCGTGGTCCACGCCGTGCTGGGTGTACCGTTCGTGATCATCACGGTGTCGGCGACCCTGCAGGGGTTCAACCACAACCTGGTTCGGGCCGCTGCCAGCCTTGGGGCTTCGCCACTGACGGCGTTTCGTCGGGTGACCCTGCCGTTGATCGCCCCGGGCGTGATCTCCGGGGCACTGTTCGCCTTCGCGACGTCGTTCGATGAAGTGGTGGTGACCCTGTTCCTGGCCGGCCCCGAGCAGGCAACCTTGCCACGGCAGATGTTCAGTGGCATTCGCGAAAACCTCAGCCCCACCATCGCGGCGGCGGCGACGCTGCTGATTGCCTTCTCGGTGATCCTGTTGCTGACCCTGGAGTGGTTGCGTGGGCGTAGCGAGAAGCTGCGTACGACCCAAGTCTGACGACCCATGCAAAACCAGTGTGGGAGCGAGCTTGCTCGCGATAGCGGTGTGTCAGCCAGCATCAATGTTGGATGTGATGGCCTCATCGCGAGCAAGCTCGCTCCCACAGGGGGGCTGAGGTGTATTCATGCGCTGAATGGCAGACAACCCTCAATACCGAGCTATCCTTGTGCCAGCTCATACTCGAATAAGAGGCCGCGCACATGAGTCTTTCCTCATTCAAAATCGCCCATAAACTGATCACCGGTGCTGCTGCCATCGAGCAACTGGCCGCGGAGTTGACGCGCCTGGACGTCGACAACCCGCTGATCGTGACCGATGCGGCGTTGGTCAAGTCCGGCACCGTGGAACTGGCCCTGCAACATCTGGGCGGACGGGACTACGAGATTTTCGACCGGGTCATGCCGGACCCGGAAATCGCCATTGTCGAGGACTGCATGCAAGCCTATCGCGACGGTGGTCATGATGGCCTGATCGGTCTCGGTGGTGGCAGTGCCATCGACATTGCCAAGTGCGTGGGCGTCTATGCCGGTTACCACGGCGAGCTGCAGGATATGTTCGGTGTCGATCAGGTGCCGCGCAAAGGCCCGCCCATGATTGCCATCCCCACCACGGCCGGTACTGGTTCGGAAGTCACCAACGTGGCGATCCTCTCCGACAAGGCTGCGCAGCTGAAAAAAGGTATCGTCAGCGATTATCTGTTGCCGGACGTGGCGCTGGTCAGTCCGCAAATGACCCTCACCTGCCCGCGCGGCGTCACGGCTGCCAGTGGCGTTGATGCGCTGGCACACGCCATCGAGGCCTACCTGTCGCTCAATGCTTCGCCCATCACCGATGCCCTGGCCATCGGCGCAATCAAGCTGATCAGCCGCGCGCTGCCCAAGGCCTATGCCAACCCGGCTCACCTGCAAGCCCGGGAAGACATGGCCACGGCCAGCCTGATGGCCGGCATGGCGTTCGGCAATGCCGGGGTCGGGGCGGTGCATGCGATGGCCTATCCGTTGGGCGGGCGTTTTCACGTGTCCCACGGCGTCGCCAATGCTTTGTTGCTGCCGTACGTCATGACCTGGAACAAGATGGCCTGTGTCGAGCGCATGCGTGACATCGCCGAGGCCATGGGCCTCAAGACCGCTCACCTGAGTGATCTTGAAGCGGCCGACGAAGCCGTGGAAGCCATGGTTGCGTTGTGCGCCGCCGTGGAAATACCCAAGGGCCTCAGCAGCCTGGGCGTGACCGAGGACGTGATTCCGTCCATGGCGGTGGAAGCGGCGGGAATAGAACGGCTAATGCGCAACAATCCACGCAAACTGAGCGCCGCCGATATCGAGAAGATCTACCGCGCGGCGTATTGATCGATTGCCACGGTGGGCGCGCCAAATCTTGAGGTATACAATGCGCGCCATCGTGATTTCGCTCAAAACAGGTGCGTCATGCAGCCCTTCGCTATTGCTCCGTCGATTCTCTCTGCCGACTTCGCCCGCCTGGGCGAGGAAGTGGACAACGTTCTGGCCGCCGGGGCCGACATCGTGCACTTCGATGTCATGGACAACCACTACGTGCCCAACCTGACCATCGGCCCGATGGTCTGCGCGGCGCTGCGCAAGTACGGCGTCACCGCGCCGATCGATGCGCACCTGATGGTCAGCCCGGTGGACCGCATCGTCGGTGACTTCATCGAAGCCGGCGCTACCTACATCACTTTCCACCCTGAAGCCACGCAGCACATCGACCGCTCCCTGCAGTTGATCCGCGAAGGCGGTTGCAAGGCCGGCCTGGTGTTCAACCCGGCAACGCCCCTGGACGTGCTCAAGTACGTGATGGACAAGGTCGACATGATCCTGCTGATGAGCGTCAACCCAGGCTTCGGTGGGCAGAAGTTCATCCCGGGCACGCTCGACAAGCTGCGCGAAGCCCGTGCGCTGATCGATGCCTCGGGCCGTGATATTCGCCTGGAAATCGACGGTGGCGTGAACGTGAAGAATATCCGTGAAATCGCCGCGGCCGGCGCCGATACGTTCGTCGCGGGTTCGGCGATCTTCAACGCACCGAACTACGAAGAGGTGATTGCACAAATGCGCGCCGAACTGGCCCTGGCGCGCCCATGAGCGGCTTCGAGCAGCTGTTCCCCGGCAGTTTGCCGCGTCTGGTGATGTTCGACCTTGATGGCACATTGGTCGATTCGGTCCCGGACCTCGCGGCGGCGGTGGACACGATGCTGCTCAAGCTTGGACGCCCGCCTGCCGGCCTCGATTCGGTGCGCCACTGGGTCGGCAATGGCGCGCCGATGCTGGTGCGCCGGGCCCTGGCCAATGACATCGACGCCCAAGGTGTCGATGATGCCGAGGTCGAGCGGGCGCTGGAGTTGTTCAATGAAGCCTACGAAGACAATCACCAGCTGACGGTGGTCTACCCCGGCGTGCGTTCCACCCTCAAGTGGCTGCAAAAGCAGGGCGTGGAAATGGCCCTGATTACCAACAAGCCGGAGCGCTTCGTTGCGCCGTTGCTGGACCAGATGAAAATCGGCCGCTATTTTCGCTGGATCATCGGTGGCGATACCTTGCCGCAGAAAAAACCGGATCCGGCCGCGCTGTTTTTCGTGATGAAAATGGCCAACATCCCGGCCTCGCAATCCTTGTTCGTCGGCGACTCGCGCAGTGACGTGCTGGCGGCCAAGGCGGCAGGGGTCAAGTGCGTGGCACTGAGTTACGGCTACAACCACGGCCGGCCAATCGCCGAAGAGTTTCCGACGCTGGTGATTGACGATTTGCGCCTGTTAATTCCCGGTTGCCTGGACCCGGCCGCTGAGATAACGTTGCCCGACGCTGTTCAATCCTCTTCTGGAAACGCCATCGTGGTGGTCACTCGCAAACTCTGGATGAAAGTCATGAAGGCCCTGGCCCGCTGGCGTTGGCGCACCTGACATGATCCTGGCCGGTTATCCGGCGCGTTTGCATACCTGACTGTCAGCTCCTCTTGCCACGAGGCACCCCATGATCCGCGAAGAATTCCTGCGTCTAGCCGCTGCCGGCTACAACCGCATCCCCCTTGCCTGTGAAACCCTGGCCGACTTCGACACGCCGCTGTCGATCTACCTCAAGTTGGCCGACCAGCCCAACTCTTACTTGCTCGAATCGGTACAGGGCGGCGAAAAATGGGGCCGTTATTCCATCATCGGCTTGCCGTGCCGCACGGTGCTGCGGGTCCATGACCATCGCGTCAGCGTGACCCACGACGGTGTCGAAATCGAAAGCCTCGAAGTCGAAGACCCGCTGGCGTTCGTCGAAACCTTCAAGGCCCGCTACAACGTACCGACCATCCCCGGCCTGCCGCGTTTCAACGGTGGCCTGGTGGGTTATTTCGGCTACGACTGCGTGCGCTACGTGGAAAAACGCCTGGGCACCTGCCCGAACCCCGATCCGCTGGGCGTGCCGGATATTTTGCTGATGGTGTCCGACGCGGTCGTCGTTTTCGACAACCTTGCCGGCAAGATGCACGCCATCGTCCTGGCCGATCCGTCCCAGGAAGATGCCTACGAGCAAGGTCAACAAAGCCTGCAAGCACTGTTGGAAAAGTTGCGTCAGCCGATCGCTCCGCGTCCTGGCCTGGACTTCAGCAAGCAGTCGGCGGCCGATCCGGTGTTTCGTTCCAGTTTCACCCAGGACGATTACGAACGGGCCGTCGATACCATCAAGGAGTACATCCTCGCCGGTGACTGCATGCAGGTCGTGCCGTCGCAACGGATGTCCATCGACTTCAAGGCAGCGCCCATCGATCTCTATCGGGCGCTGCGCTGTTTCAACCCGACGCCCTACATGTATTTCTTCAACTTCGGCGACTTCCATGTCGTGGGCAGTTCGCCGGAAGTGCTGGTGCGGGTCGAAGACAACCTGATCACGGTGCGGCCGATCGCCGGCACTCGTCCCCGTGGCGCCACGGAGGAAGCTGACCGGGCCTTGGAAGAGGACCTGCTGTCAGACGACAAGGAAATCGCCGAGCACTTGATGCTGATTGACCTGGGGCGCAACGACACCGGGCGGGTCTCGGAAATCGGCTCGGTGAAGCTCACCGAGAAGATGGTCATCGAGCGCTACTCCAACGTGATGCACATCGTTTCCAACGTCACCGGCCAGTTGAAGGCCGGGCTGACGGCGATGGATGCCTTGCGGGCGATCCTGCCGGCGGGCACCTTGTCTGGCGCGCCGAAAATCCGCGCGATGGAAATCATCGACGAACTGGAGCCGGTCAAGCGGGGCGTGTACGGCGGGGCCGTGGGTTACTTCGCCTGGAACGGCAATATGGACACCGCCATTGCCATTCGCACCGCCGTCATCAAGAACGGTGAACTGCACGTACAGGCCGGCGGCGGTATCGTCGCCGACTCGGTGCCGGCGCTGGAGTGGGAAGAAACCCTGAACAAGCGCCGGGCCATGTTCCGCGCCGTGGCGCTTGCCGAGCAGACCTCGAACGACTGAAGCCCTCGAACAAACAACTGTAGCGAGGGAGCAAGTTCCCTCGCCACAGTTCGTTCAGGCAACTCGATCAACATGTGGGAGCGAGCTTGCTCGCGATGAGGCCGTCATATTCAACCCATAGGTCGACTGACAGTCCGCTATCGCGAGCAAGCTCGCTCCCACAGGTTTTCTCGCTCAGAAATCCAGGCTGACCCCCAGGCTTACCCCTTGTTGGGTCATGTCATCATCCTTGCGCAGTGTATAACCACCCCGTAGCGCCAAGTCGTTGGTCAACTTGTGGCTGACCCCCAGGCTCAGGCGATTGAGGTGGCTCTGTGGCGTATAGCCTTCCAGTGTGAAGTCGTTGGCCGGCAGGCTGTTGAGAGCGATGTTGACCTTTTGCGTGTCGTCTTCGTACTCGCGTTCGTGGGCATATTCGCCAAACACCTGGGTCTGGCGGGTGATGTTGTATTTACCCTGCAAGCCAATGCCCAGGCGTTTCGAATCGCGGGTCTGGTCGTCGAAGGTCAGGGCTGTGGAGCGGCTGCTCTTTTCCGAATAGCCGTCGACTTCCACCTTCGCATAATCAGCGCTGACAAACGGCGAGAGGTGCCATTCGCTGCCCGGCTGGGCGATGTCGTAGCCCACCCGCGTGCTGAATGCCCATAGATGGCCGTCCGTGTCGCCTTTCTCCTGCGCTTCGTTGACGCCCAGGTCGAACTTGCGCTCCAGGTTGTCATAGTCGAGCTTGCCGCCGGTCAGCGCTGCATCGGCCCACCAGCGGTTTTGCTGGAACTGGGCGAAAGCGGTCGCCAGGTAGCTGTTGAGCTTGTAGTCCGAGTCGTTATGGCCTGCTTCCATGTCCTGGCGATAGAAACCGGCGGCGACACCCACGCGCCACGCGTCGTTGAGGCGATAGCTACCGCCGATGTTCAGGCTGTAGCCGCTGCCGTCGGCGCTGGCGCCGCCGCTCTGGCTGTCCAGGTCCAGATGCTGGCCGCCGCCTGCGACGATGGCTCGCCATTGGCCGACGGCCTGCCAGTTCTCCCAGTCCGATTGCCATTGGCTGCGCAACTCGTCCTGATGGGCGCGTAGGGTCGAGTGGGCCATTTCCGGCAACAGCGTCAGCTCCCATGGTGCCGCGAGCAGGGAATAGGCGTAGTCGGCGATCAGTTTTTGCCCGGTTTCGGTCGGATGGACCGCGTCGTTGTAGATCAGCTTGGTGGGATCAGGCGTGGCGCTGTTGATGCCGTAGGTGGCGTTTTCCGTGCAGCCGTTGCCGCTGAAGCAGGTCGCGGTGAGATTCTCACCGGTGGCGAGGCCAAATCTTGCTGGGTCGGCGAAGCTTTCCTTCAGCAGAAGCGGAATGTTCAATGGAATGATTTCAGCGTCGATGCCTTGCAGTCGCGTGATCAGTTGTTGGTTGAACTGGTTGCCCAGTTGCGAAAAGGCGTCTTGCAAAGGACCGCCGTTGAGGGCCGGGGTCAGGCCCAGGTCGGGCAACAACCAGACCATCACATAGCGCGCGCCGGCCGTTTGCAGCACCTGGACGCTGTCGGCCAGGCGGTCCGCGGCGGCGTTCGCTTGTTCGGGGGTCAGCACCCGACCTTGTAGGAAGTCGTTGCCACCACCGGAAATGTAATACAGCGCATTCGGATCGGCGCGCAGGCCATTGGACTGCAAGTAGCCGGGACGGCTGCGCTCGCCGGTGTCGGACACGCCAGTAATCGATTCGAGGATCTGGTCGGTACGATAACCGCCCACTGCCCAGTTGTTGCCGTCCGCCAGCCCCTCGCTGGCGCGGACCGCCGAAGTGGAAGCGGCGGTCTCGTCGGCGGAATAACCCAAGCGCCCACCGAGCAACTGGGTGGAGTTGGCGGAGTAGGCCTCGCCGCTGCCGTCGGTGTAGATCGGACCGGTTCGGTTGGTATAACGCTCGGTCGAGCCGGGTGGACCATTCGGGTCGGCAAACTGGCCAGCGTCGTTGAGGCTGTCGCCGAACACGATGAACTTGGAATAAGGGTTGGGGGCGGCGCTCGCCTGGGCGCAGGCCATCGCCAGCAGGCAACCGGCAATCGGTACGAACAGCGTTTTTTTGATCATGAGGAAGTCCGTTTTTATCTTATTTTTGTTAGAAAACGAAACGACAGTACCAAAAACTTCCGGCATTTTGCCATCCATCTTGAACGTCGCGATTGTTTCAAAGCCCTTCGGGATCGCTCATATTGCGTGCTCCGCCCAGCTAAGCTACTGTGCCGGGACGTATGAACGAGACTTTCCCTGTGTCGATTGTCAGCAAACTTCTGGATCAAATGATCAAGGCTCACGCCCGCTGGCGTTGGCGCGCCTGAACATTCTCCGCCGGCCTCGCCGGACCTGTACCGATTTGCCTTCTTTACCCGCTCGTAGAGCCGCTTCGCAGGGGCATCACTTGCCTCGCCAAGCGCAGCAGCGTGCGGGTCTCTCTCTGAAGGCTGTATTTAAAGTCAGTGAATTCAATAGGTTGCTTACGCCATGTTGCTGATGATCGATAACTACGACTCTTTTACCTACAACGTTGTGCAGTACCTCGGCGAGCTGGGCTCCGAGGTCAAGGTCGTGCGCAACGACGAATTGACCATCGCCGAAATCGAAGCCCTCAAGCCTGAGCGCATCGTGGTTTCGCCCGGCCCGTGCACGCCGACCGAAGCGGGCATTTCCATCGACGCCATCAAGTATTTCGCCGGCAAGCTGCCGATCCTCGGTGTTTGCCTGGGACATCAGTCGATCGGCCAGGCGTTCGGCGGCGACGTGGTGCGTGCCCGACAAGTCATGCACGGTAAGACTAGCCCGGTATTCCACGAGGACAAGGGCGTGTTCGAGGGGCTGAATCATCCGCTTACCGTAACCCGCTACCATTCCCTGGTGGTCAAGCGCGAAACTCTGCCCGACTGTCTGGAATTGACCGCCTGGACCCAGTTTGAAGATGGCTCGGTCGATGAAATCATGGGGCTGCGCCACAAGACGCTGAATATCGAGGGTGTGCAATTTCATCCCGAGTCTATTCTCACCGAACAGGGCCACGAACTGTTCGCCAACTTTCTCAAACAAACCGGCGGCACGCGCTAAGGACTTTTCATGGATATCAAGACAGCCCTGAGCCGTATCGTCGGCCATCTCGACCTGAGCACCGACGAGATGCGCGACGTGATGCGCGAAATCATGACCGGCCAATGCTCGGATGCGCAGATCGGCGCGTTCATGATGGCCATGCGCATGAAGAGTGAGAGCATCGATGAAATCGTGGGTGCGGTTTCGGCGATGCGTGAGCTGGCGGACAAGGTCGAACTCAAGACGCTGGACGGTGTAGTGGATGTAGCGGGCACCGGTGGTGACGGCGCTAATATTTTCAACGTTTCCAGCGCCTCGGCATTTGTCGTCGCGGCAGCTGGGTGCACGGTGGCCAAACACGGCAATCGCGCCGTCTCTGGCAAGAGTGGCAGCGCCGATGTACTGGAGGCGGCCGGTATCTACCTGAGCCTGACGCCGATCCAAGTGGCCCGTTGCATTGATAATGTCGGCATCGGCTTCATGTTTGCCCAAAACCATCACAGCTCCATGAAACACGCCGCCGCGCCGCGCCGTGAGCTGGGCCTGCGTACGCTGTTCAACATGCTCGGCCCGCTTACGAATCCGGCCGGCGTGAAACATCAGGTAGTCGGTGTGTTCAGCCAGGCGTTGTGCCGGCCATTGGCTGAAGTCTTGCAACGCCTGGGCAGCAAGCACGTACTGGTGGTCCATTCGAAGGATGGGCTGGATGAGTTCAGCCTGGCGGCGCCTACATTCGTGGCCGAACTAAAAAATGATCAGATCAGCGAGTATTGGGTCGAACCTGAAGACCTCGGCATGAAGAGCCAGAGCCTGCACGGGCTGGCAGTCGACAGCCCGGCCCAGTCGCTGGAGCTGATTCGTGATGCCCTGGGGCGTCGCAAGACCGAGAATGGCCAGAAAGCCGCCGAGATGATCGTGCTCAATGCCGGTGCCGCGTTGTACGCCGCCGACCACGCCAGCAGCCTCAAGCAAGGCGTGGAACTGGCCCATGATGCACTGCACACAGGGCTGGCCAGGGAAAAGCTCGAAGAGTTGGGTGCATTTACCGCCGTATTCAAAGTGGAGAACGAAGGATGAGCGTGCCAACGGTTCTGGAAAAAATTCTGGCTCGCAAGGCCCAGGAAGTGGCCGAGCGCAGCGCTCGGGTCAGTCTGGCCGAGCTGGAAAGCCTGGCGCGTTCAGCGGATGCGCCGCGCGGCTTTGCCCAGGCTCTGATCGATCAGGCCAAGAAAAAACAGCCGGCGGTGATTGCCGAAATCAAGAAGGCGTCCCCCAGCAAGGGCGTGATTCGCGAGCACTTTGTCCCGGCCGAGATCGCGCGAAGCTACGAGAAGGGCGGTGCTACCTGCCTCTCGGTGCTGACCGACGTCGACTTTTTCCAAGGGGCCGACGATTACCTGAAGCAGGCGCGGGCGGCATGCAAGCTGCCAGTGATCCGCAAGGATTTCATGATCGACCCGTACCAGATCATCGAGGCGCGTGCGCTGGGCGCCGACTGCGTACTGTTGATCGTTTCCGCCTTGGACGACGTGAAAATGGCCGAGCTGGCGGCCGTTGCCAAAAGCGTCGGGCTGGACGTCCTGGTGGAAGTCCACGACGGTGACGAGTTGGAGCGAGCCCTGAAAACCCTCGATACCAAACTGGTCGGCGTGAACAATCGCAACCTGCACACTTTCGAAGTGAGCCTGGAAACCACCCTGGACCTGTTGCCGCGCATTCCGCGCGATCGCTTGGTCATCACCGAAAGCGGGATCCTCAACCGGGCCGATGTCGAGCTGATGGAAGTCAGCGATGTGTACTCGTTCCTGGTGGGCGAAGCGTTCATGCGCGCCGAGAACCCGGGTACGGAATTGCAGCGACTGTTCTTTCCTGAGCGTGGTCTGCCGGTAAGCGGCTCGACGCTGGACTGATCCATGTCGCCTGTGATTTCCCTCACCGTCGAAGCTGGTCTGCAAGCCGAACAGGATCTGTTGGCCAGCATCTGCGCGGGCGACGCCGAGTTCGGCCTGCTGTTCTGGCAGCCCAACGACCGTGCGCTGGTTATGCCGCGTCGCTTGAGTCGCCTGCCAGGGTTTGAACACGCCTGTGAAGTATCGGCCGCCAACGGTTGGCCGGTGCTGTTGCGCGAAACGGGCGGCGAACCGGTGCCGCAGTCAGCCGCTACGGTCAATATCGCCTTGGTCTACGCACCACCGCGCAGTGAAGGTGACCACGGACGTATCGAAACCGGGTATCGCCGGTTGTGCGATCCCATCTGTCAGCTGTTGGACGAGTTGGGCGGGGTAGCTTCGCTGGGAGAGGTGGAAGGGGCTTTTTGTGACGGGCGCTTCAACGTCAACCTCGACGGCCGGAAAATGGTGGGCACCGCTCAGCGCTGGCGCCAGAGCAAGGGTGGCCAACGTCCGGTGGGGCTGGTTCATGGCGCGCTTTTGCTGGAGAACGAGCGCGAGTCCATGGTCGCGGCAGTCAATCGCTTCAATGAGGCTTGCGGCCTGGAGCAGCGAGTGCGAGCTGAGAGCCATATTGCCCTGCATGAAAAATTCCCGGCGCCTCACGCGCTGGAGCGGCTCGACGCTTTGTACCGGGAGCTGCTGAGCAATCTGCTGGGCGCCTAACGCGTTCCGAACACCACCATGGTCTTGCCTTTGACACTGACCAGGTTGCGCTCTTCCAGATCCTTGAGAACGCGACCGACCATTTCCCGCGAACAGCCGACAATCCGCCCAATCTCTTGGCGGGTCACCTTGATCTGCATGCCGTCCGGGTGGGTCATGGCATCGGGCTGCTTGCACAGTTCCAACAGGCAGCGTGCGACTCGTCCGGTGACATCGAAAAATGCGAGATCGCCGACCTTGCGGGTGGTATTGCGCAGGCGCTGTGCGATTTGTCCGCTGAGGACGTAAAGAATGTCTGGGTCTTGCAGGGACAGTTCTCGGAATTTTGCGTAGCTGATTTCCGCAACTTCACATTCAATCTTGGTCCGCACCCAGGCACTGCGTTCCTGTTCCTTGCCCGCCTGTTCGAATAACCCCAGCTCGCCGAAAAAATCCCCGGAATTGAGGTAGGCGATGATCATTTCCCGACCGTCATCATCTTCTATGAGGATAGTGACCGACCCCTTGATGATGAAAAACAGCGTCTCGGAACGATCTCCCGCACAAATGATGTTGTGTTTGGCTGGATAGCGGCGGCGCTGGCAATGCATCAAGAGTTTGTCGAGATTCTTGATCTTGAACGTGGGAGTAATGGCAACCATGGTTGTATCCCGAAAGACTGCGCAGTGATTTGGTTTTTTTATAGACGCGAATGGCTATCGCTAAAAGCTGGCCATGCGCCAGCGAGTTGGCGTATGGCCAGCTTAACAGAGGCGTCCTTAATTGATTTGAGAATTTACCTACGTGCTGGTAGGTCAGGTCTCCTAAGACGCAGAGCGGTCATGCCGGAGCGCTGTGCTAAGCTGGCGACCCTTTTTTTAACAGTGGAGTCTTGGCGATGAAGGCACGCATCCAATGGGCTGGTGAAGCCATGTTCCTCGGTGAGTCAGGCAGTGGTCATGTGGTCGTCATGGACGGCCCGCCAGAGGCCGGTGGGCGGAACCTGGGTGTTCGGCCGATGGAAATGCTCCTGCTGGGCGTGGGCGGTTGCAGCAACTTCGACGTGGTCAGCATTCTCAAAAAATCCCGCCAGGCGGTCGAAAGCTGCGAAGCTTTCCTGGAGGCAGAGCGCGCCACTGAAGATCCCAAAGTGTTTACCAAGATCCACATGCACTTCGTGGTGAAGGGGCGGGCCCTGAAGGAAGCCCAGGTCAAGCGCGCCATTGAGCTGTCCGCCGAGAAATACTGCTCGGCTTCGATCATGCTTGGCGCCGCCGGGGTCGAAATCACCCACGATTATGAAATCATCGAGTTGGGTTGAGTCGATAGCTGACGGGCCGTATTGAAGTTTTCGGACAGAAAAAAGGCGACTTCCCTAGGGGGACGTCGCCTTTTTAATTTCCGTGGGAATGAGCTAGTCAGTCCCCAATTGCCGTCAAATCCGATAAGTGCTTTTGGTCATGACCTTGGCCAGCAGGCTCATGCCGAACTTCACCGGGGCCGGAAAACGGAAGCCACCGGCCTCAAGCGCACTCTCGGCGTGGTGTTCCTCATCCACGCGCATCTGCTCAAGGATCGCCCGGGATTTTTCATCCTCGGCTGGCAGTTGTTCGAGGTGTTCATTCAAATGCTTGCACACTTGATGCTCGGTCGCCGCAACGAAACCAAGGCTGACTTTGTCACTGATCAACCCGGCAACGGCGCCGATCCCGAATGACATCCCATAGAACAGCGGGTTCAGGACGCTGGTATGGCTGCCCAGCTGGCGAATCCGTTGTTCACACCAGACCAGATGGTCGATTTCTTCCTCGGCGGCATGCTCCATTGCCTCACGCACTTGCGGTAGCTTCGCTGTCAGCGCCTGGCCCTGATACAGCGCCTGGGCACAGACTTCGCCGGTGTGGTTGATGCGCATCAGTCCGGCGACGTGGCGGGTTTGCTCGTCACTCAGTTGCGCGTCTGGCTGCACGATAGCCGGTGATGGGCGGTACGGCTGGCCACTGAAGGGCAGCAGCGTGCGCATCGCGGTATCAGCTTGCAGCAACAGACGGTCAATCGGCGAGTAGTGACGTTGGGTAGTCATGCTTACCTCCGGGAAAAATCACAGCGGCCAGTTTAACCCAATCGACCGCCGAAGATTTGCGTTGGGTCAGGGGTATCAGCCCGGCGGCCAGTTCATCTGGCGCTGCCCCAGCACATGCATATGAATGTGATAGACCGTTTGCCCACCCAGTTCATTGCAATTCATCACCACGCGAAAACCTTCTTCACAGCCCAATTCAAGTGCCAGGCGCTGGGCAGTGAACAAAATGTGTCCAGCCAGGCCTTTGTCTTCTTCGGCCAGGTCATTGAGGGTGCGAATCGGTTTTTTCGGTATGACCAAGAAATGTACAGGCGCCTGTGGGGCGATGTCGTGGAAGGCCAATACCTGGTCATCCTCGTAAATGATCTTCGCCGGGATTTCCCGGTTGATAATCTTGGTAAACAGAGTATCCACAGCTGTTTTCTCCGTTGGGTTCGTCGAGGTCGGGGGCATGAAGGCTCCGGTTGAGGCGCCTGGTTATTCAACTTGAAGGGGTCAGCGCGGGCAATAAGCCTTGTTGATCATGCCGGCGATGGTTCGTACCAGCCATCGCGACCCCAGTCGCGGCAGTGCGGCCAGCCAGCGGTTGCGGCGTCCGGGAATGATGATGGCGCGGTTGCGGTCCAGTGCACGCACGGCGTACAGGGCCACTTCTTCCGGGCTCATCAGCAACTTGCTGTCGATGAGTTTCTGTTCGTCCATCTGCGCCCTGGAAAAGAAGCCGGTCCGGGTCGGGCCAGGGCAAAGCACCGAAACCTTGATCGCGCATTTCTTCAGCTCGACCCGCAGGGCTTCGGAGAAGTGCAGCACATAGACCTTGCTGGCGTAATAGGTACTCATCCAGGGGCCGGGCCGGAACGCGGCAGTCGAGGCGACGTTGAGGATCTGGCCGCCGCCAAGCAGCGCCATGCTGTTACCGATGGCATGACAAAGCCGTGTCAGGGCGAGGATGTTGACTTCGATCAGATCCTGCTCGGTCATCCAGTCCTGGCCCAGGAACGGCCCGCTGGTGCCGATGCCAGCACAATTGACCAGCAGATCAATCTGCCGCTCGCCTTCCTCCAGTTCCAGCAGAAAGCCTGAAAGCCTCAGCGGTTCTCCCAGGTCGCAGGCCCGGAACAACACCTCTACGCCAAACCGCTGAGTCAGTTCGATTGCAATACTTTCCAGCCGATCACGCTGTCGAGCCACCAGTATCAGGTTGCGGCCGCGCCGGGCCAGCGCTTCAGCCATGGCCAGGCCAATGCCGCTGGAAGCGCCAGTGATCAGTGCGTAACGGGTCATGCAGTTCTCCATCGCAACAGCCCGCCGCCAGTTGACTGGGCTGTCACCGGCATGAAGCGCGCTTATTGTTCCTCTTCTTCCTCATAGTCTACAGAAGGCGAGGCGGGCTCGGCTGCCTCGACAGCGGGTTCTTCGGTGGTTTCGTTGCTGGACTCGCTGCTTTCATAGCTGCTCAGGCTGCTGCTGTCGTAATCCTCCTGGAGGGCTCCGAAGATGCCGGCAAAGGTAGCCAGGAAAATCAGGACGATCATCACAAGCCAAAGCGACGCCAGCAGTTTGACTGCCGTGGTATTGCGCGGTGGCGGCGGACCATACTGGTTTGCACCGGTATTGCCTGGGGCGATGATCAGGATGAACGGGAAGATGCTGCCCACGAATGGAACGAGGTTGATCAGCCACAACCACCCCGACCAGCCGAGGTCATGCAGGCGCTGGACGTTGAACTGGATGCTCACGAAGGCAAAGGCAAGTACAACGGCTGCGCCGAGCAGACCGCCGACAATCAGTGCAGCTATCGAGTTGGAAGCCAGCAGCCAGGCCGTGGCCAACCAGAAGCCCAGGCCGACCAAGGGCAGCATGGCCAGGGTCAACACCATGGTCCAGGCCAGGTAGCGCAAACGCCCGATACGCCCATCGAAGCTGAAGGGTTTTAGCGTGCTGTACTCGGCGAGCGCTTCACCCACTTCGGCGCGGGGAGGCGCGTACGGCGAGACGGGGTCGACGATCGACTCTGGATGGCGTCCACCCGGCTGTTGCGGCGACTCCTGTACTTCGCCAAGGCTCAGTTGGAGGGCGGCAGGTTCGGCTTCGATTCGGGCGTCGATTCCGCTCTTGTTGAGCGCTTCCAGGTACTGCTGGGCTTCGCTCTGGGACAGGTTGCTTTTAAGGGCAACCTTGCGACCGGTGAACAGCCGTTCAATGGCGCTGATGTCGCTTTTGAACAGTTCGGCGAGGTTGAGTTTGGCGGTGGTGGTATCGACGCCCGGCATCAGGCCTCCGTCGAATACGATGTTGAAACGGGTTTCGCTCATGCCCGGCATCCTTGTCTCTGAAAGTTAAGTAACTGTTGTTTTGGGGTTGCTTCAGCGGGGCCATTGCCCGCCAAGCTGCGCCGCCCGGGCATGTGCCTGACGGTATTCTTCATCCAGGCGTGCCACCAACTGATCGACGCTGGGCAAATCATTGATTTCACCCACGCCCTGGCCCGCGGACCATACGGTTTTCCAGGCCTTGGCTTCATCGTTCAGCGGTTTGAGTTTCGAGCCAAAATCCACCTCGCCCTTGTTCTGCAGAGCGGCCAGATCGAAACCGGCGTTCTCCAGGCTCTGGCGCATGAAACTGGCCGGCACTCCGGATACAGCGGGAGTATGCACGATGTCTGCGGCTCTGGATGTGAGCAACATCTCTTTATAAGCGTCAGGGGCGTGGCTTTCGCTCGTAGCGATAAAGCGCGTACCGAAGTAGGCCAGATCGGCGCCGAGCAATTGTGCGGCCAGAATCTGATGACCGTGGTTCAGGCATCCTGCAAGCAGCAAGGTCTTATCAAAAAACTGCCGGATCTCGGCAATCAATGAAAACGGGCTCCAGGTCCCGGCGTGTCCGCCTGCACCGGCGGCAACGGCGATCAAGCCATCGACACCGGCTTCGGCGGCTTTCTCGGCATGACGCCGGGTCGTCACGTCATGGAACACCAGTCCGCCATAAACATGGACGGCATCCACCAACTCCTTCACCGCGCCAAGGCTGGTGATGACAATCGGCACCTTGTGTTCGATGCAGATGGCCAAGTCGGCTTGAAGCCGCGGGTTGCTGTGATGGACGATCAGGTTCACAGCGTAGGGTGCCGGATTTTCCAGGGTCCCCAGGCCTGCTTCGATTTCCTCCAGCCAGGCCTTGAAGCCACTGCTTTCGCGCTGGTTCAACGCCGGAAAGCTACCGACGATGCCGTTACGGCAGCAGGCCAGCACCAGTTGCGGATTGGAAATCAGGAACATTGGCGCTGCCACGACGGGCAGGCGCAAGCGTTGTTCAAGCAGAGCGGGCAACGACATCGCAAGTACCCCGGATAATGGACGCTGATTGGAGATTAGAACGGTCGGACGACAACCAGAATTACGATAGCCAGCAATATCAGGACCGGCACTTCATTGAACCAGCGATAAAAGACATGGCTGCGGGTGTTTTCGCCACGGGCGAAGCGTTTTACCTGGGCGCCGCACATATGGTGGTAACCGATCAGCAGCACGACCAGGGTCAGCTTGGCGTGCATCCAGCCACCTTGGGTGAAGTAGGCGCCGGCATTGAGACTGAGCAGCCAGATGCCGAATACCACGGTGGCAATCATCGCCGGGCCCATGATGCCGCGATACAACTTGCGCTCCATGACGCTGAAACGCTCCTTGCTGACGCTGTCCTCGCTTTGGGCGTGATAGACAAACAGGCGAGGCAGGTAGAACAGGCCGGCGAACCAGCAGACCATGCTGACGATGTGAAGTGCTTTGAGCCACAGATAGAGCATTTTTAGTTATTCCCAGGATTCACGGTAGCCCGATAGTAGAGGTTAGAGCGTCCGCACGTCACCTTGGCGGTTGTCGCCGGGCCCTGCGGCCCCTATCATCGACGGCTTTCCAGTGGGTTCGTTGAGGGCAGGTTTATGGTCAAGGTCGGTATCGTCGGCGGCACGGGGTACACCGGTGTCGAACTGCTGCGTCTGTTGGCACAGCATCCGCAAGCTGAGGTGGTGGTCATCACTTCCCGATCCGAGGCCGGCCTGGCCGTCGCCGACATGTACCCGAACCTGCGAGGTCATTACGACGGCCTGGCGTTCAGCGTTCCGGACATCAAGACCCTCGGCGCTTGCGATGTGGTGTTCTTCGCCACGCCCCACGGTGTCGCCCACGCCCTGGCGGGTGAACTGCTGGCCGCCGGGACCAAGGTCATCGACCTGTCGGCGGACTTCCGCCTGCAGGACGCCGATGAATGGGCCAAGTGGTACGGTCAACCTCACGGCGCGCCGGATCTGCTCGACGAGGCAGTCTATGGATTGCCGGAAGTCAATCGCGAGAAAATCAAGCAGGCCCGACTGATCGCGGTGCCAGGTTGCTATCCGACGGCAACTCAGCTGGGGTTCCTGCCGCTGCTCGAGGCCGGTCTTGCCGATGCTTCGCGTCTGATTGCCGACTGCAAGTCCGGTGTCAGTGGGGCCGGGCGTGGCGCCAGTGTCGGTTCGCTGTACTCCGAAACGTCGGAAAGCATGAAGGCGTACGCGGTCAAGGGGCACCGTCACCTGCCGGAAATTCGCCAGGGATTGCGCCGGGCTGCGGGCAAGGAGGTCGGCCTGACCTTCGTGCCGCACCTGACGCCGATGATTCGTGGTATCCACTCCACTCTTTATGCGACCGTCGTCGATCGTTCGGTGGACCTGCAGGCGTTGTTTGAAAAGCGTTACGCCAACGAGCCGTTCGTCGACGTAATGCCGGCAGGCAGCCATCCGGAAACCCGCAGCGTACGCGGTGCGAACGTTTGCCGGATCGCCGTGCATCGTCCGCAGGACGGTGATCTGGTGGTGGTGTTGTCGGTCATCGATAACCTGGTCAAGGGCGCGTCCGGCCAGGCAGTGCAGAACATGAACATCCTGTTCGGGCTGGATGAGCGCCTGGGGCTGTCCCATGCAGGGATGTTGCCGTAACGGCAGTTACACGCTTTCAGTTGGCAACTACAAGCTTGAGGCTTGTAGTCGCCGCTGCTCTTCTAAATAGTTGACCGATTTTCTAGGAGAAGCGGATAATGCCTGCCATCACGCATTATGGCGGCGTAAGCGCCGGGAGATATTCAGCATGAGCGTCGAAACCTTCACCCCCACGGCTTTGCAATTCACCCACGGTGCCGCGCACAAGGTGAAGAGCCTGGTCGATGAAGAGGGCAATGATCGTTTGAAACTGCGCGTGTTTGTCACGGGCGGCGGTTGTTCCGGTTTTCAGTACGGTTTCACTTTTGATGAAGAAGTGGCCGACGACGACACCATCGTCGAGCGCGAAGGGGTCAGCCTGGTGGTCGATCCGATGAGCTTCCAGTACCTGGCAGGTGCCGAGGTGGATTATCAGGAAGGCCTGGAAGGCTCGCGATTCGTGATCAAGAACCCAAACGCGACCACGACCTGTGGGTGCGGTTCTTCGTTCTCGATCTGAGTACTTCAATAAAAAGCCGCAGCGCCTTAGGGCCCTGCGGCTTTTTTGTGTCCGTCATTATTGGATTCAGGCCGGGTAGATGGCGCCGAGTACGCGTAGCCCGCGTGCGCCGGTGACACTTGGGCGGTTGCCGGGAATACCTTCAAGGCAACAATGGGCAAGCCAGGCGAAGGCCATGGCTTCAACCCAATCCGGGTCTACGCCGTATACCGCTGTACTGCTGACTTTGGTATCTGGCAGCAAGTCAGCCAGGCGTTTCATAAGCGCCTGGTTGTGCGCGCCGCCGCCACAGACGAGCAACTCTTGAGTATTGGACTGGGCATGTTGGAGTGATTCGACGATGGTCAGGGCTGTCAGTTCGAGCAACGTTGCCTGCACGTCTTCCGGGGTGAAGACTGGTAACTGCGACAAATGCTGTCTCAGCCAAGGCAGGTTGAATACTTCACGCCCGGTACTTTTCGGCCCCTTCGTGACAAAGAAGGGATCGCTGAGCAGCGTCTTGAGCAGAGCTGGCTCGACTTTCCCGCTGGCAGCCCATTGACCGTCACGATCGAAATGCTCGCCTCGTTGTTGGTGTATCCAGGCATCGAGCAATACGTTGCCTGGGCCACAGTCGAAACCGGCTACTGGTTTTGCTGGCTCTATCAGGCTGAGATTGCTGAAACCGCCGACATTCAGCACGGCGCGATTACCGACTCGTTCTTCGAACAGTGCTTCGTGAAATGCCGGAACCAGCGGGGCGCCTTGTCCACCGGCGGCGACGTCGCGGCTGCGGAAATCGCTGACGACGGCGATGCCGGTCAACTCGCTCAACAAGGCCGGATTGCCAATCTGTACGGTAAACCCGCGGGCTGGTTCATGGCGGATGGTCTGGCCGTGGCTGCCGACCGCCGTGATGTCTTCAGGCTTGAGTTTCTGTTCGTTGAGCAGGGTATGGATACCCTGTGCAGCGAGCTTTACCCAGCTTTGCTGGGCAATGGCGGAGCGGGCGATTTCATCGGGCCCACTGCTGCACAATCCGAGCAATTCGGTGTGCAGGACGGCGGGCATCGGAATGTAGTGCGTGGCGATCAGTTTGATCGCCGGGGTCAGTTCGATCAGTGCGATATCCAAGCCATCCAGGCTGGTCCCGGACATCACACCGATATAGAGCGCCATGCTTAACGCTTGCTCGAGGCCAGCATGGTGGCTTTCTCTTGATCCATGCGAGCCATCAGGGGCTGGCTTTGGGCCAGGAAGCGCGCGCGCTCGGCCTTGGCGATCGGATCGGCCATCGGCAGTTTCTGGCCTAGTGGATCGACGTGGACGCCGTTGACCTGGAACTCATAATGCAAGTGTGGGCCGGTGGACAGGCCGGTAGTGCCGATGTAGCCGATCACCTGCCCTTGCTTGACAGTACCGCCGGTCTTCACGCCTTTGGCGAAGCCCTGCATATGGCCGTACAGCGTGCGATAGGTATTGCCGTGCTGGATGATCACGGTGTTGCCATAACCGCCACGACGTCCGGCCAGCAATACCTTGCCGTCGCCGGCAGCCTTGATTGGCGTACCACGGGGGGCGGCGTAGTCGACGCCTTTATGGGCGCGGATCTTGTTCAGGATTGGATGCTTGCGACCGGCGGAGAACTTCGAGCTGATACGGGCGAAATCAACCGGTGTACGGATGAAGGCCTTGCGCATGCTGTTGCCGTCGGCAGTGTAGTAGCTGCTGTTGCCTTGTTTGTTGGTGTAGCGCACTGCGGTGTACGTCTTGCCGCGGTTGGTGAAGCGCGCGGAAAGAATCGGACCGTTGCCGACGCTCTTGCCGTTGACCACTTTTTGCTCATAGATGATGTCGAATTCGTCACCCTGGCGAATGTCCTGGGCGAAGTCGATGTCGTAGCCAAATACACTGGCCATGTCCATGGTCAGGCTATGGGAAAGGCCGGCACGAGCCGCCGACTGGGACAATGAGCTGTTGATGACGCCATGAACGTAGGCCGAGCGAACGGTAGGTTTGGCGGTGACGCGGTTAAATACATAACCCTTGTCGTTTTTGGTCAGGGTGATGCTTTCCAGGTCGCTCAGCTTGGTGTGCAGGTTGGTCAGCTGTCCGTCTGGATTGAGTTCGAATTCGAGTTTCTGGCCGCGCTGCAGTTGAGTGAACTGCTTGGCTTGCTTGTCGCTGGCCAGGATTTCATGGACCGAAGTCGAGGGCAGGCCAACCTTTTCGAAGAGGGTGGAAAGTGTGTCGCCCTTGGCAACAATCACTTCGCGATGGTCTGGTCCCTTCTTCTCTTCTGCTACAGGCGCTTCTACTTGGGTGGCGGCCTCGGCGGTGTCTTGCGGGCTGTTTTCAATCTGCGCAAAAGGAGAGGCGGCCGGTTCGTTTGTGGCTTGAACGGCTTCGGCGGCGTCTTGTTCTTGTGTCAGTTGTTCAGCAGGGCTTTCCAGTTCAAGACTCAGAGTCGTCTTTTTGGCTTCAACATCGCTGGAGGGAAACACCAGGAGCGCCAGGCTAAGGAGGGCTGCGATGCCACTTGCGGCAAGCAGGTGGGTCTTTGGGTAAAGCGGTGGCGCTTTAGACGGTTCTGTGGTCATAAGTAATTTTGACTTTTGAAAAGATGAATTGGAAAAGATGAATGACATGATGAAGATGAAATAACTGTATAAAATATAACCAAAACCCCTGCGAAGCAAGCCCGCGAACGCTCTGTTCTGTGGATTGGCGTCCGCGCGCCGGGCAAACCTTGTATTTGGTGCGCGATCTTGTATGGTTGGGGCCCTTTGAATCTGAGCCTTACGGGTCTGTTATGAAGTCGGTTGAAGAGCAGCTAGCGCTGATCAAACGTGGTGCGGAAGAACTGTTGGTCGAGTCCGAGCTGATCGAAAAGCTCAAGCGCGGGCAGCCGCTGCGTATCAAGGCTGGCTTCGATCCGACGGCGCCCGATCTGCACCTGGGTCATACCGTGCTTATTAATAAGCTGCGCCAGTTCCAGGATCTGGGGCATCAGGTCATCTTCCTTATAGGTGACTTCACCGGGATGATCGGTGATCCAAGCGGCAAGAGTGCTACGCGCCCACCGCTGACTCGTGAGCAGGTTCTCGATAACGCCGAGACCTACAAGACTCAGGTTTTCAAGATTCTTGATCCGGCCAGGACTGAAGTGGCTTTCAACTCCACTTGGATGGATCAGATGGGGCCGGCGGATTTCATTCGCCTGACGTCTCAATACACCGTGGCTCGTATGCTCGAGCGCGATGATTTCGACAAGCGCTATAAATCCAATCAGCCAATTGCCATTCATGAGTTCCTCTACCCGCTTGTACAGGGTTATGACTCGGTCGCGTTGCGCGCGGACGTTGAGCTCGGCGGTACTGACCAGAAGTTCAACCTGTTGATGGGGCGTGAGTTGCAGCGCGGCTATGGTCAGGAGGCGCAGTGCATTCTGACCATGCCATTGCTGGAAGGTCTGGATGGCGTGAAGAAGATGTCCAAGTCGCTGGGCAACTACGTAGGTATCCAGGAAGCGCCAGGCGTCATGTACAGCAAACTGGTCTCCATTCCTGATGTGCTGATGTGGCGTTACTTCGAGCTGTTGAGCTTCCGATCCATGGATGAGATCAATGCGTTCCGTGCCGATGTCGAGGCGGGGGCCAATCCGCGAGACATCAAGATCAAGCTGGCCGAAGAGATTGTTGCTCGTTTCCACGGTGAGGAGGCTGCGGCCAATGCTCATCGTGCGGCGGGTAATCGCATGAAGGACGGTGAGTTGCCGGATGATCTGCCGGAGATCGAGTTGACTGCTGCCGAGGATATGCCGATTGCGGCAGTCCTTAATAAAGCAGGCCTGGTCAAGAACGCAGCGGTGGCGCGAGATCTCCTGGGTTCGGGCGGCGTGCGTATAGATGGTGAGGTTGTGGATCGCACCTATATATATGTGCTGGGTTCTACTCATGTATGTCAGGCCGGCAAGAAGGCTTTCGCGCGTATTACGCTGAAATCCGAATAAAGCTGAAAAAAGGTGTTGACGGCAGATTCTGGAAGTCTATAATTCGCCCCACTTCCGGCGCAGTCGAAACGGAAAACTCCTTGAGATTCAATGAGTTAAGTAAGTTTCGAAGGTGTTGGGCTTCAGTTCATCGAAGCCCGGAAGGAGCAGGTAGAGCGGTGTTGTTTGGCTCTATCGGCGGTTCGATCTTCTCGGTCGAAAGCGGTGAAAAAGAGGTGTTGACAGCAGCGAGTAACGCTGTAGAATTCGCCTCCCGCTAACGAGAGATCGGAAGCGCAAGTGGTCGCAAGTGGT